>JBBRSX010000197.1:0-10451 GCA_038244925.1 Hyphomicrobiales bacterium | reverse complement strand
GTGTTTCCGCCAAACCTGTATGCTCGTGTGCGCACTACGATGCATCTATTGCACGCGAGACCGCGGGTGCGGCGCGCACCCGGTCTTCCCTGCGCCCTCTGTATTTATGAGGGCAACGAAATGCAAAACCTCGGGCGATCAGCGCCGCGAGAATGCGGAGTCGTGCTTCGTAGCCCGGATGAGCGCAGCGACATCCGGGGACTGCTCTATCACCGCCCCGGATATCGCTGCGCTCATCCGGGCTACAAGAGCGATGATGGCACTACTCCCCCGCCTGAATCCATTCCGCCGCACCGCGCCACAACGTGTCGCGATGTTCGGCGCGGAAGAAACCCATATGGCCGATATTGGCGGCAGCGGTATCGGCCGGCGTCACGGTGATGATGTCGGGCTTGATCGAGGTGAACCCCGAACACAGCAATTCAACCGCCGGCCGCGTCGCCCGGGATCGTCGGACAGGCACAGCGCGCGCAGCGCGCCGGTGTATTTCGGAAAGTTCTGCAAGGCGTCGAGTTTGGAATCAAAGAGATAACGCGGGCTCATCACCCAGCCGACCCATTGCAGGAATGCGTCCTTCGGCAGGTCCATGCCCAACCCAGCTTTGCCCGGCATGTAGCCGAGCGTGCGGGTGAGGGGGAGGCCGACGAAATTCAACAGCGCATAGACGCGATAACGCTCCGGCGACGTCATCAGCTTCCAGTAGCCGGCCTGCGCTGCGATCAGGAGCGCGCGCGAAATTTCGGTGTTGTTCGGCAGCAGCCCGAGCGCCTGGCCGCCGAACGAATGCCCGACATAGGCGAACGGCAACGTCTTGTAGCGCTCGCGCATCCAGGACACCGCGGCCGTAACATCCTGCGCCGCCCAGTCCGACATCGAGGCCTTGAAGCCGACCAGCGATTTTGCCTGGTTGTAGCCAGTCAGCGCCTGCTGCCTGCTATCGCCGGTGCCGCGGTAGTCGTAGGTGAGAACCGCGCAGCCGCGCTTGGCGAGATAACCGGCGAAGCCGCGATAGAGCTTGCGGTGAACAGCGGTCGCCGAATTGATCAGCACCGCATGGCGCTTGGCCCCGCGCGGCAAAAACAGCGTCGCCGCGAGCGGATAGCCATCCGTCGCGGGCAGCGTGATGTCGTCGGCAAATACGTCGTCCAGACCCGGCTCGGTCACCGCGATCTCCTACCTGTCCTCGCGAGCGGCCATACCAAATGCGAATTCGGCTTTTGCCGCAAGGGCTTGACGAAACAGCTGGAAATCTGGCTGGCGGTCCGACACCACCCTGTGTATAACGCGGCGCGTTTGCGACTTTCCGGTAAGTAGCGGTTTTTGCTCAGGAGTTAACTTCATGTCCGAGCGGTGGACACCCGACAGCTGGCGCACCAAGCCGGTGCTGCAAGTGCCAGATTATCCCGATGCCAAGGCGTTGGCGGATGTCGAGGCGCAGTTGGCCACGTTTCCGCCGCTGGTTTTCGCCGGCGAGGCGCGCAATCTGAAGAAATCACTCGCGAAGGTTGCGGCCGGCGAGGCCTTCCTTTTGCAGGGCGGCGATTGCGCCGAGAGCTTTGCCGAGCACGGTGCCAACAACATCCGCGATTTCTTCCGCGTGCTGCTGCAGATGGCTGTCGTGCTGACCTATGCCGGCGCGCTGCCGGTGGTGAAGGTCGGCCGCATCGCCGGGCAGTTTGCAAAGCCGCGCTCGTCGAACACCGAAAAGATCAACGGCGTCGAACTGCCGAGCTATCGCGGCGACATCATCAACGACATCGCCTTCACCAGGGAATCGCGCGTTCCGGATCCGCAGCGCCAGTTGATGGCGTATCGGCAGTCGGCGGCGACGCTCAACCTGCTGCGGGCGTTCGCGACCGGCGGCTTCGCCAATCTCGGCAGCGTGCACCAGTGGATGCTCGGCTTTCTGAAGGACTCGCCGCAGTCCCGCCGCTACAAGGAACTGGCCGATCGCATTTCCGATGCGCTGAATTTCATGCGCGCCTGCGGTCTCGATCTCGAAAGCCATCCCGAACTGCGCGCCACGGACTTTTACACCAGCCACGAAGCGCTGCTGCTCGGCTACGAGCAGGCATTTACCCGGGTCGACTCGACAACGGGCGATTGGTACGCGACCTCCGGCCACATGATCTGGATCGGCGACCGCACCCGCCAGCTCGATCACGGTCATGTCGAATACTTCCGGGGCATCAAGAACCCGATCGGCCTGAAATGCGGCCCGTCGCTGAAGCCGGACGAGTTGATCAAGCTGATCGACATCCTCAATCCCGACAACGAGCCGGGACGCTTGACGCTGATCAACCGCTTTGGCTCCGACAAGGTCGGCGATCATCTGGCGCCGCTGATCCGCGCGGTGAAGCGGGAAGGGCGCGTGGTCGTGTGGTCGTGCGATCCGATGCACGGCAACACCATCACCTCGACCTCCGGCTACAAGACCCGCCCGTTCGACCGGGTGCTGTCCGAAGTGAAATCGTTCTTCGCGATCCACGCCGCCGAAGGCACCCATGCCGGCGGCGTGCATCTGGAAATGACCGGGCAGGACGTCACCGAATGCATCGGCGGCGCCCGCGCCATCACCGACGAGGACCTCAACGACCGCTATCACACGGTCTGCGATCCTCGCCTCAATGCCGAACAATCCATCGACATGGCTTTCCTGATCGCCGAACTGCTGAAGCAGGACCGGGTCGGTAAGGAAAAGCCGATGCCGGCCGTAGCGGGACTCTGACTTGCTGCGAATTTGGCGCGCCACGGTCAACACGCGTAACGGTCTCGCTTTTGCGATCCGGTCGGAGCAGGCTGTCCGCGAGGAAATTTTCGCGCTGGCGCTGTCGCTGCCGCTGGCCTGGCTGGTCGGCGCCACCGCGATGCGCCGGTTCGAACTGGTCGCGGCGGTCGCTTTCGTGCTGGTGGTCGAACTGCTCAACACCGCGATCGAAAAGCTCTCCGACCGGCTGACCACCGATCACGATCCGCAGATCGGGCGGGTCAAGGACATGGGATCGGCCGCCGTCGGCGTGGCGTTGCTGATGGCCGCCGGGTTCTGGCTGTTCGCCCTCGCCGAACGCATGGGCGCGATCTAAATCAATCGATTGAAGTCTGCTGCGCTGCAAGGCACCATCGCCCCATGACCGAACCCACTTTCACGATCACGCTGGCGCAGTTGAACCCGACGGTCGGCGACGTCGCCGGCAACGCCGCCATGGCCCGCGTCGCGCGCGACAAGGCGAAAGCCGATGGCGCCGATTTGCTGGTGTTGCCGGAGCTGTTCATCACCGGCTACCCGCCGGAAGACCTGGTGCTGAAGCCCGCCTTCCAGGCGGCCTGCCGCGTTGCGATCGAGGAACTGGCGCGCGAAAGCGTAAGCGGGCCGGCGATCCTGATCGGCACGCCCTGGGTCGAGGACGGCAAGCTCTATAACGCCTGCGCGCTGCTTGATCAGGGGCGTATCGCCGCGCTGCGCTTCAAGGCCAACCTGCCGAACTACGGCGTGTTCGACGAAAAGCGCCTGTTCGCGCGTGGGCCTGCCGCAGGGCCGGTGACTGTCCGCGGCATCCGGGTCGGCGTTCCCATCTGCGAGGACATCTGGCTCGAAGAGTCCGAAGAATACGAAAACGTCGTCGAGTGTCTGGCCGAGACCGGCGCGGAAATCCTCGTGGTGCCGAACGGCTCGCCTTACGCTCGCGACAAGAACGACCTGCGGCTGTCGATCGCCGTCGCCCGCGTCACCGAAAGCGGTTTGCCTCTGGTTTATCTCAACCAGATCGGCGGCCAGGACGAACTGGTGTTCGACGGCGCCTCGTTCGCGCTGAATGCCGATCTGTCGGTCGCGGCGCAGTTGCCGGCGTTCGAGGAAAATATCACCACGTTGCGCTGGACCAGGGACGCCGCCGGCTGGCGCTGCAAGGGTCCGGTGGCGCCGCTGCTCGACGGCGACAAGGGCGACTATGCTGCCTGCGTGCTCGGCTTGCGCGACTACGTCCGCAAGAACGGTTTCCCGGGCGTGCTGCTCGGCGTCTCCGGCGGCATCGATTCCGCGCTGTGCGCAGCGATCGCGGTCGACGCGCTCGGCGCCGAGAAAGTACGCGGCGTGATGCTGCCGTTTCGCTTCACCGCGCAGGTCTCGCTCGATGATGCGGCCAAACTCGCGAAAGCACTCGGCTTTCCCTACGAGGTGCTGCCGATCGCGGACGCCGTCAACGGCTTCGAAAAGATTCTCTCTGTTCCGTTCGCCGGCCTGCCGCGCGACATCACCGAGGAAAACCTGCAGGCGCGTACCCGCGGCACCTTGCTGATGGCGATTTCGAACAAGACCGGCGCCATGGTGGTCACGACCGGCAACAAGTCGGAAATGTCGGTCGGCTACGCCACCATCTATGGCGACATGAACGGCGGCTTCAATCCGATCAAGGACATCTACAAGACCGAGGTGTTTCGCCTTTCGAGCCTGCGCAACGAATGGAAGCCGGACGGCGCGCTGGGCCCTTCGGGCGAAGTCATTCCGGTCAACATCATCATCCGGCCGCCGACGGCGGAGTTGCGCGAGAACCAGACTGACCAGGATTCGCTGCCGCCCTACGAGATGCTGGACGGCATTCTGGAACGCCTGGTGGAGCGCGAGGAGCCGCTGGCCGAGATCATCGCCGCCGGTTTCCCGGCCGACGTCGTGACGCGGATCGACCGCTTGCTCAATGTCGCCGAATACAAGCGACGGCAGGCGGCACCGGGCGTGAAGGTGACGCAAAAGAACTTTGGCAGGGATCGCCGCTATCCCATCACCAACCGCTTTCGCGACAATGGCAAGGCCCTGCCGGCGCCCGACGACGCGCTTGTCGCACGCACGGGAGGGGCGTCAGCCGACGCGTTCGAGGGCTAGCTAGCAGAACCCTCATGGTGAGGAGCGCGGCTTCGCGCGTCTCGAACTATGGGGCCGCAAACAGCTATTGTTTCGGCGGGATGAAAGTGGGTCCGACGGTACGGATCGGTTTCTTCTCGTCGGTCGGCGCGGTCTCGGCGGCAGGTGCCGTCGCCGCAGGCGGCGCGGTGGCCGTGGTGCCGGCGGACGCCGCGCCCTTCTTGGCCGCGGGCGTATTCTTTGCTGCCCCCGGCTGCGCGCGCTGCTGCATCTTCTTCGCGCTCTCCTCGGTGACGATGATATCGCCCTGCTGTTCGGCGGCGGCTTTGTCTTCGACCGATTTCAGCGCGTCGGACCAGGTTTGCCCGGCGGCCTTGCAGGCGCAGGATGGATTGAACTCGCTGCGGAACTTGAACGCGTTCGGCAGCGCCGTGTAGGTCTGGCCGCTGACCGAGACCGCCTGGTTGATGTCTTCGCCGGGATTGCGGTAGGTGAAAAGTGTCGCTTCCGTCGCCGGGCACAGCGCCTTGCAGGTCTTCTCGTCGTCGGGGAAGCGCGACTGCACGGTGGCGAAGGAAACCGGGAAATAGGCGCCGTCGCAGGTGCGGACGCACACGGTGCGGAAGGTGCCGGATTGTGGACCGAATTCGGCGGCGGGCGGCGGGATCTGGTTGCCGTTGTTGCCGAACAGGTTGTCGATGAAATTGCCGCCGCCGTTGCCGGCGCGCGCTGCGGCGGCGTATTGCGGGCCGCAATTGTTCTGGACCAGCGCGGTCAACACCGAGCGACGCTGGTTTTCGCGATCGGCGCCGCCGATGCCGCCGCTGCGCAGCCGCTCGAGGCTGCCGGTGATCTGATCGAGATTGCCGCGCATCTGCTGGATCTGGTTGTTCACCGGAGCGCATTGCGCCGACTGGCCGTTGAACAGCGAGAAGAAGCCCGAGCTTTCGCAGCCCATGCGCTTGGCCTGCATGGTGACACGATCGAGTTCGGACTGTTGCTTGGCGGCGGCTTCCTGGTATCGGCGGATTTGCTCGTCCTTGGCCGGGTCGCCGGTTCCGGCGCCGCGATCGATGGTCGCCAACTGGCCTTCGAGCCGGCCGCACATCGGGTTGGCCCCCAGCCCGCCTTGCGGCGGCGGTGGCTGCGAAGCGTTCGGATTCATCTGCGCGAACGCTGGCGCGCCGGATACGGCGAGGCCGAACAGCATGGCGCAGGTCATGAGCGGGCGAGAGAAGGCAGCTTTAGGTATTTTCAGCATATCCGGCCATTGAGAGCTGATCCGCGCGGCACAAAAGCCAAGTGGCACGGCCAAGGCGGCGATTGCGGCCAAGGCCGCATCCAATACCCGCTTCTCGGGGCAGCGTCACGTCGTTTCCGGGGCGCCGGTGTGGCAAACCGCTCCTTGATTCGCTGCGATGAACGGGTTCAGCGCTGGCAGGTGATCGCGACGTATTCATTGCAGCCGCCGCCGCTGCATTTCTCGTTTCCACCCCTCGGAACCGAGCCAGTAATTTCGTCCGGGTCGACACGGCGATAGGAAATGGCCTGTGCAAATTCCCGTGACTGGCAATAGGAACGGGCGGCATAAGCGCCGCACTTCTCGCCCGTGGCGAGGCATTGGTCGACGCCGTAGCCGTCGGCCTGGTTGGCAACGATGAAGACACGGCTGTCGGCATGCGCCGCCGAAATGGCGAGCAGAAGCGCGCAGACCAGAAACGCATCTACAATGAATGCCAACGAGATTCGCATGGATAAGCACCGGTGAGGGGATTCTGGTATCGCGCGCCAGAGATAGGCCCGAAACGTTAATAATGATTAACCATGCTTGCCCGGGGCAGGCCGGGAGGCGGGGAGCGGCTGAATCGGCCGCAAAAGAGGCACAACCAAGGCTTGACGCCGCGCCCCGGGCTGGGACATGGTGCCGACATGAACGGTTTCCTCGCCATCTGCAGCATTTGCCGCGAGATTATTAGCTAGCGATTCGCTGGCTGAGGCCGTCTTTTCTCAAAAATGAGATCACTGGACGCCCGGCCGCAAGGGATGGGTACGCCATGGAACTTCGACTCTACGATACCTTGACCAAGGAGAAGCGGCCGTTCACGCCGCTCGATCCCGACAACGTGCGCATGTACGTCTGCGGGCCGACGGTCTACGACTTCGCCCATATCGGCAATGCGCGCCCGGTCATCGTGTTCGACGTGCTGTTCCGGCTGCTGCGGCATGTCTACGGTGAAAATCACGTCACCTATGTCCGCAACATCACCGACGTCGACGACAAGATCAACGTGCGCGCGGCGCGGGATTTTCCCGGCCTGCCGCTCAATGAGGCGATCCGCAAGGTCACCGAACTGACCGAGAAGCAGTTTCACGACGATGTCGACGCCATCGGCTCGCTTCGGCCGACGGTCGAGCCGCGCGCCACCGAACATATCGAAGAGATGCGCGCGATCATCGAGAAACTAGTGGCGGGTGGTTTTGCCTATGTCGCCGAAGACCACGTGCTGTTCTCGCCACAGGCGATGAACGCGGCGAATAAAGTGCTGCCGCGCTACGGCGCGCTCGGCAACCGCTCGCTCGACGAGATGATCGCCGGCGCCCGCGTCGATGTCGCGCCCTACAAGCGCGACGGCACCGACTTCGTGTTGTGGAAACCCGCCAAACCGGGCGAGCCGTCGTGGCCGTCGCCGTCGGGCATCGCCACACCGGGCCGTCCCGGCTGGCACATCGAATGCTCGGCGATGGCGTGGAAGCACCTCGGCGAGCGGTTCGACATCCACGGCGGCGGCATCGATCTGGTGTTTCCGCACCATGAGAACGAACTCGCGCAGACGTGCTGCGCGTTCCACGCCGACCGCATGGCCAATGTCTGGATGCACAACGGCTTCCTGCAGGTCGAGAGCGAGAAGATGTCGAAGTCGACCGGCAACTTCATCACGATCCGGGAATCGCTGGCGGAGTGGCCGGGAGAAGTGCTGCGCCTCAACATGCTGAAGACGCATTATCGCTCGCCGATCGACTGGACCTCGAAATCGCTGGAGGAAAGCGCAAAAACGCTCGACGACTGGTATGCGGTCGCGGCCGACGCCAAAGGCAACCGGCCGGCCGCCGCCGTGATCGAGGCGTTGTCCGACGATCTCAACACGGCGCAGACGATCACGGTGTTGCACGGCCTGCGGCACGCGGCGGCGTCCGGCGGCGAACGCGAGCGCGGCGAGTTCGCGGCCTCGCTTCGGCTGCTCGGGCTGCTTTCCATGAGCGCTGCCGAGTGGAAGGGTCGCAAACAGCAGGCGAGCGGCATCGATACGCAACAGGTCGATCGCCTGCTTGCGGATCGCACCGCCGCCCGCGCGCGGAAGGATTTTGGGGAGTCCGATCGCATCCGCGACGAGCTTGCCGCGATGGGCGTTGCGATCAAGGACGGCAAGGACGCCGAAGGCAAACCCGTCACTACATGGGAGATCGCGTAATGACGAAACCCGACACGCCGTTCCCGAAGCACTGGCGCTATTACATCTTCATCAAGTGGGCCTTGATCCTCGGCGCGGCCGTGCTCGCGCTGCGACTGTTCGGAGTGTTTTGACGCGATGGGACAGAGCCTACCCAAACCCGCGCTGCGGCCGTTTTTGCCGGCGGACACCTCGATCCTGGGGGCGATTTTCGTCGCCGCAATCGGGGAATTGACCGGCGACGACTACAGCGAGGCGCAGCAGGCGGCCTGGGCGGCCATCGCCGAGGATGAAGCAACATTCGGCAAACAACTCGCCGGACAATTGACGCTGATCGCGACGTTGCAGAATTCGCCGGTGGGTTTCGCCTCGCTTAGAGGGCCCGATCATATCGACATGCTCTATGTGCATCCGAGCGCGGCGGGGCAGGGCGTCGCCTCGATGCTGGTCGATGCGCTGGAAAAGCTCGCCGGTGCCCGTGGCGCCAAGAGTCTCACGGTCGATGCCAGCGACACCGCGGAGCACTTCTTCCAGAAGCGCGGCTATGTCGGCAAGCAGCGCAACACCGTCACCGTCAACGGCGAATGGCTCGCCAACACCACGATGCAGAAGACGCTGGCTGAAAACGCCGCGCCGGGAGCGCCATCATGAGCCGCGAACGCCTCTATCTGTTCGACACTACGCTGCGCGACGGCGCCCAGACCAACGGCGTCGATTTCACGCTGCATGACAAGCAGATCATCGCCGGCATGCTCGACGAACTCGGCATCGACTATGTCGAGGGCGGCTATCCCGGCGCCAACCCGACCGATACCGAATTCTTTGCCACCAAACCGAAACTCGACCACGCGCGCTTCACTGCCTTCGGCATGACGCGCCGTCCGGGCCGCTCGGCCTCGAACGATCCGGGCCTGGCCGCGCTGATCGAGGCCAAGGCGGATGCGATCTGTTTCGTCGCAAAGGCCTCTGCCTATCAGGTCCGCGTCGCGCTCGAGACCACCAACGAGGAAAACATCGCCTCGATTCGCGACAGTGTTGCTGCCGCCAAGGCCGCCGGCCGTGAGGTAATGGTCGACTGCGAGCACTTCTTCGACGGCTACAAGGAAAACGCCGAATTCGCGCTGGCGTGTGCCAAAGCCGCCTATGAGTCCGGCGCGCGCTGGGTGGTGCTGTGCGACACCAATGGCGGCACCATGCCGCACGAAGTTGAGACGATCGTCGGCGATGTCGTCAAAAATATTCCCGGCGGTCACGTCGGCATTCACGCCCATAACGACACCGAGCAGGCGGTGGCGAATTCGCTGGCGGCGGTGCGCGCGGGCGCGCGGCAGATCCAGGGCACCCTGAACGGGCTCGGCGAGCGCTGCGGCAACGCCAACCTCTGTTCGCTGATCCCGACGCTGCGGCTGAAGAACGAGTTCTCCGACGCCTTCGAGATCGGCGTCACGCCCGAGAAGATGGCGACCCTGATGACAGTGTCGCGCACGCTCGACGACATGCTCAACCGCGCGCCGAACCGCCACGCCGCCTATGTCGGCGAAAGCGCGTTCGTGACCAAGACCGGCATTCATGCTTCCGCCGTGATGAAGGACCCGCACACCTATGAGCACGTGCTGCCGGAACTGGTCGGCAACCACCGCAAGGTGCTGGTGTCCGACCAGGCCGGGCGTTCCAACGTGATGGCCGAACTCGACCGCGCCGGCATCGCCTATGAAAAGAGCGATCCGAAGCTGGCGCGGCTGGTCGAGGAGTTGAAGGAGCGCGAGGCGGCCGGCTTTGCCTACGAGTCCGCCAACGCCTCGTTCGACCTCTTGGCGCGGCGCACGCTCGGCAAGGTGCCGGAATATTTCCGGGTCGAGCAGTTCGACGTCAATGTCGAGCAGCGCTACAACGCCAACGGCCAGCGCGTCACGGTGGCGCTCGCCGTGGTCAAGGTCGATGTCGCCGGCGAGCATTTGATCTCGGCGGCCGAAGGCAACGGTCCCGTCAACGCGCTCGACGTGGCGCTACGAAAAGACCTCGGCAAGTACCAGAAATACATCGAAGGCCTGAAGCTGATCGACTATCGCGTCCGTATCCTCAATGGCGGCACCGAGGCGGTGACGCGGGTGCTTATCGAGAGCGAAGACGAAGAGGGCGAGCGCTGG
>JBBRSX010000196.1:0-10478 GCA_038244925.1 Hyphomicrobiales bacterium | reverse complement strand
ATGCCGAGGCGCCGACCTATACCGACCAGGCCACGGAAGCTGAAATTCTCGTCACCGGCATCAAGGTCGTCGACCTCTTGGCGCCTTACGCCAAGGGCGGCAAGATCGGCCTGTTTGGCGGCGCCGGCGTCGGCAAGACCGTGCTGATTCAGGAGCTGATCAACAACGTCGCCAAGGCGCACGGTGGTTATTCGGTGTTCGCCGGCGTCGGCGAGCGGACCCGCGAAGGCAATGACCTCTATCATGAGTTCATCGAATCCAAGGTCAACGCCGATCCGCATAATCCCGATCCGAGCGTCAAGTCGAAGTGCGCGCTGGTGTTCGGCCAGATGAACGAGCCGCCCGGCGCCCGCATGCGCGTTGCGCTGTCGGGGCTGACGGTCGCCGAGAATTTCCGCGATCAGGGCCAGGACGTGCTGTTCTTCATCGACAACATCTTCCGCTTCACGCAAGCCGGGTCCGAAGTGTCGGCGCTGCTCGGTCGTATTCCTTCGGCCGTGGGTTATCAGCCGACGCTCGCGACCGACATGGGCGCGCTGCAGGAGCGCATCACCACGACGCACAAGGGTTCGATCACCTCGGTGCAGGCGATCTACGTGCCCGCCGACGACTGGACCGAGCCGGCGCCCGCCACCTCGTTCGCCCATTTGGACGCGACCACGGTGCTGAACCGCGCGATCTCGGAAAAGGGCATCTATCCGGCGGTGGACCCGCTCGACTCGACCTCGCGCATGCTCTCCCCGCTGATCGTCGGCGAAGAGCACTATCAGACCGCGCGTATGGTTCAGCAGGTGCTGCAGCGTTACAAGTCGCTGCAGGACATCATCGCCATTCTCGGCATGGACGAATTGTCGGAAGAAGACAAAATCGCCGTCGCCCGCGCCCGCAAGATCGAGCGCTTCCTGTCGCAGCCGTTCCACGTCGCCGAAATCTTCACCGGCTCGCCGGGCAAGTTCGTCGACCTCGCCGACACCATCAAGGGCTTCCGCGCCATCTGTGATGGCAAGTACGATCACCTTCCGGAAGCCGCCTTCTACATGGTCGGCGCGATCGAAGAAGCCGTCGAGAAGGGCAAGAAGCTCGCGGCCGAAGCAGCGTAAGACGGGCGAATGGCGAATAGGGAGTAGCGAATAGCTGCTCCTGCTTTGCCACTCGCTATTCGCCACTCCCCATTCGCAGGTTTTCCCGATGTCCACCTTCCACTTCGATCTGGTTTCACCCGAAAAGCTCGCCTTCTCCGGCGAAGTCGATCAGGTCGACATCCCCGGCACCGAAGGTGATTTCGGCGTGCTGGCAGGACACGCGCCGATCGTGGCCGGGATCCGACCGGGGGTCCTGACGGTTATCACCGGCGGTGTGCATCAGAAGATCATCGTACTCGGCGGCATCGCCGAAATGTCGGAGAAGGGTCTTACCGTGCTCGCCGAGGTCGCGACCTCGACGGCCGAGCTCGACCGGGCACAGTTCGCCGAGACCATCTCGGAGATGGAAGCCAAGCTCGCCGAGAAGGAAGGCTTCGAACTCGACCGTGCGCTCGAGCGCCTGGATCACTTCAAGAGCATCCAGCAAGAGGTCAGCACGACCGCGATGCATTAGGCCGGCAGCTTCCATAAAACTTCAATAAATTCAGCGCTCGTCACATCGTGACGGGCGCTGAATTCATTTTAAGGACTGCTCCGGACGAGGAGCGCCTGTCGTTCGAAAACGCTATAGTTGCGCCCGCGGGCTTCTGACGGCATTCTGCCAGCGCAGATTTTATCCAGGGCTGTTTCATGAAACGCAAGATCGCGGCGATTTTTGCGGCCGATATTGCCGGCTACAGCCGACTGGTTGCCGAGGACGAGGAGGAGACGCTGCGGCGGCTGGCGTCCTATCGTCAGGTCACCGACGATTTCATCGCCAAGGGCGGCGGCCGGATCTTCAATACCGCAGGTGACGCCGTCCTCGCGGAGTTTCCGAGTGCGGTGGAAGCCGTGCGCTGCGCGATCGACATCCAGGAAAGCCTGCGCACCCGGAACATGGCGTATCCGCCCAGCCGGCAGATGGCCTTCCGCATCGGCATCACCATCGGCGACGTCGTCGAGCGCGACGGCGATCTGCTCGGCGACGGCGTCAACATCGCGGCGCGCCTCGAGGGCCTTGCCGAGGTTGGCGGCATTTGTATCTCGCGCGCGGTACACGAACAGGTCGCCAACAAGCTGTCGGTCCAGTTCGCCGATATCGGCGCCCAGGAAGTGAAGAACATTCCTACGCCGGTGCATGCCTACATGGTGGCGATGCGACGCGAGGACGGGACCTACGCGACACCTCAGGTCAAAAAGCCGATCAAGCCAGCGGGTTCGCAACCGAACTGGATGTGGCCGGTGGCGGTCACGCTGGTCAGTCTGGCCGCGATCGGTGTCGGCGGCTTTCTCTATTTCACCAAGCTGGAGACGCAGGCCGTTAAGGTCGCGGCACCGGCCAACAATGCGAGCCCGGCGCCGGCGCCGGTGGTCGTGCCTGCGCCTGTGCCAGCACAGGCAGCGAAGGCTGCGTCATCCGCGCCGGTACCGCCCGCGCCTTCGCCGCCGCCGATCGCTTCGATCGAAAAATTCGCTGCCGCGAATGTTCCGTTCCTCAGCGAAAGAAACCGGGCAGCGCTTGCCAACGATTACACGACGGCGACCGACTTCAAGGCCGTATCCCTCAATATCGGTGGCTTCCACGGCGCCGTTACCGGACAACCGAGTGAGGATGCTGCGAAGACCGCCGCCGTCGAGCAATGTCAGAAACGCGCCGACGCCGCGCAGTCACCGCGGAAATGCGAACTCTATGCAGTCGGCAATAGCGTTGTATGGGCGCATGGCAAGCCGCCGGTGCCGCCGCAGCCTTGGGTCAGGCATGTTCTTGCGGTCGAGCAGCCGTTCGTGGCCAAGGACGTGCCGCTGACGCGCGATGTCGGCAAGGCGAGGCTTGAAACCGGTTACGGGCCTGGCCGAAAATCCAAGATGCTCGCCCTCGGGCCCGGTGGTGCGTATTATTTTCTGACCGCTCAGGACTCGGTCGACGAAGGTGTGCGAAGGGTAATCGAGTCGTGCGGTGCGATCGCCGGCGTTGCCTGCATGATTGTCGCGGTCGACGATAATTTTATCGTTCCTGTTCCAACCACGTTGAAGGTAACGGGCTTCTTCAAGGTTGCCGGCAACGCGGTGATATCAGCCGTCGCGCGCGACGACGCCGCGCGTCAGATCACCGATGCAACGATCGGCTGGAACGCAGTTGCGGTGGGCGCGTCCGGGAGGCCGGGGCTGGGATTGAAGGCCGCCTCCGAGCAGGTCGCGGTCAATGGCGCACTCGCCGAGTGCGTTAAACATGACAGCGATTGCCACGTCATTGCAATTGGCCCGTTCTCGGTCGGACCGAACTAGCATTTTCGAGCGCGCCAGGAACGCTTGTCAAAATAAAAGCTGAGGTTCGGAAAGCATATCGACCGACGAAGCGTCAATCATTGCGTATGTCGAAATTTCTCGTCGGCAAGGTTCGGAGCGACCGGGAGGCCGCTCACCCGCCAACTCGAGGCCAGCAGCATGAACAATGCGCGATAGCCCTGATAGCGCGCAGCCGGGCGGGTTCTCTCGCGCCCGCCAATGACCAGGATGCCGCTTTGATCGCGCAACTGCCATTCCCAGGCCCGTCGGCGCTTGATCACAATCACTTCCTTCATGTCAGGCAAAACATCTCGCAGTGCAGGTTATTCCGAACGCCAATCACGGACGCAATGCCGTTATAGCGGTTACGGATGAACTGGCGACCGGTTGCAGAAAAAACGATATCGAAAACAAAAAAAGATTCGAGTTCCAATTCCGCCGGATGGAGAGATCTAGCCAACCGGTGCGAATTCGGCGAACAACCGCGCCACCGTCCGGTACACGTCGCGCCGGAACGGCACCACGAGGTCGGCGACGCGGTCGAGCCGCTCCCAGCGCCAGCTGTCGAACTCGGCCGGCTGCCCGTTGCGCGGCGTCAGCGGATCGATCTCATCGTCACGTCCGGTGTATCGCAAAGCGAACCACTTCTGGCGCTGGCCGCGGAATTTGGCGAGGCGATGAGTCGGCGACCCGTCATAGGGCGGAAACTCGTAGGTCATCCAGTCGGTCTCGCCGAGATGCTCGGCCTGGCTGGCACCGGTTTCTTCCCAGAGTTCGCGCATGACCGCATCGCGCGGATTCTCGCCGGCGTCGATGCCGCCTTGCGGCATCTGCCATTCGAGGCCGGGCAGAACGATTTCCGGCCCGTCGTCCCGAAAGCGGCGGCCGATCAGCACGCAGCCCGAGCCGTTGAACAAGGCGATCCCCACATTGGGGCGATAGGGTTTGTCTTGCATGGCGCTTCGCGTGAATGGGATCCCGGTTCACAGTCAAGCTTGGGCTGCAGGCTTGTGCTGATTGCATAGACTGTCTGCGCGGAAAACGCAGCCGAAAGAAATCGATCAGCCGCCTGCGAGGCTCGAAAATTCCTTCACCACGCGCTCATAGACCGGCCGCTTGAAGGGGACGATCAGTTCGGGGAGGTTCTTCATCGGCTCCCAGCGCCAGTTGACGAATTCGGCCTTGTGGCCGCCGCCGGGGCTGGCGACGTTGATCTCGCTGTCCTTGCCGGTGAAGCGCACCGCGAACCATTTCTGCCGCTGTCCGCGATAGCGGCCTTTCCAGGTGCGGCCGGCGACGGTGCGTGGAATGTCGTAGATCAGCCAGTCCTGGACCTCGCCGAGCTTCTCCAACGACCGGACGCTGGTTTCCTCGTAGAGCTCGCGCTTTGCCGCGGCCCAGGTGTCTTCGCCGGGATCGACGCCGCCCTGCGGCATCTGCCAGACGTGGGTTTCATCGACATGCTCGATGCCACCGGCGCGGCGGCCGATGAAGACCAGCCCCGCTGCGTTGATCAGCATCATGCCGACGCAGGTCCGGTAAGGCAGATCCTCGTAGCGTGCCATTCCGTCAGGACTCCTTAAGGCATCATCGATCGCATCGGCTTCGTCCGGAAGTCCGGATGGGCCCTCGGATGATCTCTAGCCTGATTTTGATTTCAGCATCACCGTTGTCAATGGCACAAGCATGATGCCGCGGCTATCGAGGGTCTTGATCCAGGCCGCAATCCGCTCGATCGAAATCGGCAGGGCCGAGGCCACGCCGACCGCCAGCCCGCGTTCCTTGGCGAGCGTCTCGAGCTTGATCAGCGTCCGGTCGATCTCCGCCGAGGTCGGGACCGCGTCGATGGCGAAATCCGCCTTCGCGAACGGCATCGTCTGGTCCGCCGCCAGGGACGACGCGACGCTGCGCGGGGTCGAGCCATCGTCGAGATAGCTGAGACCGCGCTTGGCCGCCTCGCGGATGATCGGCTGCATCGCCGCATCGGTCGCCACGAAGCGCGCGCCCATGAAATTGGCAATGCCCGCATAGCCCTGGAACCGGCTCAGGTGCCAGTACAGGCGGTCTATATTCTGTTCCGGCGGCAGGCTGGTCAGTAGGGTCTGCGGGCCGGGATCGTTGTCCGGATAGTCGAACGGCTCCATCGGGATCTGCAGCAGGATCTCGTGGCGCTGGGCGCGGGCCCGCTCGGTGAGTTTGCTGGGGTCCGCGCCGTAGGGCGTGAACGCCAGCGTCACCGCCGGTGGCAGCTTCATGATGGCGTCGGCCGTCTTGGCGGCGCCGACGCCGAGGCCGCCGATGACGATGGCGACGACGGGCATTTTGGCCGCCTTGGCGCGGTCGGCTTCTGCGGCATAGACCGTGAAGGGTTTCAGGCCGTCCGCAACGACGGGGATCATGCCGTAGCGTGTCTTCTCCAGCAGGCGCGGATCGATGCCGGCCATCGTGGCGGCAGGTGCCGCTTCGGCGCCGGTCTTGTCGGCGCCGTCGCCGCCGCCGATCACCACATCCTGGCGCTTGCCGCTGGAGCCGTCGATGATGGTGACGGTCTTGTTCTCGCCGCCGGCGGCCTCCTTGTGCGCGGCCTTCGCGGCCGGCTCGCCATGGCCGGGGGTAGGAGCCGCCATGGCTTGCTTGTCGTCCGCCGCGGGCTTGCGCAGGGCGATATGGGCGACCGGCTCGCCGCCCAGCGGATTGTCGGTAAAAAGGGCTGTCGTGAGGAAGGCGACCAGGAACAGGCCGAGCAGCACGGCCAGCGCCTGCATCGCCGAAAACGGCAGCCGAAACCGGCGCTTCTGGCGCTCCGTTTTCTTTCCGAGCGGTGTGCTCAGTTCGTCGGCCGTCTCCGTCATGAACCTCCCCGAATCAACCTGATCGACGATACCACGATGGGCCGGATTCGAGCGCCCGTGCGAGCCGCAAAAGCCGCAGGGCAGGACCCGCCGGGAAGGCCGGAACCTGCAAACAAAAAAGGGCGGCCCGAGGGCCGCCCTTTCCGGAAAACTTGCTTAGATTCGATCAGTTCGCGGCCTTGTTGGCCGGCTTGTCAGCCGCGGCCTTGTCGCCGGTCGCGGCAGGGGCCGCCGCAGTGGACTTGATGCCATGCAGCAGGTCGGCTGCCGTCTTCAGCGCCTTGTCGTCCTTGGCGTCCGGCGGCACGTAGGATTGCGAGCCGGTCTTCTCGTCGCCGTCATTTTTCAGATGGCCGCGCAGCGAAGCTTCGCCCTTGGTGTCGGTGCGGGACTTCAACTCGTCCGGCACGTCCTGCAGCACTTCGATATCGGGCACGATGCCCTTGGCCTGGATCGAGCGGCCCGACGGCGTGAAGTAGCGCGCGGTGGTCAGACGCAGCGCGCCGTTGCCGCTGCCGAGCGGAATGATGGTCTGTACCGAACCCTTGCCGAACGAGCGGGTGCCGACCAGCGTTGCGCGCTTGTGGTCCTGCAACGCACCGGCGACGATTTCCGAGGCCGAAGCCGAGCCACCGTTGATCAGCACGATCACCGGCTTGCCCTTGGTCAGGTCGCCCGCATGGGCGGCGCGGCGTTGGGTTTCCTCGGCGTTGCGGCCGCGGGTGGAAACGATCTCGCCCTTTTCCAGGAAGGCGTCGGAAACGGTGACCGCTTCCTCCAGCAAGCCGCCGGGATTGTTGCGCAGGTCGATGATGTAGCCCTTCAGCTTGTCGCCGATCTGGTTCGACAGGTTGCCGATCTCGCGCTTCAGGCCTTCGGTGGTCTGCTCGTTGAAGGTGGTGACGCGGATATAGGCGATGTCGTCGCTTTCGACGCGCGCGCGTACCGAACGGACGCGGATATTGTCGCGGACCAGCGTGACGTCGATCGGATTGTCCTGGCCCTTGCGGACGATCTTGAGGCGGATCTTGGTGTTGACCGGGCCGCGCATTTTCTCGACCGCCTGGTTGAGGGTCAGACCCTGCACGGCTTCGTCGTCGAGATTGGTGATGATGTCGTTGGCCATGATGCCGGCCTTGGAGGCCGGCGTATCGTCGATCGGCGAGACCACCTTGATCAAGCCGTCTTCCATCGTGACTTCGATGCCGAGCCCGCCGAATTCACCGCGGGTCTGCACCTGCATGTCGCGGAAACTCTTGGCGTCCATGTAGCTGGAATGCGGATCGAGGCCGGTCAGCATGCCCGAGATCGCGGACTCGACCAGCTTGCCGTCGTCCGGCTTCTCGACATAGTCGCTGCGCACGCGCTCGAAGACGTCGCCGAACAGATTGAGCTGGCGATAGGTGTCCGAGGTGGCGGCACGCGCGCTCGATCCCATCAGGACAGCGCGAGGCTGGGTGATGAAGAGCGTCAAAGCCGCACCGGCGGCGGCGCTGAGGAGAACTACAGAAGTCTTGCGCATCATCCGCGAACCTTTTCGCCTTCATTTGCGGCCCACCATGGGCCTGGATCGATTGGAGTGCCGTCCTTACGGAACTCGACATAGAGCACTGGCTGGCTCGCATTGGTCGCGAGAATGGATGCGACCTGAGACGCCGTCCCCATGGTCGCGACCGGCTCCCCCGTAAGTACAAACTGGCCGATGTTAACCGAAATGCGCTCCATCCCGGCGATCAGGACATGATACCCGCCCCCGGCATTGAGGATCAAGAGTTGTCCATAGCTGCGGAACGGACCGGCGTAAACAACCCAGCCATCACACGGTGTTGTGACCTGGGCTCCCGGCCGGGTTGCCAAAGAAATGCCTTTTTCTACGCCGCCCGCGCCATTGGAACCGCCAAAATCGCGAATCTTGACGCCATTAACCGGCAACGCGAATAAACCCCTGGCGGAGGCGAAAGCAATGGCCGGACTCAGCCGGGCAGGGTTCTTCAGCGCCCCCAGATTCGGCTTGCCGTTGGGGGCGGCGGGTGCCCCCTGCAGGCTGGCGGTTGCGGCCGCCTTCGCGGCGCTCTTCAGGTTCTGCTCCATTTTGGTGATCAGGCCCTGCAGGTTGTCGACCTGCCTGGACAGCGTAATGGCGCGGGCGCCTTCCGCTTCCATGTCTTTTTCGACCGAACTCTGCTGGCGCTGCCGTTCGCCGACCAGGGCGGCGAGCCGGGTCTGGTCGTCCCTGAGCTTGTCGCGGTCCGCCGCGAGCCGGTCCCGCTCGGTGGCGATGGCCTTGCGAAGCGTTACCAGCTCGGTGAGGTCGCCGGTCAATTTCTCCGCACGGGCCCGCAGTTCGGGAACCACGGCGCCGAGCAGCATGGCGGTGCGGAGCGATTGCAGCGCGTCTTCCGGCCTTACCAGCAAGGCCGGCGGCGTGCGCCGTCCCGCCCGTTGCAGGGCCGCCAGCACCTCGACAATCTCGGAACGGCGCGAATCGAGCGAACGGCGGATTTGCCGCTCGCGGGAATCCAGCGGGCGCAGCCGCGCTTCGGCGTCGCCGATCCTGGTCTCGACGCTGCGCACCTGCGCCGCGATGTCGATCAACTGCTGATTGAGTTTGCTGCGATCCTGGCCGATCGCCGCGATTTCGGATTTGAGCTTCTCTTGCGCGTCGGCGGCGCTCTTTTGCTGGGCGCGGGTGGCCTCCAACTCCTGCTCGCGCTGCTTGATGGCGTCGGGTGAAGCGGCCGCAGTCTGTGGCGTCGAAGTCTGTGACGTCGAGGTCTGCGGCGTCGAAGCGGCGACCTGCGCGGTGGCCGGCGACAGGCTGAGGCTTGCAAAGCCGGCGGACAACAGCGCGATCGAAAGCGGAATGCGGACGGAAGCGGGCCGGCCGCGGCCGGTGGTGTCAGGGTAGGAATGAATGGTCCGCTCTGGCTGCATCGGAATTGGTCGGCGCTCTCTTGAACGTTCAATCGTTTGCGGCTGCCGCGGCTTACGCGCGGTGATAAGGGTGACCCGCCAGAATGGTCGCGGCCCGATAGACCTGTTCCAGAAGCATGACGCGAACCATTTGGTGCGGCCAGGTCGCGGAGCCGAACGCCATTCGCAACTTTGCCTTGCGCCGCAAATCGGGCGAAAGTCCGTCGGCGCCGCCGATTGCAAAAATAGTGTTGGCAACCTGTTCGTCCCGCCAGCGGCCGAGATGCCGGGCAAAAGCGGCGCTGTCGATATTGTCGCCGCGCTCATCCAGCGCCACCAGCACGGATTTTTGCGGGATCGCGGCAGACATCGCCGCGGCTTCCTCGGTCATCCGGGTGGCGGCGTCGCGCGCGCGGCTCTCGGGAATTTCATGGATATCGAGGCCGCGAAAGCCGAGCTTGCGGCCGATGTCGTCGAATCGTTCGCGGTAACGCTCGGACAGCTCCCGCTCCGGGCCCTGCTTCAGCCGGCCGATCGAAATGACGACGAGGCGCATAACAGAATTTTCCGGCAAGGCCTGTCCCCGGACTCGATCCGGGAATGGGAACCGGTTTGCCGCAGAAAAAGCGTCAAATCAATAACTCGCGCGCTCGAACGCGCGCAGCTCAACCAGCATGCGCCGAGCCGATTCGCATCGGCTCGAAAACCTAGACCGCCTTCGCCGCCGTCGGGCCCTGCGTCCACAATCTCTCGAGATTGTAGAATTCGCGAACCTCGGGTCTGAACACGTGCACGATCACGTCGCCGGAATCGATCAATACCCAGTCGCAATTGGGCAAGCCCTCGATATGGAGGTTGTTGATTCCGGTTTCCTTCAGGGCTTTCGCGACATTTTCCGCGATCGCGCCGACGTGCCGGTTGGCCCGGCCCGAGGTGACGATCATGTAGTCGGAAAATGCAGATTTGCCGCGAAGGTCGATGGTGACCGTTTCTTCCGCCTTCATATCGTCGAGGCGGGAGAGGATCATATTCAGCGTCTTGTCGGCGTCGGGTTGCGCCTTCAAGGCCGCAGCTTGAGTCGATGTTTTACGCGCGGTTTTGGCGGCCGGTTTCTTGGGAACCTTGGGTAAAACAGACTTGGACAATACAGATGTGGCCAGGGACCATTCCTTTCACTGTATCGCGGGCACCGAATCTCGGACGCCCACGGGCTATACTACGCATGTGGGGTTAACGGTTTCAATATTCCAGTGACGCACCCCCGTCACTTTGTCTTCCAGCTGCCGTCCGGGTTCCGCAGGCCGGT
>JBBRSX010000195.1:0-10479 GCA_038244925.1 Hyphomicrobiales bacterium | reverse complement strand
CGTCATCTAGCGGTCGCGCAAGGCATCGATTTCGCGCGCCAGACTATTCTCCTTGTCGACCGCGATCCGCTCGAGCGTCTGGACTCGCTCCTTGAGCATCTTGACCTCTTCCTTCAGGCGCACGGATTCGGCATCGTCGCGGGGAAGTTGACGCGGCTCGTCATGATCAAAGCCGCCGAACCCCTGCCTGTTCCTGCCGCGTCCAGAGCGAAGGGACGGGAGCCCCATCCGCGCCCGGATAATCCCGCCGACCGTGGTGATCAGAATGATCAAGAGAACAAACTCAAAGGGATTCATTTGGCGTCAACTCCGGTCAGGCGCGGGGCACGAAGCGCCTCGATTTGCGCCGCGGTTTCAACGCCGCGGTCGGTAGCAATTTGTTCGAGCACCCGTACGCGCTGTTCGAGCCGCTCGACATGCGATGCATATTGGGCGCTTTTTTCGGCTGCCAAGTCCGTCTGGGCAATTATCTGACGCTCTTTCATCCGCAGCCACATCTTGAACGGCGCGATTCCAATCGCGGCAAGGGGAATGAGAACCCAAATCCAGCTTGCAATATCATTCATGACTGGACTGGCTCCCTAGTCAGGCGAGGCGCGCGCAATGCCTCGATTTGTGCCGCCGTGTCGATCCCGCGATCGGTCACGATCTGCTCGACGACGCGAAGGCGGTGCTCGAGCTCGGCGTTCGAAGTGGCATATTGAGCCGCTTTTTCCGCTGCCATGCCGGTCTCTGCATCGAGCCGCCGTTCGCGATATGCGAAGTAGCGTTTCCCCATATAGCCGAGAAATAGCATTGGAATGGCGACGACGATTAGCAGTCCGATCAAGTCACCCGTATTCATTATGCGCGTCCCCCCTTGTCGATTGCCAGTTGGTCGATTTCGCGCGCCAGCCGCGACGGCTGGTCGGTAACGATCCGCTCGATCGTCTCCAGCCTATCCTTCATAGATCCGATTTCGGCGCGAAGTTGAGCATTCTCGCCGGTCAGCAACTTGATCCGCTCCATTGCTTCCTTGTCGCTTCGCGGATGGATGGCCTGCCCCCATTTGCCGTCAAGCGGATAGCCATTTTTTATCCGCAGCCAGGTGGTGAACACCCAGCCGCCGGTTCCGATAAGCGTTATCGTCGCGACGATCGGCAAGACGTGCCGGACGAAATCGAACACTCGGGCAACTTCAGGGTCCATGATCGCCTCGTTCCTAGCGAAGATTGTCGATGTCGTCGGCCAATTGGCGCGACGGGTCGGTGGCAATTCGCTCCAGGACCTTGAGGCGCTCCTCGAGGCGTCCGACGGTTGTCTTGAGCGCTTCATTCTCGGCCAGCAGCTGCGCCGAAGCCGGATCTTCCTTGATCACTTTGCCGCCCCATTCGCCCTCCAGCGGATAGCCGTGACGCGCGCGGATCGCGGTGGTGACGATCCACCCGATGGTCGAAATGGCGATGAGCGCCAAGACGAAGATAGGTCCGCCAAAATTCATATTCGTTGCCCCCAGGTAGACGCGGCGTTCAGCGCAATTGCTCGATTTCGTTGGCCAGGCTGCGATTTTCGGTGGTGACATAATGTTCGATGTCGGCCAGCCGCCGATCGACGTCGCGAAGCCGGCTGCCGATCGCTCGTGCCGAGCGGGCGGGGGAGGCGCGGACGCCCTGCCAGAACTGCTGCTGGTCGGCGTCGTCGCGATCGAGTTCGCGCGGCCGGTCGGGCGAGATCCACCCGGCCACAAAATACAGCGGAATGGTCGATCCGCCGCTAAAGAAGGTGGCGAACACCAACATCCAGCGGACCAGACTGACGTCGATCCCGGTATAATCGGCGATCCCGGCGCATAGCCCGAGGATCTTGCCGCGGCGCTTGTCGCGATAGAAACGCGTTCGGCTTGCCGGCTGCACCATGGTCTTACTTCCTCTCGCCGAGCAGCCGTTCGGTGCGGCTCTGCAAATTCTCGAAATCCTTGAGCAGGCTGCCGCTGCTCTCGCGCCCGACCGATCCGGGCAGGCAATTCTGCCGCCATTCGGGGTTCTCGGCGGTCATGATCCGTTCGATCGAGCATAGCCGGTCATCGAGCCGGCGTGCCGCGTCGTGGAGATCGTCGAGCAATTGCTCGTCGGCCCCGGTCAGCGTCTTCGCCGTCTTCCACTTGGTCACATAATGAAAGATCAGCCACGGCAATGCGAGGAACAAGATCCCCATGACGATCGCGGGTACCAAAACGTCTTCCACTTAAACCCCCTTGGCCTTCATTGCGGCCTTCATTGCTTCCAGTTCGGCGTCGACGCTGTCGCTGGCGCGAAGCTCGGCGATTTCTTCCTCGAGGCTCTTCGGCCCGGTCATACCAAGCGCATCGGCGCGGCCTTCGGCGAAATCGGCGCGGCGCTCAAGGATTTCGAAGCGCGAGAAGGCGTCCTCGGTCCGACCACCGTTGAGCAATTCACTGGCCTTGGCGCGAGTCACCGCGCTTTCCAGGCGGTTGGCAATCGCATTTTGGCGACTGCGCGCTTCGCGAAGCTTGCCCTGCAGCTTGGCGATGTCGACCTCGTAGCTTTTCAGCGTATCCTCGATTGACTTAATTTCGGCGCGCAGACCGTCGGCCATGTCGGTCGCCTTTTGCCGTTCCATCAGCGCGGCTTTGGCCAAATCCTCGCGGTCTTTCGATAACGCCAGTTCGGCTTTCTCGGTCCAGCTTGCCTGCAATTCATCGAGCCGGCTGATCGCCCGGCGCATTTCCTTGCCGTCGGCGATCGACCGCGCCGCGGAGGCGCGAACCTCGACCAGCGTCTCTTCCATTTCGAGGATGATCATGCGGATCATCCGCGCCGGATCTTCGGCGCGGTCGAGCAGCTCGGTCATATTGGCTGCGAAGATGTCCCGCGTGCGGGAAAAGATACCCATGAAGCACTCCGTGCAGTGGCGCCGTGTTGCAATATCCTATTCAAGCTCTGTGCCAACTTTCCGTAAACCGCAAGAACGCGGAAAAAACGCATTTTTCTAGAGCTTTTCGGCACGAAATACCTTGCCAAACGATGGTGCGAGACACCAACTATTCGGAACATGGAGCGGACCAATCAATTCGTCGGGTCGAGCCTGGCCTTTCTTGACGCGGTCGAGCGCGCCAGCCGCGCCGCGCCTTTGAACCGACCGGTGCTGGTGATCGGCGAACGCGGCACTGGCAAGGAATTGATCGCCGAGCGCCTCCACCACCTGTCGGGCCGTTGGGCCGGGCCGCTGGTGACGATGAACTGCGCCGCGCTCCCGGAAAATCTGATCGAGGCCGAGCTGTTCGGGCATGAAGCGGGCAGCTTTACCGGCGCCGTCAAGACCCGCCACGGGCGGTTCGAGGAGGCCGACGGCGGCACGCTGTTTCTCGACGAGCTCGCCAGCCTGTCCTCGCCCGCCCAGGACCGATTGCTGCGCGCGGTCGAATATGGCGAGATCACCCGGATCGGCGCGTCCAAGCCAATCAGCGTCGATGTCCGGATCGTCGCCGCGACCAACGAGCATCTCCCGCGCCTTGTCGATGAGGGCCGGTTTCGCGCCGATCTGCTCGATCGCTTGAGTTTCGAGGTGGTAACCCTGCCGCCGCTGCGCGCTCGCTCGGGCGATATTCCGTTGCTTGCCGAACATTTCGGTCGGCGCATGGCGGTCGAGCTCGAATGGTCCAACTGGCCGGGCTTTTCGGGGCGGATCAAGGACGCGCTCGAAAATTATCCCTGGCCGGGCAACGTTCGTGAGCTTCGCAACACGGTCGAGCGCGCGGTCTATCGCGCCGAGGATCCGGAGCGCGAAATCGACGCGATCCAGTTCGATCCGTTCCATTCGCCTTGGGCGCCCGCCGACTCGCCTTCGGGCCAGCCGGAAGCCGCGATCCCGAACAAGATCGTTGCCGAACCTGTACTTGCTCTCGTCGCCACTCCGCCATCCGACGTCAGTGACCTTCGCGCCGCGGTCAATTCCTACGAGCGCGCCTTGCTCGAGGAGGCGCTCGGCCGGAGCCGCTATAACCAGCGCGCCACCGCCGCCGCGCTGGGCCTCAGCTACGACCAGTTGCGCCATGCGCTCAAGCGCCACAAACTGCTCGACGCCGCCCAAGGCTGATTCACGTTGGCGCTGATCCAAGTCGGCTGATGCGCGCTGCCCAATAAAGTGATATGTTCCACCTCCTCAACGAAGGGAGGTTTTCATGAAAACTCTTTTCCTAAGCGCTGCCGTGGTCCTTACCGCCGCCGCTGCGTCAACGCCGGCAGGGGCTGGTTCAATATCCATCGGCAACAGTACCGCGCGCGATTGCTACGAAGCTGCGATCGCCCGAAGCGCGGATCGCAACAGTTTCTATCACTGCAACCTCGCGCTCGATCAGGAAGCGCTTACGCCGCAGGATCGCGCGGCGACTTTGGTCAACCGCGGCGCCTTGTTCCTGCGTGGGCATAATTATCGCTCGGCCGGCCGCGATTTTGACCAGGCGTTGAAATCCGACTCGAACAACGCCGAAGCGTGGCTCAACCTGGCGATCGTCGATCTTCAGCAGGGCGGATCGAGCAATGCCATGCCGATGATCGAGAAGTCATTGGCGCTCAACACTGGTCGGCAGGCGCTGGCTTATTACAGCCGGGCGATAGCCAATGAGCGGCTGGGGCACCTCATGGCAGCCTACACGGACCTGCGTCACGCCCATGATCTCGCTCCCGAATGGCGCGAACCCAAAGAGGATCTCAAGCGCTACCAGGTACGACCTCGCTAGCAGCGGAGGCGCGACAAGGCCGTTGTCAGGCTGGCAGTGACTGGTAGCTGGCCATCGCGTAGAGCATCGGGATCGACAGCAGGGTGTTGATCCGGCTGGTGAGCATCGCGATGCGCGCCGACTTGGCCTTCGATGCGTCGTCGGCCTCGACCAGCCCAAGTGCACGCTTCTGGTTCGGCCAGATGATGAACCACACGTTGAACGCCATCACCAGCGCGATCCACATCCCCGTGCCGATCAGTTGGAAGCCCGGCTGGAAGGTCATCGCTTCCTTCGAATAGCCCATCAGATAGGACAGGATCAGCCCGGTCAAAACAGTGAATGCCGCCCCCCAGCGAAACACGAATAACGCCTTGGGCGCGATATATTTGGACACGCCCGGCTTCAGTTCGGCAGGAATCGTCGGCATCGTCGGGATCTGGACGAAGTTGAAATAATATAGCAGCCCGATCCAGGTGATCCCGAAAATCACGTGCAGCCAGCGGAATAGCGCCGCCACCGAGAAAGCGTCACCGTGGAAGCCCATCATCATCCCGATCGCCAGGATGAAGCCGATGAACAGAGTGACGTGAAGATTTTCGAGTAATTTGCCCATAATTTTGCCCCTGGTGTCACCGGCCCCCTACCGCCCGAATATATCGCGGGATTAGGCGCAGTTGGCTCGACCGACAAGCATTTGCGCCGGGTTGAGGAGCAGGATGGCTTGTCGTAGGTTGATGCGAGTGACGAACCCCTGTCGCGAAACGAGGATATCATGGCCTTTACGCTCCCCGACCTGCCTTACGACCGCACCGCATTGGAGCCGCACATGTCGGCCGAGACGCTCGATTTTCACCACGGCAAGCATCACAAGGCCTATGTCGATAAGGCTAACGGCATGCTTGCTGACCAAGGGCTGGAGAACGCCTCGCTGCTCGAAGTGATTAAGAAAGCCAAGGACAAGGGCGACAAGAAACTGTTCAACAATGCGGCGCAGATCTGGAACCACAGTTTCTTCTGGCAATGCCTCGCCCCCGCCGGCTCGACACAACTCACCGGCGACCTGAAGTCGATGGTCGAGCGCGATTTCGGCTCGGCCGACGCGATGCTCGAGAGACTCACTACCGAAAGCACCGATCATTTCGGAAGCGGATGGGGCTGGCTGGTGCTCGACAATGACAAGCTCAAGGTGACGTCGCTCCACGATGCCGACACGCCCGCAGTCAATGACCTTGTTCCGCTGCTCACGCTCGATGTGTGGGAACACGCTTATTACATCGATTATCGCAACGAGCGGCCCAAATTCCTGAAGTCGGTCCTCGACAATATCGTCAACTGGGACTTCGTCGCCGCCAATCTCGATGGCAAGGGCCTCAACCGAGCCGACCAGCAGCAGAACGCCAAAGCCGACGCCTGACTGCTCCCCTGCGAAGGCAGCGGCCCAGCTCTTTCATTCGCTGGACCGCGGCCTTCGCCGGGGAACTGCGGAATCGCGGCGGTAACGGCAGTGACAACAGTTACTTCGTAGCGGGGGCGGACTTGGCTAGACGACTGCCTCTGCGCCGCTCTTCGGCTTGGTGGTCAGCGCCTCAAGCGGCAGATTCAGCGTGTAAACAAATCCGCTCGATTTGTAGTCGAGTGCAACCTTCCCCCTCAACTGCTGACCCAGCGATGTGATCATCCGAGTTCCGAAACTCTTGCGCGTCGGCTCGGTCACCGGAGGTCCGCCGGATTCGGCCCATTCGAGGTGGAGACGATCCCCCTCAACCCGCCAGGAAATACGAACCTGACCCGCAGGAAGGGACAACGCCCCGAACTTCGTCGTGTTGGTGCAAAGCTCGTTCAGGGTCATCGCGAATGCGATCACTGAACTCGACGTAACCCGGATGTCTTCGCCGGAAATGATGAAGCGGCCACCACCCTGGTCGAACGGTTCGACCGCGCTGCGGATGGTGCTATCGATCGTGGCGTTTTCCCAACTCACCCGAGTGAGCAGATCGTGGGCGCGCGCCAGGGCCACGAACCGCCCATCGATCGCCGAGCTTGCGTGGGCCATGCTCGTTGCGGTGCGCAGGCTTTGATGAGTGATCGCGCCCACGGTCGCGAGCATGTTCTTGATCCGGTGATGCAATTCCGCGTGGATCAGATTCTGCAGTTTGTCGGCAGCGTCGCGTTCTTCAGCCTCGATCCCTGCCTGGACGAGCAATTCGGCGGCGTCGATGCCTGCCTGCTCGAGCGCCAGTTTGAGGCTGTCGTTTTCGGTCGTGAGAGCATCCTGGAAGGGCTGGTTTTCGTCGATGATCAGCTGCTGCTTCTCCGTGTCGAGCACGGTCTTCAGGAGCAAAGCTTTGGCGTCGATTCCCGCCTGCTGAAGCAGGTAGCGGAGTTGTTTGTTCTCTTCAGTGAGCGCATCTTCCGCAGCAATCAGCGACGGCTTCGCTTTCAGTGCGCCCGTGCCGACCATCTCTTGAAGTTCCAAAATCATCTGCTGGATTTCGAGCGGCTTTGTGAAAAATCTACTATCGTCTGGCTTGTCCCCATCCGTGACTGCAATCTGCCCGGATACCAGAACGATTTTGATATGCGGCCAGCGAGTGTGCGCGGCATGGGCAAGTTTAAGGCCGTCCATGCTCCCCGGCATTTGGATATCGGTGAACAACAGGGATATGTCATTACGCGATTCAAGAATTTGAATGGCCTCGTCGGCGCTTACGGCCTCGATTGGCACGAACCCTGCGTCCTGAACGATATCCACGGCGCGCATCCGCAACACCATCTCGTCTTCGACAACCAGGACGATCGGCCGAGAGACTGGTTTTTTCATCACCAATTCCTTTGGTGGGCCTCGTCTTACCAAAAGAACGCGCGTAGGCCGAGCAACTGCGGTGGGGGCGCCCACACAGGCTGTCAAGCCATGCGGAGCACTGGGCTTTTCTAAGGGAGTTAGGCCTTCCTGACCGGAAAACCGGCTCGGGTAGGCCTTTCGCGTCTCAATCTGGTTGATAAGCTAAAAGCAGCACCAACCTCGCCCGAGCGACGACTTGAACGAGTCGCGCGCGTCAAAAATGGGGCCGAAGTCGGGGACAGGCCAAGCGGTGAGATCTATGCCGGTTTGCCAGGCTTATGACCGCCTTCGACCCAAGTAGACATTAAGGCATACAGCATGCATCTCGACCAGGTGATACTATTACTGCTTCAAGCGATATCCGGTCTTGAAAATCCAGATGATGGCGGCGAGGGGTAGCAATATCGCTCCCGCCATCACTGCAAGGCTGGCCGGCAACGGGACGTCGGCGTGGCTGAAGAAAGTCCAGCGGAAGCCCGAAACAAGATAAAGTATCGGATTGAGCTTGGTCACCGTTTGCCACGGTTCGCCCAGGCTACCGACCGAATAGAACACGCCGCCCAGGAACGTCAGTGGGGTCACCACCAGCAGCGGCACGACCTGCAATTGCTCGAAATTCTTGGCCCAGATGCCGATCACGAACCCGAGCAGGCAAAACCCGGTCGAAATCGCCACCAGCACAATCAGCATCATCAAGGGGTGGTCGATGTGGAACCTGACGAACAATGTCGCCGTCGCCAGCGTGATCAGCGCCAGTACCACCGCCTTGGTCACCGCCGCACCGACATAGGCTATGACAGTCTCGACCGCTGACAGTGGCGCTGACAGCAATTCGTAGATCGTCCCGGTGAATTTGGGAAAATAGATGCCGAAGCTGGCGTTGAAGATCGACTGGGTGAGAACGCTCATCAGGATCAGGCCGGGGACGATGAACGCGGCAAAGCCGATCCCCGCCATCGTCGTCATCCGACTGCCGATCGCGCTTCCGAACACCAGGAAATAGAGCGACGTGGTAATCACTGGCGCGACCAGGCTCTGCCACAACGTGCGCCGCGCGCGCGCCATCTCGAACATATAAATTGCGCGAATGCCGTTTCCGTTCATGCCGCCGGTCCTTCTTCATGGACCAGGCTGACGAAGATATCTTCGAGGCTCGACTGATGGGTCGAGAGATCCTTGTAGCCGATGCCCAGTCCTTCGAGCGCGCGCATCAGGCCGGAAATGCCGGTCGTGCCGGCGTGGCTGTCGAAGGCGTAGGTCAAGGTGTGACCATCGTCCTCAAGCGCGGGCTGCCACTGTGCCAGTGCCTCGGGCAAGGCGGCAAGCGGCGGTTCGAGCGCGATCTTGAGCGTCTTTTGGCCCATTCGCGCCATCAGCTCGGCCTTGTCGCCGACCTGGACCAGTTCGCCGCGGCGGATCACCCCGACGCGGTCGGCCATTTCCTCGGCTTCCTCGATATAATGGGTGGTGAGGATGATCGTCGTCCCGTCGCGTCTGAGGTCGCGCACCAGGTCCCACATATCGCGCCTCAGTTCGACATCGACCCCGGCGCTTGGCTCGTCGAGGAACAGCAATTTGGGCTCATGGCTCAGCGCCTTGGCGATCATCACCCGGCGTTTCATCCCGCCCGACAATTCCATCATCTTGGCGGCGCGCTTGTCCCACAGCGACAATCGCTTCAGTAACCGCTCGATCTGGGCATCGTCGCGCGGCTTGCCGAACAGCCCGCGGCTGAAGCTGACCGTCGCCCACACCGTCTCGAACGCGTCGGTGGTCAATTCCTGCGGCACGAGCCCGATCATGCTTCGGGTCGCGCGAAACTCGGTCGCATGGTCCCGCCCGTCCACGATGACCGTGCCGCCCGATGGAGTTACGATCCCGCAGACGATGTTGATCAACGTGGTCTTGCCCGCGCCATTGGGCCCCAGCAAAGCAAAGATCTCGCCGCGCTGGATGTCCAGGTCGACCGACTTCAGCGCCTCGGTACCGCTGGCATAGGCTTTGCGCAGCTTACGGATCGAGAGGATCGCATCGCTCATTCGACCGGCCCCGGTTCGGCCGCCTCGGCCTCGGAGTTGAGACCGTGACGAAGCATCATGGGTAAGTTGAGCGCGGCGAACAGAAAGGTAAGGGGGATCGCGCCCCACAGTTTGAACCCAATCCAGAAATCGGTCGTGCTGTTGCGCCATACCGCTTCGTTGAGCAACGCCATGACGAGGAAGAAGATCGCCCAGTTGCGGCTCAATTGCCGCCAGCCGAGATCGCTCAAGCCCGGATAAGCGCTGCCCAGCACCGTCTTCAAAAACGACCGGTCGGTTTTAAGCCCGAAAAACAAAAGTGCCGAAACGAACGCATAATAAACCGTCGGTTTGATTTTGATGAATGTCTCGCTGTGCAGCCAGATCGTCAGCCCGCCGAGGATCAGCACTGCCACCCCCGAAAACATCAACAGCGGCGACATCTTGCCGAAGCGCAGTTGCGAATAAATCATCGCCACGATCATCGCCGCCATGAACGCCCCGGTGGCGACGAAAATCTTCAGCGCGCCCGGCACCGGCGCCAGATAATTGGCGAGGAAGAAGATCAGCAGCGGCCCGACATCGACCAGCAGTCGCGACGCCGCCGACGGCGCTTTCGCTTGTCCGCTCACGTCGCCAGCCCCGCGATTGCCCGCGCCACCGCGCGCGGATCGAACGGGCGGAGGTCATCGACCCCTTCGCCGACTCCGATGGCGTGGATCGGCAAGCCGAACCGCTCCGCCGCCGCGACCAGCACGCCGCCGCGCGCCGTGCCATCCAACTTGGTCATTACCAATCCGGTCACTCCGGCACTCTCCTTGAATACCTCTATCTGGTTGAGGGCGTTCTGCCCGGTGGTTGCGTCGAGCACCAGCAGCACGTCGTGCGGCGCCTCGGGG
>JBBRSX010000194.1:0-10584 GCA_038244925.1 Hyphomicrobiales bacterium | reverse complement strand
GATCCTCTGGCATGACGGGATCGGGCTGTCGCTCTATGCGAAACGCTTGGACCGCGGAAAGTTCATCTGGCCTTCGGCGTCAGGTGACGCGGTGTCGATCTCGGCGGCGCAGATGGCGTACATGCTCGAAGGGATCGATTGTTCGTCAGGAAATGCCACATCGAAAATGGGTGACCGAGGAATTCGGCACCTTCGCCTGGGTGCCGACGCTGACTTCAGTGTCGCGCCAGTCGATCTTTGCGGGCGACCCTCCGTTCTTTTTTGGGCAAAGCCTCGACACGACGCGGAAGGAAGAGCAGCACTGGTTTCGTTTCTGGGAAGATCGCGGTTTCCGGAAAGGCGACGCCGTCTACGCATGTCAGGGCACCCTGGAAGACGACGACGCCTTCATCGCCAAGGTTAGTGGGAAGCTCGACGAGCCGCGGTGCAGAATCGCAGGTATCGTAGTCGGGACACTCGATCAGATGCTGCACGGCATCGTCACAGGCACAGATGGCATGCATGCCGGGGTCCGTCATTGGGCCAAGAGGGGCTCGCTCTGGCGCCTCCTGGACGCTCTGCTCGATCGCGACTTTGAAGTTGTTGTCACCGCCGACCATGGAAACGTAGAAGGTACCGGCATAGGAAAGCCTAACGTGGGGGCGACAGCCGACGAGCGTGGGGAGAGGGTCCATGTGTTCCCGGACGCTCTGCTACGATCCAACACCTCGGCGAAGTATCCGGGAGCTCTGGAGTGGCCTAGCATCGGACTACCCGACGACTATCTCGCCTTGATAGCACCACCGCTACGTGCATTCATTGGTGAGGGAAAAAGAACGGTGGCGCATGGCGGAATATGCATCGAGGAAGTCATCGTGCCCTTCGTAACGGTGGCGCGATCGGTATGAGTACTGGAAGAAAGACCACGATCGGCTTCGATCGAACGATCCACATTGAATGGCTCGATATTGCCGCCGCGCGGGTCTCAAGAGGCGAGCCTCCCTCGGAGATACGAAAGGTCCTGTGGAACTTTCTCGAAGACCTCGTTCCGGGTAACACCAACAACAGTGGGCGTGGAAAAACCCTTACGGTCCTGACGCGCATTTGGCTAACGGTACCGGAGCAGGTCGAGCCGCTGCGAGACCGTGCTCTAAAGTGCCTCGCTGCAGCAACTGGTGAGAACCGCGTGGCTGTTCACTGGGCTATGGTGGTGGCTACGCATCCTTTCTTTTTCGATGTTGCCACACATGTTGGAAAGCTTCTCGCGCTGCATGGCCAAGCCAACAGATCGCAGATCAAGCGCCGTATGACGGAATCGTGGGGTGATCGCTCTACGTTGGAACGAACAATCCAGCATGTGCTCAAATCCATGGCTCAGTGGGGGGTGCTGAGGCCCGGCTCAGAGAAGGGATCACTGGTTGTCGCTCGCAACCCGATCAATGTCTCCGAGGACATCGCTGAACTGTTAGTGCACGGTGTCATGTTGAGCCAAGGGCGCGGCATGGGACTTTTGCAGTTAGTCAGCCACCCGGCCATGTTTCCGTTCAAGCTGCAGGTGAACGCGGCGCGCCTTAGAAAACATGAAGGCCTTCAAGTTCAGCGTCAAGGCGACCAAAGCGACTTCGTCGAGTTGAGGTGATAATTGGGGGCGAATTGTCACAATAGCCGAAGGCTTGGCCTCGCGCGAAAACATTCAGGGGAAGACCCATGGGAACGTCAACAGACTCACATCGGCGGTCGGTACCGTCCAATCAATCGATTTGGGCGACGAGGAGATGCTGTTGATAGTTTCGATTGTAATCTTGTATTTCATCTGCGGGCTGATTTTTGTCTTCATCGGCCCAGCGGCGAACGAGGCTTATGAAGAGCGGAGCACAATTACAAGGTTTGGTGGCACATCACTGTTTCAAGTTAATGCGTACTCCTTGTTTCTTGCGATCGAAATCATATTCCTCTGGCCGATTCTCGTCCCTTCGGCTTCACGCAAATCGCGAATTGACGATCAAGACGAGGCTAAGCTCGGCGATGAACAAACTTCAACAATGTTTGTCTCTTCCTACCACAAGCACAATGATGAAAGAGAAGTCCTAGATAGTCCTTCGTCTAGCGGAGATTCGCAGCCGCCGACGCGCGACTTTGCGTCACTTGATGCTCGGGCCGGTCAGCGTCGATCAACGCAGATTACCCAAACTAGATCAACGGAACAAGATTTCGTTGCGGATGTAAAGATCGATCCATCGATAGCCACAAATGCGGTCTGGTTGCTCCGCAAATGCGAGCGTTTGATCTGGTTAGTCGGCTTGTAGGAACCGCCTCGGGCCGACTTCGCTCGCGTCGAATACAGCCGCGGTCAACGGGCCACCAAAGACAGCGCCGGTATCCAGGTTTAGCCGATTAGCCCGAATGTCCGGCTCGCCAACCGTTAGTGGAGTGTGGCCATGGACAATGAGCCGGCCATAATCTCGCTCTGACGCGAGAAACGGTTTTCTGATCCAGAGGAGGTCGTATTCATCCTGCTGATCGAGTGCACGGTCTGGATGGACGCCGGCGTGTACGAAAAACCGCTGGCCATCATCGAAAGACAAAGGGAGTGTCCGAAGCCAATTGACATGGTTTTGGGGGATTTCGGCAGCGCCGCTGAGGCCATAGCTTTCAAGCGTCTCTCCACCACCGTTACCGAGCCAACGCTCTTCAAAAAAGTCGGGCGCATCGGCTGCTGAAAGCAACAGATCTTCGTGGTTTCCTTTTAGGAAGACGTCGCGGGCGATGTTCGCCTTTTGGAGGTCGATAAGGAATTGGACAATGCCTCGGCTGTCAGCCCCCCGGTCAACATAGTCGCCGAGGAATACGTATCGCATTGGCTGGCCTGCGGCATCGATGTAGCAACGGCGGACAAGCGCTGAGAGCTTATCGAGGCAGCCGTGGATGTCGCCGATCGCGTAGGTGAGGATCATACCTGAACTGGCTCGAACGAAATACGAGGGACTATTTGTCATTCAACCCGAATGCATGCAAGCATTCTTCGAATTGAACGCCCCAGCAAATATACATTTGAAAGCCTGGCGCTAGTCGGATGATCACCGATCGATAGTTTGCTTGTACCTTGCGGTTCACAGGCTCTCAGCGCGGCTTCCTAAGTCCCTTGCCGTACCAGCGTTCCTCCCCGCTGCTCTGGGACGATTCGCACGAGACTCCTATCGATCGGTGAATTGGAAATGTTGCTCATGGAGGCCGAATATCGGTGCTGATAATGTGTGCGGTATCATGATGGCAGATGCTCGCACGCGCACCGCGCAATCGTTTCGGAATCGTGTGGGGAGAACACTTTGCCGCACCGGGGACAATCATCGTCACAGGCGCAGGACCATTCGTCTGTCCACGATGCATCGCAGTCGTTGCAATGGTAGCGGTTGGAGAGCAGAGGAGTACAGTTCGGTTCATCGTCGAACTGATGTTTGCAGCCGGGTTCTTTGGCCCACTCGATGGTGTCATACATGTCTCGCTCCACTGTACCGGCCGAGGTATTGATCTAACCTTCGCGGTGAGACGGCGGTGGGTGTGCCGCCGTCTCACATTCTCACATTTCCTCAGGTGACGATGCGGCCTTTGATTCGTGCTTCCTCGGCGTAAGCCGAGATCGGCTTGTCGGCGACGAAGCTCGCATCGCGTTCAACTGGGAGACCTAGTCTGCCTCTGATCTCCATGATTTCAGCGAGGCTGACATACCCGAGTTCGGGGTGACCAAGACCGAGGTCGCAGAGGCCGAATAACCGATCAGCCTCGTCAGGGCCGCATTCGGTGATCAGCCAACTCGCATTCGCGTCCGGCATGAACAGCTTGACGACTGGGAAGTGATCAGTCTCGTCGTTGATCGCATTGACCAGGAGACGAACGCGATCCTCGACTAGGAGCAGGCCATCGTCAATCATGGAGGCTGGCCTCGGTTGCTCCAGTCGGACCCGCGCTAGACGCACTCGGTGGCTTGATCCGCTTTCGAGCTGCACTTCGTTTAAGGCCGGTGGAAGAACCCCCGAAAGTGCGGGACGCGCCAGCGGCGATTTGCGAACTGAGCTTCGGCGCCAGCACTGCGAGGGCCGCGTCATAGATCCGCTGGAAATTGCAGTATCGCTGCCACAACCGGTCGGCCGTGCTTTGGTCGCCGGCGACGTCGATCGCATCGATAAAGGCTTCCAGCGTGAAGTGCCGGAAAGCTACCCGTGACGGGTCGGCATCGTCGACGGGCAGAAGCTCATTAGCGTAAACGCGGAATGCGGCGTTGACGCGTCGGTTCAAGCGGGGACCAATGGCGATGAACATCGCCCTGGGCGTCACGCCGTTGTCGACCGCGAGTTGGCTTAACATGTGCTCGCGAGCAAATTGCTCGATGGGTGTGGAGCGGAGGATCGGACTGTTCGGGTCCTTGTAGAGACGAACATCGTTCAGTGCGGTGTCATAGCGGTCTCGCCACCGAGCCGGGGAACTCGTGAGGTCTTCCGTATATTTCACTTCGACGTAAACGATACCGGGCTCGCCCTCGGGCGTCGTCACGTGCATGGCGACGTCAAAAGCCGAGCGATCGGCCAAATATCGCTCGTCGCGCCGTCCGGGAGAATGCTCGAACACGACTTTCTCGACGGAATGAACGAAGTCGGGAAGCAGTTGACTAAAGACCTTGCTAGCAAAGTCTGCGTCAAGAGCCAGTGGGGCGAAAGCGTTAAAGACCAACGGTTGCGAGCTCAATGAATTCGCAACGAGGCGGTCCTCGTCGATCGCGGCGCCATCTTCACGAAGCAACATCTCCCGCAAAGCGAGGAAATGGGTTTGCGGGGTGAGGAAGTTGAGACCGGCTTCGGCGGCGTCCGCACTGAGGTACGAGCCAAGGTGCGTGTTGCGTTCATTGTCGACGATGGCGTTCGGAATGCCATGGTCGCGCATCCAGAAGATCTGGAGCATTCTTGCGGCACGACGAAAGCGCGAATCTATAGCACACAGCCCGCCGTACTCTTGAAGTAGGCGCTCGGGTACCCAGGGTGTGCGGGTGAGCTGGGCGTGCTTGGGTCGGCTTGTCGGATTGCCCGATGAAGCCTTCGAAGGCTGATTTGAGTTGCTCAAGTGCTCAAAAAAAATGGAGCGTCATGACGGTTCGAAGAAACGTCATCGCGCTCTAAGGGCTCCGCCCTCGCGCGGGCAAGGGTGAAGTCCCGGAAGATCCGGGACCGCCCGGGGCGGTCTCCCCGACCTTCCGCGCGACGCTGGGTCCGAACGTTCTCACCACCGAATCCGCTTGTGCAGGCCGGGTGATCCCCCTCCGCCCCGGCCGCCCTTGCCCTCGCTACCCCGGTCTCGCCGACGGGCAGGGATGCAGGCGCGTGGTGCGCCTTGCACCCACGCCCTGAAAAGGAGAAGGATCATGTCTGCCAAGCAAGTTGAAACCATTGTCGAGAGCGGAACCGAGGTTTTCATTCCGCTCAACAAGCTCAAGAAGTCACCGAACAATGCCCGCAAGACGCCGCACAGCGAGGCGTCGATTGAGGCCTATGCGGCCAGCATCGCCGCCAAGGGCATTCTGCAGAACCTTGTCGTCGAACCGGAACTTGACGCGGACGGTGCGGCGACCGGCTTCTATTTCGTCACCATCGGCGAGGGTCGCAGGCTGGCGCAGCAGTTGCGGGTCAAGCGCAAGGAAATCAAAAAGAGCGAACCGATCCGCTGTATCGTCGATACCGCGAACGATCCCCACGAAATCAGTCTCGACGAAAACGTCACCCGCGAAAACATGCATCCCGCCGACCAGTTCGAGGCGTTCAGGAAGCTGGCGGAGGAACGCGGCTACGGCGCGGAAGAAATCGCCGCGCGGTTCGGCGTGACGCCGCATGTGGTGCGGCAGCGCCTGCGCTTGGGCGCGGTGTCGCCCAGGCTGATGGAAGTCTATCGCAACGGCGATCTGGCGCTGGACCAGTTGATGGCCTTTGCCATCACCGAGGACCATGCCCGGCAGGATGCGGCTTTCGAGCGGCTGTCCTATAACCGCGATGCCAGCACGATCCGCCGCCTGCTCACCGAAACCCACGTCGCCGCCACGGATCGCCGCGCGATCTTTGTCGGCGCGGAAAAGTATACCGAAGTCGGCGGCACCATCCTGCGCGACCTCTTCACCGAGGATCGCGGCGGCTATTTTGAGGACGTGGCGCTGCTCGACATGCTGGTCTTGGCCAAGCTTGGCCGCGAAGCTGACGCCGTGATGGAAGCCGAGGGCTGGAAATGGGCGCAGGTCTTCCTCGACTACCCGCATAGTCACGGGCTGCGCCGCACCTATCCGCAGGCTGTGGAATTGTCGGCGGAAGATCAGGCCGCGCTGGATGCCGTGAAAGGCGAGTTCGATAGCCTGACGGCGCAGCATGAAAGCGACGAGGAACTGGCCGACGAAGTCGATGCGCGTTTCGGCGAGCTTGAAGCCGAGATTGAGCGGCTGGAGGGCAGACGCCTTGCCTATGACGCCGCTGACATCGCCCGCTGCGGGGCCTTCGTCATTCTCAACCATGACGGCTCCGTGCGCATCGAGCGCGGCTTTGTCAGAGCCGAGGACGAAAAGCAGGAGCCGCACGCGCATGAGGTGAGCGGCGAAGGCGAGGGTGGTGACGCCAGCGACGACGACAGCGGAAGCAGCCCGAACGGTGCCGGGGATCAGAGCTTGGACGGGGAGGACGAGGACGCGGACGATGAGAAGCCGCTGTCGGACATTTTGATCCGCGATCTCACCGCGCATCGCACCCTCGGGCTGCGGCTTGCTTTGCGCGAGCAGCCGGAGGTCGCCATCGTCGCCGTCACCCATGCGCTGTCGGCGCAAATCTTCTATCGCGGCGCGGATGCCCATGTTGTCGATATCCGTCCGACCAGTACCTATCTGGCGTCCCACGCGGACGGGATCGAGGATACCAAAGCAGGCAAGGCATGGGCCGATCACCATGCGCGTTGGGCGGCGCAGATGCCGCGCGACGTGTCTGGCTTGTGGACCTTTATCGTGGAGTTGGACCATGACAGCCGCATGGCGCTGTTTGCGCATTGCGCAGCACTCACGGTCAACGCCGTCAAACTGCCGACGGAGCGCAGGCCCCGGGCGATGGCGACGGCGGACCGGCTGGCGGAAGCCGTCACGCTCGACATGACCGCGCATTGGCGACCGACCGCGCGAAGCTATTTCGGTCGGGTCACCAAGCCGCGCATTCTCGACGCCGTGCGGGAAGCCGTCAGCGGTGAGGCCGCCGAACGAATGGCTGATATGAAGAAGCCGGATATGGCCGAAGCCGCCGAGCAGTTGGTGGTCGCAACCGGCTGGCTGCCCGCATTGATGCGGACGCCGGGAGCCGCGCAGGAGCGTGCCGAACCGGCGCAGGCAGAGGCCGTCACAGGCGCGAGCCCTGACGCCTATTCTGTCGCCGCCGAGTAAGCGGCACGGCCGGGACCGCTCGCGCGGTCCCGGCTTTCATCGCGAGGGTATCGAAAATTTTGGCCGCGCGCCGTCGGGCGCGCGGCCAATTCCATGAGGCTCACGCGCTCGACGGGCGCATTTTAAAAAAGCGAGACACTTTTTCGCTGAAGGCGGGAAGGCAAGGGCATGTTGTGGCCGGCGCCCGTAATCCCGCCCCCAAGAGCGGCACGTCGCTGCGGATCATGTCCTGGCGCGACCGCTATACTGGCACCCGCCATTCGACATCCTCACCCTTCACCAGTGCGCCGTAGCTCGGGCCGGGGTTCGATCATCCCTGACGTCGGAATGGCGAACGACACGCTTGGGTCCTTGGTCGAGCATGCGCGGATGGCGCGCCGCCATGCGAATTCATGCGCTGTCGTTTTCCAGGTCGCGCTTTCGCTTGCCGTTGATGCGCAGGGGCAAGTCTTTCTGCGACCGGCGGTGTCATGACCTTGTGCGGCGACGATGGCCGCAGTCATGCTGGTCTCCATCGGTCTGTTGGAGGGGCGCGCACCTCACGCAACCTCGAATGGACGGATCAGGCCCGAGGGACGGCTTCGCCTCGATCGCCTTCCCGCAACGGCTAAGGCCGGCTTTTTTCCCCTGCCGCGAAGGTGCGGCATTCCTCGCGAAAGGCAAAAAGGCCGTCCAACGCCGTCCTCCGCTGCGCTTCGGGCCAAGGGGCTGCGGGCCGATCGCTCCCCGGGCCAAGGACCGCCATCGAGGCTGCGATTGTCGCGGCCCGACAACAGAACGGAGACCACCATGGCTACCATCGGAACCTTCACCGCGGCGGACAACGGCTACACCGGATCGGTCAAGACGCTCACCCTCAACGTCAAGGCAAAGTTCGTCGCGACCGAGAAGGACAACGACAAGGCGCCGGACTATCGCATCTTCGCAGGCTCCACCGATTATGCATAGCGCGGGATTATGCGGAGTGGTGTCGTCTGAGCGCTGGTTTTCCGCAGGGTTCGGGCTCGCCGGGCTCCACATAATCCCGAGGGAAGAGCCGCGACGGCTCGGCGGGCGAGCCGTCGCGGCTGCGGTCGGTTCAGCGTGACCAGACGAGGGTATAATCGGTCTCGCCCTTGAAGAGGTTGGCGTAGATTGGCGCCGAGAAGGACGGATCGTCGAGCTTGACCGAGTGGTACTCGGTGTTCTCCTTCGAGGTGCGGCGCCACGCGGCCCCTATCTCGACGTTGCCCACCAGCACCCGCAGATCCGGGGCCTTGTCGTTGGTCGACTCGTCGGCTGGGACGAGGCGCGCCTTGATGTTGAGCGAGAGCGTCTTGATGGTGCCGGCGAACACGCCGTCTTCGTTGCGGGTGAAGGTACCGATCTGGGCCATGATAGTCTCCGTTTGCTGTTTCAAGCCCGCGACCATCGCGGCCTTGATGGCGATCCAAAGCCCCGGGACGGCCGACCCGCAGCCTTAAGGCCCGTAGCGCAGCGCAGGACGGCTGAAGGGAACTTGTTTGTCGCGCGAGGAAGCTGCGCAGCAGCGGGGAAAGAAGTTGCTGCAAGCCGTTGCGGGGATCAGGCCGGGAAGCGAAGCGACCGCATCCTGGGGCGTGATCCGACATCAAAAAGGCCCGCGAGGTTCGCAAGGCTTGACAGCATGAAGGAGATGCCGACTCCAGAGCGCCGCCGCGGCAATAACGACAGTGTTACAGCACCAACACACGCGCACGCGTCACACAAGGCGTCCACCACCCAGCGATTCACGACTGAAGCGTGGGGATCTGGACTGCCTGGGCACCCATGCGAACGAGGGGCTGCACCTGGAGCGGATCTCGACGGATCGCGACCGCTCGGTGCAGCTCGGCTTTTTCACACCGGCGACCGCGATATGTCGGCCAGCAAAGAGGCGATCAACGCATCCGGCGCTTTGAACCGCCCGCGCCGCAGCTCCGGCGGAATGACCGCTTCAACCGCCTCCAGCTTTTCGGACGGATCCATGCGCAGGTAGACCTCCGTGGTGCGGATATCGGCATGGCCCAGCCACAAGGCGACCTTTCGGATGTCGTGCGTGGCCTGCAACATGATCACCGCGCAGCTGTGCCGCAACTGGTGCGGCGAGATGGAACGGCCGCGCAAGGACGTGCACGTCGCTGCCGCCGCCCGAGCATGTTTGTCCAGCACGTACTCGAAGCCGGCTCGCGTCATTGGCGCGCCCTCGGCATTGACGAAGAGTTCGGGCACACGAACCGAGCCCCGCAGGGTCAGCCACGCCCGCAGATCGGCCGCGGTTTCTTTCCAGAGCGGAAGACATCGCTCCTTGCGCCCCTTGCCCAGGACCAAAAGGCTCGGCGGTCGCTGCAGGGATAGGTTCGCCATCATGGCCCCGACCAGTTCTGAGACGCGCAGCCCAGCCGCGAAGCACAGATGCATCATCGCCCGATCGCGTACCCCCAAACGTGTCGTGAGGTCCGGCGCATTCAGGATCGCGCGCACCTCCACCATGGTCAGGTGACGGATGAGCTTCTGATCGTGGCGCTTGACCGGGATGGCGTGGATTCGGCCGATCTGTTCCAGAGCCGAAGGCACCTGGTATTCGACGTAACGCATGAACGTCTTGATCGCGGCAAGACGCAGATTGCGGGTAGCGACACCATTGCCGCGCTCGCGCTCAATGTGACCAAGAAAGTCCAGGATCAATGCCGAATCGAGCTGTTCGATAACAAGCTGCGACGGTCTTGTCTGGATGCGCTTGGCTGCGAAGGTGAACAAGAGCCGGAAGCTATAGGCATAGGCTTCGCAGCTATGCGGGCTATAGCCCCGCTGTCGGGGCATGTAGTCGCGCAGGAAGCCGGTGATCAATGGAGCAAGGAGGGTCATGTGGCCTCCCTCATGATCAACGTTTCGGCCGCGGCGGCGATGTCGGTCATCAGCTCCGGTGTCGCCTGTAGATACCAATAAGTGTGTTTGATATCGACGTGGCCCAGATAGGTCGCCAGCGCGACGAAGTGCCGGGCGACCGCGTCGCGCTGGGTGTTGCATTGCTCCAGAACATGCGTCGCGAAGCTATGGCGAAGGTCATGAATGCGCGGCCGGCGGGGCCGCTCCGGAGCAATATTCGCAAACCGCAGGACACAGCGGAATGTATAGTTCACCGTGCTGGAGGCGAGTCT
>JBBRSX010000193.1:0-10974 GCA_038244925.1 Hyphomicrobiales bacterium | reverse complement strand
AGCTTCTTCAACACCACGTTGTTGCTGATGCGCTTTTCCACCGGTCGCGGCGGCAGGCTGTCATCTCGTCCGCGAAGGTGGACGATCAGTCCATCGAGAAAATGTGCCAGCACATCGTCGCCGCAGGCCAGGTAGCCGGGTGCATCTTCCTTCAGCAGGAAACCACGCACATCGTCGCGTTCGATGAAGAACGCCGGATCGGCCAGACGCGCGATCTCGACCACCTTGGGCTCGCTCAGGTCGAGCATGTAACGGATGCTGCGCAGGACGTCGTTGTTGATCATTGATCCAACATGCGGTCGGGGAATGCAGCGAGTCTAACGGAGAAAAAGGGGTCGCCTTTTTCATCAGCCTCAAGGTGCGCCGAATCCGTCGGCGAAGATGCGGTCGTTGCAGGCAAGCTGCAGTCCGGTCGCATCCGCGCCGAACGAATCGGCATTGTCGCGCGCAAGGCTCCCGGCGTTGCTCGCCGAATCGCCGGCAAACGCATTGGCGCAGCCGCTGACTCGCGGCAGCGTTGTCGGCATGCCCTGATTGTTGCCATTGCCATTGTCGAGCGTGACAAGCGCGGCGATCGCGCCACCCTTGCCCTGGCCGCCGTTCGCGCCGCCGCCCGCGCTGTTTGACTGAAAAGTGGAATTGTGTACATCGAGCGTACCGGAACGGATGAAAAGCGCGCCGCCGAAACCCGCGCCGCCGCCGCCGTTTTGGTCGAACGACGCGTTGCCAGCGCCGAAACCGCCGGCCGCCGATGCGCTACCGCCGCCTTCGCCCTTGCCGTTGGCGCCACCGCCGCCGCCGAAACCGCCGACACCACCCATGGGCGGCGGCTGGCTCACATAGCTGCCCCCGGCGCCGCCTCCGCCGCCGAAACCGCCGGGACCGGCGGGACCGGCAGCGGAGCCGCAGCTGCTGCCGCCTCCGCTAAAACATTGTCCACCACCGCCGCCGCCACCCCAGCAGAAAGCACATGTGCCACCGGAATGCGACGCGGAGGGCACGGAGCCCGCGCCGCCCCAGCCGCCACCGCCGCCGTAATCGCCGGCGCCGCCCGCAGTCGGCGAATTGCCACCCGTGCCAGCGTTGCCGCCAAAGCTGCCGCCCCCACCCATGCCACCGCCGCCACCGAACTCAGTGTCGCCACGGCCGCCTCCGCCGCCGCCGCCGCCGAATGCCATCGACATTCCCGGGCCGCCGGAAATACTGCCGGCACCAGCTGCCGAACCGCCGCTTCCGCCCATCCCGCCACCGCCGCCGCCGCCGCTGCCAATCCAGCCGTTTGTTCCGAACAAGAACGGGGCGCCGGTGGAATCTGCACCCTTTGCCGTGTTCGTGCTGAAAATCGTGTTGTCGATACTGACGTTGCCGGCGTAGATGAGCACCGCGCCGCCAAGCCCGGCGCCGCCGCCGCCGCCATCGATGCCGGTGCCGCCGGTAGCCTTGCCTCCGGCGAGCGTGAGCATCGAAAAACTCACCGCGGGTGCGATGCCAGGCGCGCCGACGAAGAACAGGCGGTGCGTGGTGTCGCCGGTGACGGTCGTGGTGGAATTCGCTGTGGTGCCAAAAAACGCGATGTTCGACGCGATGACTGGCAACTGCGCAGTGAGCGTCTGGTTGCCGAATATCGCGATCGAGTCGTTACCGTTGCCGGTGATGCAACCGCCGGCCGGCAGATCCGTGTTGGCCGCGGTGATGGCGTCGCTGAGCAGGCAGGTGACGCCGTCGACGCCGATCATGTTCGCGCGGCACGGGTGTGCGCTGGTGAGCGCGACGAAAATGGATCCAGCCAACACTGCCAGCGGTGGAAAACGGTCAGCGTGCATGAGTCACCCCCGCGGTGAAAACATCGTATGACGCATCAGCCGTTCTGCATCGAAAGCCGCAAAGCGGCTACATATTCCTACGATACTCCCGGCTCACAGCGGAGAATAGGGGTCAACCGAAGGCGCGCCAAAAAGGGGCGGAGGAATTACTCGTTTAAAACGAATGAATCCTGCGTCTCTTCTGCACGCAACGGGGTTGCGACGCTCCAGGCCGGAAACTCGTCGAGGAGATTCGACGCGAGCAGCGCGCGCAAGCGCAATGCTGCAGCTCAACTGACCAGGGAGAGATTTATGCCTCGTCGATCTTTACTTGCCCTTGTCGTCGTCCTGGCGTGCACTGCAACAGATGCATATGCGGCAACAATCAGCGGTCAAAGCCCTGCATTGACGCCACTGTTGCCGGCGCGCGGTGCCTACTTCGATAGTTCCAAGTCCGGCACGGGCGTAGCGGTGGACGTCGGTTTGAGCGGGTTTGTTTTCCTGACCTATTACGGCTACGACACACTTGGCGCTCCGACGTGGTACTCCATCCAGGGCCAGTGGTCACCCACAAGTGAAGCCGAGCGCATCACGACCGGCAAGATCGGAAAGCTGAATTCGCCGTTGTTGTTTGCAACCGGCGGCCAGTGCATAACCTGTAACTACACGGGCGGGCCGATACTAACGATTGCACCGTATCCCGTGTCGGTTTCATGGACGCAGCCACGTCATCTGCAACTGACGATTGCCAACCAAAACTGGCATATGGATGCGGTGCAGTACGCAGTTACCGACGATCGGCTGCTTGCGGGCAGGTGGTCGATGACCTTGAGTTGGGATGGTGGTGATCAGATCAACTCAGTCAACGGTGGCGTGGCCGCGCGTACTGAAATCGTGGACATCTCGCCCCTGGGTTCGTTGGTCACCCATCCACCGGTAGCTACCTTCGTTGACAGGGATCCGAACGCTGATCCAAGTATCGCCTTGCCTCCGGATGGTAGCTTGTCTAGTACGATTCGCCCGAGCTTCTTGCAGCAAATCATAGTCGGGTCGTCGGGTCCTGCATTCGACGATGTTTTCACTGCAATTGCGCCTAGCACGGCCTATATTGGTGGGCGTCAGAGTATCGAGCCATTGCTGTGGTATGACCCCGTTTCGCATCGCGCAGGTCTGGACTTCATAACCCATCAAGGAGCGATAGACACAAACACCTTGGTTTTCGGCCCCAATAACATCCATTTCGATCTGTATTTCGACCAGGACCGAATCGTCGGTCACGGAGTGGCGCAAGGCGCCAACCTTATGAACGTGCCAGCGGGGTACTGGCAGCCAAGCACCGTTTCGTTAAATTTGCTATTGGAGCGTCTGCCCGCCGGCATCGTCGAGCATTGCATTCTTCGATGTCCATAGCTGGAAGAAAAAGGGAACGCCTGATCAACAACGCGAATTTCAATGCGAGCGCCACATCCCTGGTCGCCGTCAGCGGAACCGCGTCATTGGCAGGCACTCTGGAAATCGATCTCAATCCAGCCGCCAATGTGCCTGGTTCGTACCCAATTTTTTCTGGAGCAAAAAGTGGTCAGATTCCGTAAACGCCGTTGCTAGTCATGATTTTGTAGGAACCAACCTGCATTAACGGAATCTGACCACTTTTCTCACAGCAACCAACCTTCACTAACGGAATCTGACCCGGTTTCAACCCGGTTTCAATTGTCGAAGCCAAGACCCGGCGATTCGCCGGAATCAGACTGGCTCATCGCCATCCAAACCGCTTGGCCGGGAAGTGAACCTGACGGCGTTTTTAGTTTCGAATGTTCGGTTTTCCCGCCCTTGGGCGTTAAATTCAGCATTGGCTGATTGGCCAGACGCCGGTTCACGGCAACCAACGGGGTAGGACTATGAACACGATGCAATCCGCGCAGATGCGCGGCAAGGGGTTTCCCTCCGGCCCGCGGCGCCTGCGTGCGCTGTGGCTGGTTGGCGCAATGCTGGGTGGACTGAGCTTGCAAGCCGCCGCCGAAGTCTACAACGTCAACGTATCCAGCGATGCCGTGCAGGATCCGGCCACCACCACCAAGTGCGCCGCCCAAGGCGATACGACGCACTGCTCGCTGCGCGCGGCGATCATGTACGGCAATACGCGCTCCGGTTCGCACATCATCAATTTTGTTGGCGTCACCTCCATCACCGTGATCAATGGTGGACTGCCGCAGATGCGCGCGCCGTACACCGTCAACGGCACCGGGGTGACGATCAATGGCAACGGACGCGCCTGCCTGGACCTGACCGACTCCGGCACCGCCGCCATCGGTCATACCAACGGCGCCACCGGTTCGAAAATCTTCAATCTGACGATTGGCAACTGCAACGGCAATGGCATCAGCGCCAATGGCCATGACTACACATTCCAAGGCAACAAAATCGGCGTGAACGCCACCGGTGCCATCGCGATGCCCAACACCGGCGATGGCATCTCGGTTTCGGCCTCGCACGTTTACCCCGATACGAGTTCCGGATTCCTGTCCAACTTATACTCGCAGTTCCCAGTTCAGCCGGTCGATGCGTCCACGGTCAACGCCTTCCAGAGCCAGTTGGCCACCACGTTGGCCTCGCTGCAGCCGGTGTTCATCACCGGCAACGTCATCTCCGGCAACCAGGGCGACGGCATCGAGATTTTCAGTCAGAACCTCGCCGCGGTCTTCGTCAGCGGAAACATGATCGGCGTTGACATCACGGGCAACATCGCCGTTGCGAATGCCGGCAACGGCGTCAACCTGGTCGGCACCACGTTCGGCAACATGATCGGTCCGGGCAATGTCATCAGCGGCAACAATGGCAACGGCATCGACGTCTCCGACGGCGCCGTGTTCTTGCCCAACTTCATCATGGGCAACCGCATTGGCCTTAGCGCCGCCAATCAGGCGGTGCATGTCGGCAACGCGCTCAGCGGCATCTATGTCAATTCCACGCCCGATACGTCTGGCGGAAGCTTCAACCCGAGTCTTACCGCCCTCGTCATCGGCCCGTCCAATCTGATCTCCGACAACAAGGGTGCGAACAACAACGCCTTCCCTGATACCGGGGCAGACTATGCCGGCATCATGATCACCGGCGCGAGCAATGGCGTGAAGGTGATCTACAACACGATCGGTTTGGCCGAGTTCCCCACCGGAACACCGATCAACTCCGCCGCCTTCGGCAACAAGGGCGACGGCATCATCGTCACCGCCACGGGCAACTCCATTACCGGTAATACCGTATCGGCCAACGCGCGCCACGGCATCACCGTACGTGGCAGCAGTACCAACAGCACCAGCATCGTGAACAACCTGGTCGGCATCAGCCCGAACTTCGCCAACGTCACGACCCTGGGCAATGGCGTGGATGGCATCCATATCGAAACTGCAGCCTCGACGTCAGTGGGCGGCCCCAATTCCAGCGACCGCAACGTGGTCGTGGCCAACAAGCGCAATGGCATCAAGCTGTACAACGGCGGTGGCGACACCAGCGGCTGGGCCAATCTGTTCCAGCGTAACCGCGTGTACGGCAATGCCAAGACGCTGGCAGGCGTGGATATCGATCTTGAGCACAGCGCCAACGCCACCGACATCGACCACAGCGAATTCCCCGCCAATTACGCCAACCGCGATCAAAACTCACCGCAGATATGCGTGGGCAACGAGGGCTCCGGACCGTGCGTCGGCGCCGGCGCGCCCGCCAACACCACTCCGAACACCACGCTGCGCTGGACTCTCACCAGCCATGGCCCGGCCATCTTTCGCATGGAGTTCTATTCGATCAACGCCGCCACGACCACCGCGGCAACCTCGATGGTCTTCCTGGGTGAGCAGCTGGTCAGCACCAACGCGGCCGGCCTGTTGGTCAACAGCGGCGCCTGTTCAGCGGGTCGTTGCACTGCCAACATGCCGCCCGTATCCACCGGTCGCCGTGTCGTGATGACCGCCACCGACATCACGCCGCTGACCAATGTGCCTAACGGCGGCAATGACTGGAGGGCACAGCTGAAATGTTTCCTTGGAAACAACGGGATTATTCTGAACGCCTGCAACGCCAACAACACCTCGGAATACTCCAACGTCGTGGCCATCGCCGGGGGCGACGTAATCTTTGCCAACGGCATAGACCTGTAAGCGCGATTTGATCGATGTGGCCCAGCGAAGCTCGCGTCTTGCGCGAGCTTCGTGCGTTTATCGAGCAGATTCTGTCGTTCGGCGAGGTCTGGAATGTTCTCTGACCCCTCACTCGCGAACTTTCGATTCTCAGAGTGACTTAAAGCTGACTAAGAAATGGCGTCAGGTTTATTTTCAACGCTGAGAAAATGAACTCCTTTTTCTCTTTTTTTCTCTCAATCGCATTGGGTCGTGGCGACGCGCGCCAGGACCGTGATCGCGAGGGTCTGCTGACCGTCTGCACCGGCCAGCACGGCGCTAGCGTGGTCGCAATCAATGAACGTCAGATCCAGTGTTCCCCAGAGCGAGCGCACGATGTCCGCTGCGGAGAAGTTGGTGAAACGCCCGTTGCTGGCGACGCCCATTTGCATGCTCAGGGTCTGCCCGTACGACGGTCGTCCACCCCTCACGCCGGTCAGGAACAGGTTTGCTCCATTGTCGCGATGACCGTAGAAGTTGACGACCATCGCGTCACCCGCGAGCCACTGCACTTCGAACCCCTGGCCCGAGGTCGCGGGCTCGAACCACAGGCCGCTCAGCGCCAGCGGATTGCCGATTGGGATCGTCGGCGCCGTCAAAGTGCTGACGAGGAAATCGATCGACTGGTCGTGGACGCTCTGCGGCAACGTACCGTGGCCCGCACCGGGCGCCGCGATGAACTGCGGACTGCCGCCGACTGCAAGCAATGCATCGCGCAGGCGCTCGCTCTGATGCAGTGCGACCTGAGTGTCGGCCGTGCCGTGCGCGATCAGGAACGGCGGGGCCTGCGCATCGACGTGGGTGATCGGATTGGCGGCGACGGCCAGGTCGCGAAACGTCGGGAACGGACGACTCGGATTCGCGAAGTTGGCGCGCAGGTTGCCGAGTCCCTGCCCCGACAGTGAATAGCCAATGAGCAGCGAACCGGGAGCTTCCGGAGGATCGTGATCGAGGGTACTACCAGGCGGCGTCGTGACGTCGGGATTGAGTTGCAGCAAGTCCGTCGGTCCGTAGTAGTCGACGACGGCCTGCACGCGACTGGAGTACTCCAAGTGACCGTTCAAAACGCCTTCGAGCGCGGCAACGTTGCCGGACGTGCCGGCGAGCGCCGCGAGGTGGCCGCCGGCGGACGATCCCCAGACCGCAATACGCGATCGATCGATGTTGAAATCAGGTGCGCGCGCGCGCAGGAACCGAATCGCCGCTTTGACGTCGTGAATCTGCGCAGGAAACGTCACACCTTCGGCACCGTACTGACCGGCCTCGCTGGTCAGGCGGTAGTCGATCGACGCGATCGCGATTCCACGTCCGAGCAGGGGTGCGACAAACTCCGGCAGCTCGCGCGTCCCGCTCAGCCAACCGCCGTCATGCAGCCAGAAGACGACGGGCCGCAGCCCGGCGCCCGTAGTCGGCTGGTAGATATCCATTCGCAACGGCCGCGATCCCGGCTGAGCGTAGATCTGCGTAGTAACGGCCGGCAAGGCCTGGGCCTGGGCGCATTCGGCCGGCGCAAACAGACAAGATCCAGATAGCATGAGTGCCAAAAACATCAATCGCATAGCGGGCTTCCAGTGAGAATGAGCTGCATGTAGCACGACGAGTGCGCAGGCGCCTGAGAGACCGCTGAGATCGGGATGAGATTTGCGTGCATGGCGCCGCGGAGCCGCTTGCCCACTGGTAACGGACCACGCCATCTTGCATAGTCGCGCTGACCCTCGTTCCGTTTCCGATGACCGAATTGCCGATGCATTCGACCAGACTCGACGACCTCCTGATCGATTGGGGGCGTCTCGTAATCGTTCGCCGCGACGCAACGGTGAAGCTGACGCCCAAGGCGGCAGCCGTGCTGCAACGTCTGTTGTCCCAACCCGACGTCACGGTGACGCGACAGGCGCTGCTCGATGCCGTCTGGCCTGGCACCGCCTCGTCCGACGAAGTCCTGACTCAGGTCATCGCGGAGGTGCGGCGCGCGCTCGAGGATCCCGCGAAGGATGCGCACCGCATCGCGACAGTGCCGAAACTCGGTTATCGATGGATAGGATCGGTGCCGCGCTCCGACGTCCGTCAACCGACGATGGTGCCCGAGATGGCGGACGCGGACGCGCCATCGCCGCAGGATGCAGCGATGCGGATCGCGGATGCGGCCGCCATGCGTCCACGAAGGTGGCTGCCCTTCGTCGCACTCGCGGCGCTTGTCGCTATCTTGATTGCGCTGGTTTTTGGGCGCGCGCAACCGACCGCATCGCCTGCACCATCGAACGCGGCCACCGCGCGGGTTCCGGCCACCCTGCCCTTGCCCCGTCCGATCGCCACCGAACCGGGCCAGGACCTGGACCCCGCGATTTCACCCGACGGCCGGCGTGTTGCCTACGTCCACAGCAGCGACGCGCGAGCGCGGCTGCGGCTGCGCACACTCGATGCGCTGGACTACGAGGACGTGGAACTGGACGGCGAAGGCCGGCCGAGTTCGCCGGCCTGGTCGCCCGACGGCCGGCAGATCGCATACCTTTGGCTCACGGCGGACCGTTGCGAGCTGCGCCGCATCGAACTCGCGTCGCGTGCCGTGCGCACGATTGCCGACGGTTGCCCGACGCTGATGCACAGCACGATCGACTGGAGTCCCGACGGCGCGTTCCTCGTCTATTCGCGTTCCGACCTGCAAGGACAGGCCCTCGGCGGCCGCAGCGTGTCGATCCATCGAGTCGCGCCCGACGGCAGCCAAGCCGCCCGTATCAGCAATTCACATCATTGGATGGTCGTCGACGCGCATCCGCGCGTGTCCGCAGACGCGCGCGAAGTCGCGTTCGTGCGCGACAGCGATGGTCAGCATCATGTCATCGTGCTCTCCAGCGACGGCACGGGCAGCGAGCGCGAGGTGCCGTTTCAACGCTGGGCGTATCGCGTCGCCTGGCACGGCGGCGGCTTGATGGTTGCGGCGCACGGGACGACGCTGGCCGAGATTTGGAACGTCAACATCGACGGATCGAATCCTACCTTGCTCGCTGCACCGGCCGCGGGACCGGGTCTCGCGGTCGCCCGCGACGGCACCTTTACCGTCTTCGAGCAACGCGTCGTCGACGACAACGTCTGGAGCCTGGACTTGGACCGGCCCGACGCTGCGCCGGTGCAAGTCACGCGGGCGACGCGATCGGAGCTATGCCCGCGCATCTCGCCCGACGGAACTACGCTTGCCTATCTCGCCGACGATGGTGGCACGCTCGAAGTGACGTTGAGCACGCTGGCCAGCGGAGAACGGCGCCGGATCTCGCACTTCGCACCACAGTCGCCAGTCGACCTGCGCTGGTCGCCGACGGGACGCTACCTCGCGGTGAGCGTCGGCACCGCCAGCGGCAAACGGCTGGCAATACTGAGCATCGACGGCAGCATGCTCGCCGTGCCGGAAAACGTGGCCGCGTGGCGCATTCAAGCCGTCGAGTGGACGCATGACGAGTCGCATTTGCTGGTTGCCGTCGAAGCTGGCGGCCGTCGCGAACTTCATCGCCTGAGCTTTCCCGCCATCACTGGCGACGAGCTCGTGATCGATCTTTCGATCGGCGCCTTCGCCAGCGCATTCGACGCGCCGGTCATCTACTTGAGCGACGCGCACGACGACGTACTGCAGCGGCTCGACGCGAACTTCGAAGCGACGCCACTCAAGGCCGTGCACCTGAGGGCCGTTCCCTCGGATCAGTGGCTGGTACGCAACGGCATTCTCGCCCAGATGATTCAGATCGATCGAGGCGCAAGCGCGATACTGCGCTATGGCGAGCTCGAGTCTGGCGACGCCGTCGAGCGCCGCATCGCGGCGCCCGAACCGCCACTGGGACGGAACTTCGATCTGGGCGCTGGCAAACTCTGGTATTCAAGTCGCGACTTCGACAACGTCGACCTAGAGTTGCTGCCGCTGCCACTGCCGGCACGGTAGCCGCAGGAAATGTCAGGTTCATTTCTCGGAAACATTTGCCTACCTACTGTCCGAGAAACTAGAGGTGGCTCACTCCGTCCCCGTTCATTTTCCGGAATCAGACCTGCTCATCGCCCTCCAAACCGCTTGGCCGGGAAGTCAACCTGGGCTACCCCTAGTTTTTCGGACCCCGTTTTCGCTCGCAACGTCTACTCAAAGGCTACTAGGAACTCCGCAAATAGAGCTCTACTCGCTGAATCCATCTTGGTGCTTGACCACATTATGGATTCGCGCGCGTTTGATAACCTCACCCGCTCCTTCACAAGATCAGCAATTAGTCCAGTAGAAACCCATATCGCAAGCGCCCTCCCAAGGCAGCAATATTTTTCGATGTGGCGAGCGTGCGTACGGAGGAAGCGATCGTTATTTTCATCGCAGAACTCTTTGAGATCAGAGGACGTCTGCAAGCGCACAAACGAGTTCGCAGGCACCCATTCGTCAAGGTTGATTGCCAGAATACCGGGATGGCCAGATTGCTCTATTTGCGACACGGCTTCAGAGAGTACTTTCGAGATATTTCTCTCGGAGTAGATTTTTTTACATGCGAAACCGATCTCTCCCGATCCGAGTTTAGCCAATATGTCCGGCTCGCCGAGCCTCGCATTAGTACGGTGAAGTCTCAAAATGAGCAAACATTCCAACTCCCACAAGACATTCTTTGCGTCAGAAGGATTGCGGTCAAGAAGGTCAAGGCTGCCGTTTAGCAATCTCGCCAGGTAGTGCTTCACAATATTAGCTGGGTGATTCTCCAAAACGAGTATTGCCTCCACAATGCGGCTGCAGATTGCGCCTTTAAATAGGTCTACCGTAAGAAAGGGCCTAGATCCTCCAACAAACCACTCGTCCGACAAGAAGACCCCGCTAGCTAGAAATTGAGCAAGCGACGAGTTCAAAGGTATGATCTTGCCCCTGTTTCACGGACACCCGGATAAGCGATTCTATATCGCAATCCGAGGTGAGAGAGATGAAGCAGAAGAAGGCAGAGACGAAGAGAGAGCGCAAGCACTACAGCACGGAGTTCAAGCAGCAGGCGTTGCTT
>JBBRSX010000192.1:0-10977 GCA_038244925.1 Hyphomicrobiales bacterium | reverse complement strand
GACGGCGGAAAACGCGATGTCGTTGGTGTCTTCCAGCACCGCGATCTTGCCGGCGCCGTCGAAGGCGACGTTGAACTTGCGCGGCAGCCCGGTCAGCGAACGGTCGTTGAGGATGTGATAGTGCCACTCGCGGGCATATTCGCGGGTGTCGAGGATTTCCTGCGGATCGATCCCCGCCGTCGGCGTGCCCGTGACGTTGCGGATGTTGTCGGCGCCGGAGCCGCGCGAGCACAGGCCGAGGTCCTGAATGCCCTCGATCAGCGCCACCGAATGATTGAACGGGATTTCGCGCACCTGCAGATTCGCCCGCGTGGTGACGTGGCAGAACGGCCCGCATAGTTGCTCGGCAAGGTCGGCCATGCCGGCAAGCTGCCAATGTTTCATGATGCCGTTCGGAATCCGCAGCCGGCACATGTAGGAATCCTGCGCCGGCGCCACATAGAACAGGCCGTAATAGCGCCAGCGGAAATTATCGGCGGGCGACGGCGGCACGTTGTCGAGCGCCTGCTGCCTCAGCCGCGGATAGGCATCGAACGGATGTTCCTCACGCTTGAATTTTTCCTGGTCGACGAGTTTCTTGCCCGCTGCGGTGACCTTGTCCTGCGCCTTGATGTGCGCGGCTTCCGGTCCGCTTGGCTCGGCATTCGGTTTCCCGGCGCCGCCGCCAAGGCCGCGCCCGACCCGGCTGATCTGCAAGCCCGTGGTAAAGCCTTCGAGGTAGCGCTTCTGCTCGTCGGTAAAGTCGACTGTAAGGGTCTCGATTTTCATGGTGCGCGACGAAGCTCCTGCGGCCACGATTGGTGGCGAGAACAAAGTTGGAGAGCGGCCGCCCTCGAACCGGCTCAGCCGTGTGGCCGAGTGATTTCTTGGAAGCGGCCCGACCAGCTTCGTTGCTGCGGAAATCCATCTTGGACGTAGGCCAGCAGGCATCTGCGACGGCTGGCTGCACTGCAACATACAAGTTGCGTGCCATATCGATTCGTCTGGAATATCTAATTATTTCAATCTATTAGGAAAATGGACTTGAAGCTCTGAAGCAGGCTTCATTGAGCTATCAAAGCAGGATGCCTAAAAAATAGCCGCACGAGGCCGGGTGCCTAACAAGGCTCCACCCGATGTTGGACCCCTCAGGATTTCCAATGGCCGATCTTGAACGCCGCCAGATGTCCAGCGATGTCAGCCGGATCGAAGGCAGGACCGGCAAAGGCGCCGATCCCGTGGGACCCGGCAGGTTCTTTCCCGGGCGCTCCCATCGCGGCGTCATACAGGTCCGGCCGGAACACCTCCATGGCGGTCTTGAGCGCGTCGGGACGCATCTCGGCCTGCCCCCACCGCACCATCTGGGCATAAAGCCATGCGGCCTGTACGGGATCTGGGCGCGCCGCGCCTTCGCGCCCGACCAGCAAATAGCGGCTGCTCTCGCGCCGGGTGCCGTCAGGTGAAATCTTCAAACGGCCATCGAGGGTGCGCTGGATGACTTCGGCGTCGACGCCGATCCGCTCCGGCTGCGCCAGGATGGCTGCCGCCTCGGCGCGGTTTTCCGGCTGCTCGATGAATTCGGCCGCGCGCGAGGCCGCCCGGATCAGCGCCACCAGCACGTCCGGATTTTTCTCCGACCAGCTCTGCCGGACCGCAAGCACCTTTTCCGCGGCGCGCACCAGGATATCCGAGACAAAATGCAGGATGTGGCCGACGCCGAGATCGACCGCCACCGAATTCCAGGGCGCGCCGACGCAGAACGAATCGACATGGCCGTTGGCGAGACTGTCCACCATGTAGGGCGGCGGCAGCACCACGAGGCGAACATCCTCGTCGGGGTCAACTCCGCCCGCGGCCATCCAGAACCGCAGCTGATAGTTATGGGTGGAGAACGGAAACGTCATGCCGAAGGTCAGCGGTTCCGCGCCGCTGGCGCGCCGTTTGGCGACAACACGGGACAATGCCAGCGCCGTCGCCATGGCATCGGTGGCTGCGCCGTCAAGCTCGGCCATGATCGCCGCATGCAGCGCCGGCGAAACCGTAATCGCGTTGCCGTTCAGCCCGAGATTGAATGGTGCCACGATCGGTACCTTGACGTGTCCAAGCCCGAGGCTGGACGCGATCGCCACCGGTGCCAGCAGATGGGCGGCGTCGAACCGGCCGATATTGAGCTTGTCGCGGACGTTGGACCACGACACTTCCCGCACCAGCGTGACATCGAGCCCTTCGGCCGCGGCAAAGCCCTTGTCGACGGCTACGATCAAGGCGGACGCGTCGACCAGCGGAATGAAGCCGATATGCAGCGGTGTGGTCATTTCAGCAACTCCGACGCGGTCAGGATCGACTGCGCGATCTCGCCGATTTTCTTCTTCTCGCGCATCGCCGTGGAGCGCATCAGCACATAGGCCTCGTCTTCGGTGAGGCCCTTCACCTTCATCAGGATTCCCTTGGCGCGGTCGATCACCTTGCGCTCCTCCAGCGCGGATTTGCTACGGTCGAGTTCATCCTGCAGCTTCGAAAAGGCATTGAAGCGGGCAATGCAGAGGTCGAGGATCGGCTTGATGCGCTCTTTCTTGAGGCCATCGACGATATAGGCGGAGACGCCGGCATCGACGGAAGCCTGGATCGAGGCCGCGTCGCTCTGGTCGACGAACATGGCGATCGGCCGCCGCACCGCGCGGCTGACCTGGAACATCTGTTCCAGAACGTCGCGGCTGGGGTTTTCGAGGTCGATCAGGATGACGTCCGGATCTTGCGCGTAAATGCGCGCTAAAAGCCCCTGCATTTCGCTGATATGGACGACGTGGGTAAAACCCGCTTCCCGCAACCCCTCTTCCAGGATGGCAGCACGGATCGGGCTTTCGTCGACTATGACGATTTTCGGTGACGACTCAGCGCTCATCGATCAACTCTTCACCCGGCAGAGCCATCCTTAGCACGTCGAAGCCGGCCGCAAAGCCTTGTAATTATGAGCAATTGGGACTAGCTCGTGCTGATCAATCAGGCAGATGTGACATGCAACAGGCCGCTGCGCCCAAAGTCAGCTTTGTATCGCTGGGATGCCCCAAGGCACTGGTGGATTCCGAGCGCATCATCACGCGGCTGCGCGCCGAAGGTTATGAGCTGGCGCGCAAGCATGACGGTGCCGACATCGTCATCGTCAACACCTGCGGCTTCCTCGACAGCGCCAAACAGGAATCGCTGGGCGCGATCGGCCAGGCCATGGCCGAGAACGGCAAGGTCATCGTCACCGGCTGCATGGGCGCCGAACCCGAGCAGATCGAGGCGGCCTATCCCGGCGTGCTCTCCATCACCGGCCCGCAGCAATATGAGAGCGTGCTGGAGGCCGTGCACCGCGCGCTGCCTCCGGTCCACAATCCGCATCTCGATCTGGTGCCGCCGCAAGGTATCAAGCTGACGCCGCGTCACTACGCCTATTTGAAAATTTCCGAGGGCTGCAACAACCGCTGCAGCTTCTGCATCATTCCAAAGCTGCGCGGTGACCTTGTGTCACGCCCGGCCAACGACGTGCTGCGCGAAGCCGAAAAGCTGGTCGCCGCCGGCGTCAAGGAATTGCTGGTCATCTCGCAGGATACCTCGGCTTACGGCGTCGATATCAAATATGCCGAAAGCCCGTGGAAGGACCGCCAGGTCCGCGCCAAGTTCTTCGACCTCGCCAAGGAACTCGGCGAGTTCGGCGCCTGGGTGCGGCTGCAATATGTCTACCCCTACCCGCATGTTGACGAAGTCATCGGGTTGATGACCGAGGGCAAGGTTTTGCCCTACCTCGATATTCCCTTCCAGCACGCGAGCCCGGAAGTGCTGAAAGCCATGAAGCGGCCAGCCGCGCAGGAAAAGACGCTGGCGCGGATCAAGAAGTGGCGCGAGGAATGCCCAGACCTGACGCTGCGCTCGACCTTCATCGTCGGCTTCCCCGGAGAAACCGATTCCGATTTTGCCTATCTGCTCGACTGGCTGGAAGAAGCCGAGATCGATCGCCTCGGTTGCTTCAAGTATGAGCCGGTCGCGGGCGCGCCGTCGAATGCGATCGGCAATGTCGTGCCGGACGAGATCAAGCAGGAGCGCTGGAATGCGCTGATGGCCCGACAGCAGAAAATCTCCGCGCGGCGTCTCAAGCGCAAGGTCGGCACGCGGCAGCAGGTCATCATCGACGAGGTCGGCCCGACCGTCTCGAAGGGCCGCTCAAAGGCCGACGCGCCGCAGATCGATGGCGCGGTTTACGTGTCGAGCCGCCGTCCGCTCAAGGTCGGCGAAATCGTCACCGCGAAGATCGAGCGCGCCGATCAGTACGATCTGCACGGCAGCGTCGCTGGGTTCTGAGAACAATCGCGCCTTACAGAGTGCGTCCGCGTAAACCTTCCTGACGGCCAAGATGGACGGCGCGCTGCCCTTGACACGCCCGGCCGTTCGGCTGTATGGCCCTCGCCCATGAACCTCAACCGGACCAACCGCCGCGCATCTTTCCGTCGTCGCTCGATCGACGATGATGGCGCGCGCCGTGTCCGACGACAAAGCTGAACAACTAACTCAGCAACGTTTTCGAGAAGGCCGCACCCGCAAAGTGCGGCCTTCTTGCGTTTAGGCCTGCTTTTCACAAACCGCGAGGAGACCGACATGACCAACGCCACCAATTCGTTCGATGCTCTGATGAACATCACTGCACGGCCGCCAACCGTCTTCGTCAAAGGCGAAGGCGCTTATCTCTGGGACGACAGCGGCAAGCGCTATCTCGACTTCATGCAGGGGTGGGCCGTCAATTGCCTCGGCCATTCGCCCGCCATCGTCGCCGACGCGCTCGCCGCACAGGCAAAGCTGCTGCTGACGCCGAGCCCTGCCTTCTTCAACGGGCCGAGCCTGAATCTCGCCCAGGCGCTGGTTGCCAACAGCTGCTTCGATCAGGTGTTCTTCACCAATTCCGGCGCCGAGGCCAATGAAGGCGCTATCAAGCTGGCGCGCAAATTCGGCACGCTCTACAAGGGCGGTGCGCATGAAATCATCACCTTTGTCGGCGGTTTTCACGGCCGCACGCTCGCGACCATGTCGGCCTCGGGCAAGAAAGCATTTGAGCCGCTGTTCGAGCCCAAGGTCTCAGGCTTTCCCAAGGCACAGCTCAACGACCTCGATTCCGTCAAGCGGCTGATATCGACCAAGACCGTTGCCGTGATGCTGGAGCCGATCCAGGGCGAGGCCGGCGTCTGGCCGGCGACCGATCAATTCCTGCAGCAGTTGCGTGCGTTGACGCAGGAACGCGGGCTGCTGCTGATCGTCGACGAGATCCAGACCGGCATGGGCCGGACCGGCAAGCTGTTCAATTACGAGCATGCCGGCATCGAACCCGACATCATGACGCTCGGCAAAGGCATCGGCGGCGGCGTGCCGCTGGCGGCGCTGCTGGCAACCGAATATGCGTCCTGTTTCGAACATGGCGACCAGGGCGGCACCTTCAACGGCAATCCGCTGATGTGCGCCGCCGGTTTCGCGGTGCTCGAGCATGTCGCTAAGCCGGCGTTCCTGAAATCAGCCGTTGACGCCGGGCTGTTTCTGGAAAGCGAGTTGCAAAAGCTGGCGGCGCGGCATGGCCTCGGAGAAGTGCGTGGCCGGGGCCTGTTGCTGGCGCTCGACCTCAGGCTGCCGATCGGTGCCTCGATCGTGGCGCAGGCGTTCGAACACGGCGTGCTGTTGAACTCGCCGCAGCCGGACGCACTGCGTTTCATGCCGGCGCTTAATGTTTCCAGGGAGGAGATCGCGGAAATGATCGAGTGTCTGGATGCGATCCTGACGAAAGCAGGCGCAGCGCGGCTGGTGGCGTAGATCGAGTTCGTCATTCCGGGATGGTGCGTTAGCACCAGACCCCAGGTGCGCAATTGCGCACCGGGGAATCTCGAGATTCCGGGGGCGATGCTTCGCATCGCCCCGGAATGACGGTTTGGAAACTTACGGCCGCAAAATCGCAGCGCCCGTCGTCGCCCTGCCCTCGAGATCGATATGCGCCTTCGCGGCATCCTTCAGCGCATAGGCATGATTGATCGGCACGTGGAGCTTGCCGTTGATGACGGCGGCAAACAGCGTGTCGGCGCCTTCGAGCAGTTCCTTGCGGGTGCCGACATAGTCGTTGAGTTTCGGCCGCGTCGCGAACAGCGAACCGTGATTGTTGAGTTCGGCGAGCGCGAACGGCGGCACCGGTCCTGAGGCATTGCCGAAACTCACGAACAGACCGCGCGGCTTGAGACAGGACAGCGACCCCGGAAACGTGGTCTTGCCGACGCCGTCATAGACGACGTCGCAGAGTTCGTTGCGGCTGATCTGCTTGACCCGATCGACGAAATTTTCCTCGTTGTAGAGGATGACGTGGTCGCAGCCATTGGCGAGCGCGAGATCGGCCTTGGCCTTGGAGCCGACGGTGCCGATGACATGCGCGCCCATCGCCCGCGCCCATTGGCAGGCCAGCAGACCGATGCCGCCCGCCGCCGCATGGATCAACACGCGATGACCGGTCTCGACCTTGAAAGTCTTGTGCAGCAGATACCAGACCGTCAGCCCCTTGAGCATCAGGACGGCGCCCTGCTCATAGGTGATGTGGTCGGGCAGCTTGACCAGCTTGTCGGCCGGGATTACCCGCTCGGAGGCATAGCCGCCAAGATTGAAATAATAGGCGACGCGATCGCCGGGATGAAAATTGGTGACGCCCGGTCCGACGGCCACGACCTCGCCGGCGGCTTCGTTGCCGGCAATGAACGGCAGGCTCGGCGCCTTGTAGAGCCCGGTGCGGAAATAGACGTCGATGAAATTGAGGCCGACGGCGTGCTGGCGGATGCGAACCTCACCCGGTCCGGGCGCCGCCACTTCCACATCCTCATACACCAGAGCTTCCGGCCCCCCTACCTTGTGCACGCGCACGGCCTTGGTCATGACGATGGCTCCCCTGGTATCTGCTTGAACGTCGAACGCTAAAGACGAAGCGAAAGCCATCGCCGCCGCGTTGTCAACTCGCTGGCCGAAAAGGGCTAGCGAACGGTCTTTTTCCGGTTGCGCTTGGCCAGCACATTGAAAGCTTCGACGGCCGCCGAGAACGTGATGGCAAAATAGATGTAGCCGCGCGGGATGTGGAATTTGAAGCCATCCGCCACCAGCGCTACGCCGATCAGCACCAGGAACGCCAGCGCCAGCATCTTGGTGGTCGGGTGATCCGCCACGAACCGCGCCACCGGGCCCGACGAGACATACATGATGACGCAGGCGATCACGACGGCCGCGATCATGATTTCGAGATCCTGCGCCATGCCGATCGCGGTGATGATCGAGTCCAGCGAGAACACCATGTCGATGATGATGATCTGGACGATCACCAGGAAGAACGCGCCCGGCTTCGGCGTCGCCTCAGGCTCGCCGTCGCGCGCCTCGACTTCGGCGTGGATTTCATGCGTCGCCTTCGCGATCAGGAACAGCCCGCCGCCGATCAGGATGATATCGCGCCAGGACAGCGCGACGCTTTGCACCGTCAGCACCGGCGCCGTCAGGCCGATCAGCCAGACCAGAAGGCTGAGCAGGATGATGCGGAACACCAGCGCCAGCAGCAGTCCGATCTGGCGCGCCCGCTTGGCCTGCGCGGGCGGAATCCGCGAAACGATCACCGACAGGAAGATGACATTGTCGATGCCGAGTACGATCTCCAGCGCCGTCAAGGTAAGCAACGCCGCCCATGCTTCCGCGCTGGTCAATAATTCCATCATGCCCGAAACGCCTTGATCCGCCGAATGACCGCATCGCTGCCGACGATGTAGGCGGCGATGACGCAAAGCCCGGTGGTGATGGCGATGCCGACGTTGAAGTCGCAAGCCAGCGTGTAGATTGCAAGCCCGGCCCACGCGGCCAACAGCCACAGCGTCAGCCACCGCAGCCGCACGACGCGGACCGGATGCAGGGTGTGAAACGGCGCAAAGGTCAGCACGATCAGAGCTGCGATGCCCAGAGTGGACAATACCGGCGGCCAGTGCAGCAGGAACAGGTAGAACGCCGCCGCGTTCCACAGTGCCGGAAAGCCGCGGAAATGGTTGTCGGACGCCTTCATGCGCTTGTCTGCGAAATACATCGCGCCGGACACGACGATGCCTATCCCGAGTAGCGGCGCCGCCGTTGGCAGCAACAGCTGGCTCGCGGTGATCGCATAGGCCGGAACAAAGACGTAAGTGACGAAATCGACGACTAGGTCCAGCACCTCGCCCGACCAGTCCGGCTGCAGCCGCACGACATCGAGCTTTCGCGCGATCGGCCCGTCGATGGCATCGACAATCAACGCCACGCCAAGCCAACCGAACATGTTGGCCCAGTGCTCGCGCACGGCCTCCAGCATCGCGATCAGCGCAAGGCCGGCCCCCATCGCCGTAAACAGATGCACGCCGAATGCGGCAAGCCGCATCCGGGCCGATGCCGGGTCAGAAACGGGCTGGGTTGTCTGGTCCATTATTCCGGCAGTGCTATCAGGAATCGGCGTGATTTGCATATCCGCGCTTGCGGCGTTCCGCCGCGCAAACCAGTGGAAACCTTTTACCCCGTTAACCGCTTGAAAAAACCGGGTCAAAGGTCAATTGTCGTGGGATGAACGACGCTTCTCAGATTTATGACACCGTTGTGATCGGCGGCGGCCCGGCGGGTTTGACCGCGGCGATTGCGCTGGCCGAGACCGGCGCAAAGACCGCCCTGATTGCGCGCCGCGCGCCCTATGCGGACAACCGGACCACGGCGCTTTTGGGGGCTTCCACCGACCTGCTCGAACGCCTCGATGTCTGGCGGCGCTGCGCGGACAAGGCCGCCGCCCTGCAGACCATGCGCCTGGTCGACGATACCGGACGCTTGATCCGCGCGCCGGAGGTACGGTTTTCCTCGGACGAAATCGGGCTCGAACAGTTCGGCTACAACATCGACAACCGTTCGCTGATGGTGGCACTCGAGGAACGCGCCGCCGAGCTATCCAACCTGACCCGATTTGACGACGAGGCGGCGACCATCGATCCGCAGGACGCCGACGTTCAGATCCATACCAGCCAGGGGCAGCGGCTGTCCGCCCGGCTGGTGATCGGCGCCGACGGACGGCAGTCGCCGTCCCGCGCCGCCGCCGGGATCGAGGTCCGCCGCCGCGACCTCGCCCAGTCGGCGCTGACCTTCAACATCAGCCATTCGCGGCCGCATCAGAACATCTCGACCGAGTTCCATACGCCGCAGGGGCCGTGCGTATTCGTGCCCCTGCCCGGCAACCGCTGCAGCGTGGTGTGGGTGCAGGCCACCAGGGAAGCCGAACGGCTGAACGCGCTCAGCGACGACGAACTGTCCGACGCCGCGGAGAGGCAATCGCATTCGATTTTCGGCCGTGTCCAGGTCGAAGCCGGGCGCCATGTTTTCCCGCTGACGATCGAAAGCCCGAGCCAGTTCGCCAGCCATCGTGTCGCGCTGGTCGGCGAATCCGCCCATGTGCTGCCGCCGATCGGCGCCCAGGGCCTCAACATGGGCCTGCGCGACGCCGCCGACATCGCCGATATCGCAGCCAACGCGATGTTGCTCGGCGAAGACCCCGGCTCGCCGCAGGTGCTGGCGCGCTATCAATCCGCCAGGCGTGCCGACGTCGCCAGCCGCAAAATAGCGATCGATATCGCCAACCGTTCGCTGCTCAGCGATTTCGTTGCCATGCAGTCGCTACGCGCGGCCGGAATGCATCTGCTCGGCTCGTTCGGCCCGCTGCGGCGGCTAGCGATGCGCGAGGGCCTCGCACCTTCCTGGAAGCGCATGAGCTGAGGCGCTTAGCGACAATCGTTTTACGGAAACGTCAGCCGTCCGCTCTGGATGAACCACATCACGCTGGTCAGCGTCACCACCGACGCGAAGGTGCCGATCAGGACCGCGACCGACGCCGGCTCGATCCAGGTGTTGTTTTGCCGGGCTATCACGAACACGTTCAGCGCCGGCGGCAGCGAAGCCATCAAGACCGCGGTTGCCGCCCATGGCTGCGCGAACGGCCCGAACAACAGCATCAATCCAAACACCAGCAGCGGATGGATCAGAAGCTTGATGGCGATCACCCCGGGCACTTCCCAAGGCACGCGATCGAACGGGCGCAGCGCCACGGTGACGCCGAGCACGAACAACGCGGTCGGCGCCGCGGCGTTTTGCAAAAACAAAAGCGTCTTGTCGATTGCGACCGGCAGCTGCAGGTGCAGCGCCGCGGCCAGCGCGCCGGCGGCCGCCGACATGATCAGCGGGTTGAGCGCGATCTGCCGCGCAGCTACGCCGACGGCGTGCAGCAGCGACGGATGATCGCGATCGGTCAGTGCGATCAACAGCGGCACGATCGAAAACAGGAAGATGCTGTCGCAGCAGAAGATCAGCGCCGTCGGTGCCGCCGCCTTGGTGCCGAGCACCGCCAGCGCCAGCCCCGGCCCCATATAGCCGATATTGCCGTAGGCACCGGCAAGCCCCGCCATCGTCGCCTTGCGCAGCGAAAGCTTGCCGGCAAAACGGCCGGTCACCATCGCCAGCGCGAAGACCGTTACGGTGCCGAGCGTGGTCGCGATCAGGAATGGCGGGTTGTTCAGCTCCGTAAACGGCGTCTTCGACATGATGCCGAACAGCAAGGCCGGCAGCGACACATAGAGCAGGAAGAAGTTCATCCAGGCGAGGCCCGCTTCCGGCAACCCTTTGCCCTTGCCGCAGGCAAATCCGATGAAGATCAGCCCGAAATAGGGAATTGCCAGGTTAAGGATATCGGCCATCTAGAAAACGTCTTTTCGTCAGTGATTACCGGGCCATGGCGCCGGAGATGGCCGCCATGCCGGAGGGTTAATTCCCGCTTTTGCCCCTAGCATCGGCCACAATCATGGTCTATTCGACGAAGCATGATCAAAGCGCGCACCGCCAAGTTTCAGATCGGGCAGATTGTCCGCCACCGGGTGTTCTCGTTCCGGGGCGTGATTTTCGACATCGATCCGG
>JBBRSX010000191.1:0-11100 GCA_038244925.1 Hyphomicrobiales bacterium | reverse complement strand
TCCGCTCCGGCGTCCAGTCAGCGTAACGCTGATGGCTCGACGGCATGTGCTCGCGCACCGTCGTGTGCTTGCGGTTGGATGACGAGCGCGCGTGAGCGGCGACGCGCTTGCCGTGGTGGAACAACTCGACCGTGCGGGCCGTGATCCGTGCCCACATCGTCTCGCGCAGCAGTGTGTATGGCACCGAGTAGTAGTGCTTCTCGACCTCGACGTGGTAGTCGAGCCCGGCGCGGCATTCCTTCCATGCGGCGTATGCGTAGGGCTCGGCCGGCAGCGGCTTCAGCGCCGATGGGAATGTCCGATATTTTGTGTAGGGGCCTCTGTGAAGGTTGAAGCGTGGTGGTATCTTGCGTCAGCCGGACATCGCCGTCGGTCCCATGGGGGCTAACAATGGCCGGCAGCAAGCTCTGTCAAGGCCGTAGCCGCCGTAGGCGGGGGCCGCAGGCCCGCCTTTACAGAGTTTGCTGATCGGCCAAACTCGGGCCACCGGACAAGACGGCTGATTGACACTTTGGTCATCGTGCTGATCCCGGAAAGCGTGAGCCGAACTGAATGGCAAACTGGCCCATGGCGGCGGTCCAGTCGATACCTCGCCGCCACCGCAGTCCGGCATTCCTGATGGCGAGGTAAAGCAGCTTCAAGGCCGCGTCGTCATTTGGGAAGCTGCCCCGGGTCTTGATGATCTTGCGCAAGCTGCGGTTCAACGCCTCGACCGCGTTGGTGGTGTAAATCATCTTGCGGACGCCAGGAGCAAAGGCGAAGAACGGAACGACGTGCTCCCAGGCGCGGCGCCAGGCCTGGCCGATCGCCGGGTAGCGTTTGCCCCATTCGTCTTCGAACTCCTCGAGCCGGAGCCTCGCCATGTCGGCATTCTCGGCGCGGTAGATCGCCTTGATCGCAGGCAGGATTGCCTTGCGGTCCTTCCATGCCACGAATGCTAGGCTGTTGCGGATCAGATGCACGATGCAGGTCTGCACCACGGTCTGCGGATACACCGAGGTGATCGCTGACGGCTCAAACCTGCGAGGTGACGTCCAACGCCAGCGGTATCAACGATATCGTCGTCAGAACCGAGAAAGCGATCAAGGGCGGCTTCGACGAGCGCCGATTTGCTGACACCGGGCCGCTTGGCCGCCTCCGCCAACCGTGCAGCCATGCCTTCGCTGAGATAGACGCCAACTCTGGGTTTCATAATGGACACTTGCTGGAGGCGATCGGGTGACTGGATGGCTCGAAGGGTCATTTCGCAGGAGCGGATTGGAGGGGTCTCAACCGTCTTGCAAATAAAGTGCGGGGTTCTGATCGACCTGGCCGGCTGAACCGTCACCGCAGGCGTACCGAGCCGAGACAAATTCCGAACGACTTAGGGTCGACAGGTGCCGACGACGCCAGCTGCCGCGCTCGACAGCGGCGAGGAAGCCTTCGACTTGAGCGTTGAATGCCGCGGGCTCTTCCAGATTGATCGCATGACCGGTATTGGGGCAGATCCAGAGTCCGGCATTGGAGAGTATCGATTTCAGCATCACGGTGGGCTCCAGGCATCGGACGTCCTCATCCCCGACCGCGAGCAACACCGGCACCGTCATCCCTGACAATTGGTCACGAAGATCGTGCACCGACGGCCGCAACGCCTGACAGCGCGCCATCGTATTCGCCATTCCCTGCGGCGAATGCAGCTGCAGCCGGGCAACAAATTCCTGCCAGCCCTTCGGATCCTTGTACTTGAGCTGGATACGGGCCGGACCGCGCGCCATCCGTTCGGCCATCGCTGTCATTCCGTGCTCGCTGAAGACCCGCGCGAGAACCGAGGTCTCCCGCAACCAGGCGTCTCGGTGGGAAGGATGGGAGCCCGAGCCCACGCCGGCTGCGACAATCGCACTTACCTTGCCGGGATAACGCAACCCGAGCTGCAGGGCCGCATATCCGCCCATGCTCGAACCCACGACATGGGCGCCTTCGATCGCAAGACCTCGCATTACTGCGGCAATGTCGTCGACCGCAAGATCCCAGCCATAGGAGGCGACATTCTCGGGAGTATCGCTGGGCGGATATCCCCTGGCGTTGAAGGCGATGCAACGGTAACCGCGCGAAAAGTGGCGAAGCTGCGATTCCCATCCGCGCATGTCGGATGCGAACTCGTGGACAAAGATGATCGGATACCCGTAGCCGCATTCCTCGAAATACAGCCTTGCCCCGGTCGCCTCGACATACGGCATCGCTTCTCACCCCCGTCCCCAATTTGCGCGTCCGGGTGCAGAGACAGAAAAGCAGATCAGGTTGCAATCGCTCGATCGCTGGGATCGTGTCTTTGCGTAGCACGGCGTGGAATCACCGATACGCAAGGAGCAATCGCGGCTGCCCGCGTCCGATCGTCCATATCAACTTCACGGGACACATCAGAGCCCCAGTCCACGCTTTCGACCACAACTCCAGTCGACGCCGCCGCTCGGCAGCATGACGCCGGAGACTTGGCGGCCGAGCTGCTGCTCGAGGGCTGGACGCCAGGGCACGAGCTGGAAGCCGAGGCCATCATCGATCATCGCAAACCGGCCCGAACTTAAGCTGACCCGTTGGCGGTAAATCCCGGCAATGTTCTCGCCCTCCGCTGATGGGCGGTAGGCGAGGCCGGTCTCGCCGGAAAACCTTATAGCGGCGGCGCTCAGATCCCGCGTCCGCAACGTGTCCAGCAGATCGCGTACGAAGATGACCCGCTGTCCTTGTCGGCGCGCGAGCCCTTCGCTGGCCAGATGTTCGATGCGACGATCCATCGCCTGACGAACCTCCCCGCCAAATCCATTTCCGCTCAGGGCCGCTTCCTTGGCAAGAAGCTGTCGGTCGATCCAGGTCGCACCGGGTGCCGTGACCTGGGCCTCGATGGTCAGATCGGATCGCGTCGCCAGCGACGAGCGTTTGTGTCCCTGGCCGTCTTCGTACGCGCGCATCTCGACCACCGCGCCAGGTCTTGCGTCACCGGTTACATCGAGGTCGGAGAAAATGAGATGGTGCGTGCGTCCATCGACGCCTTCAATGACGGCATAAGCGGTGCCTTTCAGTTCGTCATGGAGGCCGCGAGCTACCAGTCGACCTTGCACGGGGTCGGCGGCTTGGTCACCATGCAAGGCAAATCCAGCCAAGTCGGGCTCGCGGCCCGCGCTCGTGATCGCGCGGTGCATGGTCTTGATGATATCCCCGCGGACTGAAAGGTCTCGCAGAGTTCCCTCTATCCCGGGCTTCAAAGTCCAGCGTCCTGGAGCGACTTGCTCGGCGAGGCCGAGCCGCTCAAGCTTAGCCGCTCGACCAACCATCAATTTTCGAAGCTCGGGATCGCTGTCCGGAATACCCGGTCTGAGATCGGCTACACCTGCCCCCTCGTCGGCAGCGCGACGGAGAACTCGGTCGAGGCTGGTCCAGCGCTCGGCCCCGACTTCGCTCTCCAAGGCGACGCGAATTTCCTGTGCGCTGCGCGGACCGAGTTCCAGCGTAACCCGCTCTTCAGCACGCGCTCGAAACCCGCGGCTGATGTAATCGCGACTGATGACCAAGTCCTTGCCGTCACTAGCGCGGCCGCGCACGAGGACGTGCACGTGAGGGTTGTCGGTGTTCCAATGATCCACTGCCACCCAGTCCAACCCGGTGTTGAGATCACGTTCGGCATCAGCCATCAATTCGCGCGTAAAGGTGCGAAGGTCCACCATCTCGGAGGCATCCTCAGGCGAAACTGTAAACCGGAAATGATGCCGATCATCCTCACACCTCTCCGCAAAAGCTTTCGTGTTGGCACTCTCCGACGTGGCGTCGAACATTTGCGCATCGGCGCCGTCGCGAGTAACGCCCTCTCGCTTGAGATACGCGACGTGTTTTGAAAGTGGCGCGGAGCGAAATCGCTTACCCTGCTGGCGGACGATCCGAGCCATGACAACAACGCGTCTGCCTGGCGACCGGGATGCAAGGAACAGCGCTGCCCTTCGGCCGCGTCCAAACGTTGAATGGCCTTTTGTCCCGCTCCCGTGTCCGAAGCCTTTGCCAGTATGCCCAGCCTTCCTCGCAGCGCGCATGACCTGGCCCACGAAACTCTTCGGACGCTTGGCGCCCTGGTTGCCGTGTTTGATACGGCCAGGCCGAACATTGATCTCGTCGTCGCGTGCGCTCATGGCGCTAGATGTCCGCTAAAGTGCTGCCGACGGCGTCGGGGACATTGAATCCATTGAACATTGTGCGTCGAGCGCCAGACGACGCCATCGGCCTCATGACCAAAATACCTAGACCAACCAACCACATGCCCTCGACGGCGGTCGGGGCTTTTATCTTGCCATCCGTGGCTCGTATGTAAGCGTCCGAATCTTGCACGACTTTCTGAGAGTGCGGTGTCGTTCCAAATCGGGTTCTCTCGTACATGGGAGGATCTCCGGTGGCATCTCGGTCCTGGGTAAAAGCGCACAGCCCATATTGGTCGTTGCACGTCGAGGCATGGCGTCAAAGCGGAATGGCGCGCGCGGATTATTGCCGCCAGCACGGGCTGTCGACCAAGACGTTCGAACGCTGGATGAAGCACCTGATCAGCAAGGAAGAAGCCCGCGAACATGCCAAATCCCTGCAGGATTCGCGTCGGCAAGAGCAACGCCGGCAGCAGGGGAAGAGTGGCACGCGACATCTGAGACCGCGCTATTCCGTACGCACGGACACCCGCTCGCGTGCGCTTCAGGCGTTCTGGGCGATGCATGTGGAAGCCATGAACTGGAGCGGGATGGGTGTTCGCGAATACGCCTCCGGCCTGCGGCTTTCGCCTCACGCATTGCGCAAATGGCGGGACCGTATCGAGAACGCGGAGGTGGCGATCGACTGGCGGGCGCATCTTCATCCGAGTGCCTGCCCGCAAATAAGCACTGGTGCTAGCAGCGCTGCTAAGGATAGCTCGCGGGAAAACGACTTGACAGCGGCACGCGATCCGGATCCGCCACACGACGGCCGCTCGAACCGGCGCAGCTTCACGGATGAAGAGAAGCTAGCCGTCGTGTTGGAATCGGAACAGCCCGGCATGAGTGTGGCGGAGGTCTGCCGCCGCCATCGCATCGTCACGAGCATGGTGTTCCGCTGGCGCGTCCAGTTCGGCTTTACGGGCAAGAAGGCAGTGAAGCTGGCAACGGTTACGCTCCCGGGAGGTAGCTCTGGAGGATCGTCCGGCCCAGCGGTGCTGCACGACCTGTTGCATCCACCGGACGGGATGATGCCGGTGCAACTGCCCGACGGACGACGCGTTTTTGCGCCCGAAGGCAGCGATCCGGAAGCGGTTCGCCAGCATGTTCTCGACCGGGAGGCTGCACGATGATGATCGTTCCGGCGGGCGTGAAGGTGCACCTGGCGCTGGGCTACACCGACATGAGAAAGGGCATGGATGGACTGGCCATGTTGGTCCAGGAGACGCTGAAAAAGGATCCGTTCTCCGGCCATCTGTTCGCCTTCAGGGGCAAACGAGCGCGGATCATCAAGATCCTGTTCTGGGACGGCAACGGGCTCTGCCTGTTCACCAAGCGGATCGATCGCGGCGGCTTCGCGTGGCCGCGGATGGTGGGATATGAGGGCTCCATCACGCTGTCGCCGGCGCAGCTCGCCATGTTGATCGAAGGCATCGACTGGCGCGTGCCCGAGCGCATCTGGAAGCCGGCTCTTGCCGGCTGAAACATCGCAGAAACCCGCATAGAATATAGCTAACTTGCTTCTTCGAATCAGCATATTCGAGTAGAATCGAACATGCGATTTGACCTCGAAAATCTGCCATCCGATACGGCTCTGTTGCGCCGTTTGGTGCGTGAGATGGCTGATGTTGTCGAGAGCCGCGACGGCGAGATCGAGCGGCTCCAGATGATCATCAAGAAGCTGCAGCGGGCGCAGTTCGGGCGTCGCTCCGAACGCCTCGATGCCGATCAATTGGCGCTCGCACTTGAAGATCTCGACGGCGATATTGCCCGCATCCGGGAGAGCCGTCCGGCGATCGCAACAGAGGCAGCCGAGGCGCCATCCCGGCGCAAGCCGCTGCCCGATCATCTGCCGCGCGAGGACGTTCTGCTCGATGTTGATAGCGAGATCTGCGGTTGTTGCGGCGGCGCGCTCCACGCGATCGGGGAGAGCGTCAGCGAGATGCTCGACTGGGTTCCGGCCCAGCTTCGTGTTGTTCGTATCTCCCGCCCGAAATACGCCTGCCGCGCCTGTAACAAGGTCCTGCAAGCGCCGGCGCCCGAACGGCTGATCGCCGGCGGCCTGGCGACGCCGGCACTTCTCGCACAGGTGCTGGTCAGCAAGTATTGCGATCACACGCCGCTTTATCGGCAGTCGCAGATCTTTGCGCGGCATAGCGTCGATCTCAGCCGCTCGACGCTCGTCGGATGGGTTGGTGGAGCGTGCTGGTGGCTGGAAGCGCTGCATGAACGGCTGTGCAAGAACGTGTTCGCCTCCAACCATCTGTTCGCCGATGACACACCGATTCCGGTACTTGATCCCGGCAGAGGGAGAACGAAGACGGGGCGATTGTGGGTATATGCTCGCGAGCAACGACCGTGGAGCGGACCCGAACCGCCGGCTGCGGTCTATTTGTATGCTCCGGATCGCAAAGCAGAACGGCCCGCTTCGCATCTCGAGGACTTCAAAGGCGTGCTGCACGTCGACGGTTATGCCGGCTTCCAACAGCTGGCCAACAACGGCGATGTCGTGCTTGCCGCCTGTTGGGCGCACACGAGGCGCAAGTTCTACGAAGTGGCCGAGGCTACCGGCTCGCCGGTGGCGGCCGAAGCACTGCGCCGGATCGGTGAACTCTATGTCATCGAAGCACGCGTGCGCGGGAAATCGTCCGCTCATCGCCTTGCCGAGCGGCGCTCCTTCTCCAGGCCGATCGTGCAAGCTCTGCATGCATGGCTGGAAGCCCAGCTTACGCGCGTAGCCGGTCGCAGCACGCTGGCCGAAGCCATCCGTTACGCGCTCTCGCGCTGGCAAGGTCTGACGCGCTTCCTGCATGACGGCCGCATTGAACTCGATACAAATCCGGTCGAACGCGCGATCCGCCCGGTGGCACTTGGCCGCAAGAACCACCTGTTCGCAGGCAGCGATGGCGGCGGACATCGCTGGGCCGTCGCCTGCTCGCTCATCGAGACCTGCAAGCTCAACGACGTCGAACCCTATGCCTATCTGCGTGACGTGCTGCAGCGGATGGTCAACGGACAACCCGTCAATCGTCTCGATGAACTGCTGCCGTGGAACTGGAGCTCGCCAGGACCTGCCACCGCCTGAGCAAAGCCAGACTCTAGCCAAACGGCAAACATGAGACCGCGGGCAATTGCAATAGTTGTCCTTTGTAACGATACTGCTTGACGGTCCACAATTGCGATGTGATGGGGATAAAGAGGTGCAGTCTTCCCGAAACGGAGCGGATGCCAAGCTGCTCTCCGAAGTCGTTGCCGCGCTTCGTGAGTTGGTCTCACGCTCGCGAGAAGCCAACGATCGGTCGTTCGACGACGGCCATTCGGTTGATGCCTGGAAGAGCGATGAACTCAGTGCCGCGATAGAGCGTGCTGAAGCGGTCATCGCGAAGACGGAAGCCGCCATAACGGAGCCCGGCGCAGAGTAGGAGCTCGCCCAATCGGCATATTGCCACGCGAGACCCCTAGGCTCGTCAAGACCCAACGTCATGTGCAGCCCCCGGACGCATACGCTCGTATCTCCCTGCTCCCACTGCCTCACGTCAGAATACTCGATAAGCCACGACAGAGTGCGATGAAGCGCGATCGGAATCATTGTGATCGACTTTCGCTGGCACGGTGCACGAACAGGTTGCCCGACTGCGGCACAAGAGCCGACAGATCGACGACGGCACGGACCCTTGGTTGGCGGTCTGGCCGCATACCGGGTGACGGGCGCTCGTCCGAGGAATTGCTCGCGGTGCGCACGACGAATAGCCGTGAACGAGCCGAAGTAAGTGACTTCGAGACCGCAACAATCTTCCGACCAATCTGTTCACCACCTATCGTCGGTGCGAGTGTCGCGACATAGGCTTGTGTCTCGTCCGGCAGCGGTCGACCGGTCGCCAGGTGATTTTCGTAACGCCGAGGCCCTGCATTGTAGGCCGCGAGAAAGCCTGGCGCGCCGTAACGATCATGGAGTTCGCGGATGTATGCAGCACCAGCCACAATGTTGTCGTGGGGATCATAGGGATCAGCGCCGAGACCATATCGCGCGCGTAATTCGATCCAGGTCTTTGGCATGATCTGCATCAATCCCATGGCGCCCTTCTGTGATCGCGCTCGTATTTTTCCGTCACTTTCGACGTGCAATACGGCGCGAATCCAGTGCTCCGGTACCGCGAAACGCCTCGACGCTTCGGTGACAAATACCGCGAAGGGATTAGCAGGAGGAGCTGCTGCTTTCTGGGCGTTCGGTGCCGCTCGTTCCGCGTGCGCTGCACCGCTAAAAAGCATTGATGATGCAAAGATCGCGACGAAGCACACCATTGTCCCGAGAGTTCGCAAACGGGCCATCGTGCTCGCGGCCGTCAAGGCAGAAGCGCTCACGTGCCGGCCTAACGGCTGCCTCAAACCGTCGCTGCACGCGATGGCAGTGCGACGCTCGGCCGGGACGGAGGAATGGTCCGCGTTCTGACCGAACAACGAAATTACCGTGGGTTTGCGATCTGACGACATGATCAGTCTCCTTCAAGAGTCCAAAGAGGCTCGGCCAGCCCAACGATCGCGTTCGTTGGCAGCGCGCCGAAATATCGACCATCCAGGGAGTCCGGCGACTGCCAGTTCATGAGGAACACCTCGCCTTCGGCGATGATGCGACAGCCCTGCCAGATGGGCAGCGGTCGGCCTCGGCTATCGCGTTCGCGCGCCTTCCCCATCTCGATGTTGTCGATGGTGACGGTGAGCTTATCGCGGCAAACGGTCTGCCCCGGCAGCGCCAGCACGCGCTTGAGCATCGGAATGCCGCGCGGTAGGTAGCGGCCATCAGCGAGGAATGTTGCGAGGGGTTCGGGCGGCTCGACCGCGAGAAGTTTGGTGACGAACAGTCTGCCGGTCGGCTGTATCAGGTAAAGACCGATGGGCGCGCTTTCGGAAGCGTTCCATATGTAGTACGTGGTCGGTTTGATCCCAATCGTGGACAGCACGAGCGCTGCTGCTCCCACAGTCAAGAGGGCTGTCGTCACACGACGCTTCATGGCGCAATCTTTCGCCGGTGCAGCCAGGCCTGATGGCGGGAGCGTGTGTACAACCGCGGCACTTCATTGACAGACAGACGGTTGTGGACGTGATGCCAATAGTCGTGAGCGGCGTCAGCCGGATTTATGCCCAGCCCTTCGACGACGTCGATCAATTGCAGCACACGCTCGACTTTGGGCCAACCGGACAGCCGCAACAGGATGTCGCCGCCAGGCCGCACATAGGGCACGGTCGCGCAGCGCTGCCCGGACGCGACAGCCTTGATGATGTCGATGCGCGAGATGACCGTGCCGAAGTCGTTCGAGGTCCAACGCACGAATGCGAATATGCTGCCCGGCGCGAATGACAGGATGCGCCGGCGCTTATCAAGGATTTGTTCCTCGGCAGCGCGGCCGAAGCGAATCCAGTTCTCGATCCGCTTCTCGAGCCACAAAAGCTCGACATGCGTGAGGTCACTCATGCAATTTCCTTTTCGCAGGAAGATTGCTGTGCCGCGAAGGTTGGAAGTTGCGGTGTGAGAGTCGCTTTACAACTAGCGCCCATATCGAGGAGCGCGCCGATCGTTGCGCCCCGCGTGGCTGATCGCCGGTTATCCCCAGCGGCCAAAAACGGGCAGTCCGTTAGAAGGAATCCGCAGGATTCAGGGTTAGTAAAGTTACGAGCGCGAAAAGAATTGGAGAGCCAGAACGTTATGCTCGATTCCGGTCCCCGATAGCACGAGGATCGGGTCCCCGATGGCACGTGGGTAGCGGTCCCCGATAGCACGAGATGATTCACAGCTTTTCCCCTGATGCGGTTGCGAGGGCACGACGGCGTGGAGCAGCCGTCAGCGGATCGACAGGGATGGGTGTGAAGTTGAGGCGTTCAGCACCGCGCAAGCCGCGCTCAAGGATGAGCTGATAGCCGGGCAGCGTTTGGCGCCGGACGATCTCCCGCAGGTCGTAGACGAAGTGTTTTAGCGGCGAGAGACTACCGGATTTGATGTGCAGGTGTTTGAGGTCAAAGCTCCAGCCACCGTCCTGGCGACCGCCGTGCTTGCGTACGAGACGATAGAGCCAGCGCTCCAACCCGCCGGTCAGGTCGAAATACGCCCGGTCAATGGTGAGCACGAGCGCTTCATCAAGAACGCCGGCATAGAACCAGTCGGGCAGGATCAGTTCCAGCCCGAGCGGCCGGCCGTGCGGATCGGCTGTCTCCTTCCATTCGTTGATCCAGGAGAAGCGATGGCGCCGCCGTTCCGTCGGCTGGCGGATTGAGGTCATCACGGTCGTCGATTGCAGCCGGTCGAGCGCGGCTTTGAGGCGGTCGTAATCACGCGCGCTGGTACCGCGGCCAACGAAGGTCAGGATCTCGTAAGGCGTTGCCGCCATCAGGCGCGATGTTTTCAGACCGGCGTCACGGGCCTCGACGATTTGGCTGGCAGCCCATATCAGAACGTCCGCGTCCCAGATGGTCGCCATGCCGTGCTCCGACACAGCTTCGACACGAATGGTGATCTTCCCGGCATGGAAGTCGATCGGAGCAACGCGCTTCGATTTGGCGAGGGAGAAGAAGGGATAGGCCATCAAGTCCTGCGCGTCGCGGGCTGCGAGATCGCCGGGTAGCGCACGAAACAGATCAAGCTGCTCGCGTTCTGATGTCTGTCTTCGCCGCATCGACACTGCTCCCGTGGCGATCAGCGACGGACTTGGCCGGCATAGGGCCGCGGAACAGCGGCATGCCGCTTGGCGGGCAACACGGTGCCGGCGCCGGGATCGGAGGTCGAGGTCTTGGCGCCACGGTCGGCCCAGGCTTTCAGATCCTCCAGCGCGTAGACGACACGTCCGCCGAGCTTTCGATAAGCGGGACCGGTACCGTAAGTCCGGTGCTTTTCCAGTGTCCGTCCCGACAGGCTGAG
>JBBRSX010000190.1:0-11111 GCA_038244925.1 Hyphomicrobiales bacterium | reverse complement strand
CAACGAGTCGTCCCGGCGAACGCCGGGGCACCGCGTGATCTATCGTTTTCAAAACGCTGTTCGACGAGTTGCTGCAACCACAACCGCCCGTGGGTATGGGTCCCGGCTCAAGGCCGGGACGACGAGGATGATCTCACTCCGGCTTCTTCGCCAGATTCGCATGCGGCCTGCCGAAATCCGGCGCGGCCGAATCCTGGCCGATCTCGACGATGCCGCGGCGGATGGCGCGGGTGCGGGTGAAGTGGTCGAACAGCGCCTCGCCGTCGTTGCGGCGGATGGCGCGGGTCAGTTTCGAAAGGTCCTCGGTGAAGGTACCGAGCATTTCCAGCACCGCGTCTTTGTTGTTCAGGAACACGTCGCGCCACATCGTCGGATCCGAGGCCGCGATCCGGGTGAAGTCGCGAAAACCGCCGGCGGAGAATTTTATCACTTCGGACGACGTCACCTGCGCGAGTTCGTCGGCGGTGCCGACGATGGTGTAGGCGATCAGATGCGGCAAATGACTCGTAATCGCCAGCACCAGGTCGTGATGATCCGGCGTCATGATCTCGACCCTGGCGCCGAGGCCGGCCCAGAATGCGCGCAGTTTCTCGACGGCCGCGGGATCGGTGCCGTCAGGAGGCGTCAGAATGCACCAGCGATTGATGAAGAGTTCGGCGAAACCGGAATCGGGACCGGAATGCTCGGTGCCGGCGACGGGGTGCGCCGGCACAAAGTGGACATTGGCCGGAAGATACGGCGCCATTTCCTTGACGATCGCGCCCTTGACCGAGCCGACGTCGGAAACGATCGCGCCCGGCTTGAGGTGCGGCGCGATCTCCTCCGCCACCGGCCCGCAGGCGCCGACGGGAATGCAGAGGATGACGAGGTCGGCGTCTTTCACCGCCTCGGAGTTGGTCGCCAGCACCGCGTCGACGATGCCGAGTTCGGCCACGCGCGCGCGGGTTTTCTCCGAGCGCGCGGTGGTGACGATCTCGCCGGCGAGGCCCTGCGCGCGTGCGCCGCGCGCGATCGAGCCGCCGATCAGCCCGAAGCCGATCAGGGCTACGCGTTTGAACAGCGGCGCGCTCATTTGCCCGCCATGAAGTCGCGCAGGCCGTCGACGACCAGACGATTTGCCTCTTCGGTGCCGATGGTCATGCGCAAAGAGTGTGGCAGGCCGTAGTTGTTCAGCGCCCGCAGCACCAGCCCGCGTTTGGTCAGATACGCATCGGCGTCGGCCGAAGTCTTGCCCTTGTCGAGCGGGAAATGGATCAGCACGAAATTCGCGACGCTCGGCGTCACTTTCAAGCCGAGCTTGCCGATCTCTTCGGCCAGCCAGGTCCGCCACTTCTCGGTGAACGCCTTCGACATCTGGACATGCGCGGTGTCCTCGATCGCGGCGACGGCGGCGAGCATGGCCGGCGTCGAGACGTTGAACGGCCCGCGAATACGGTTGACGGCGTCGATGATGTTGGCCGGTCCGAACATCCAGCCGATCCGCAAGCTCGCAAGCCCGTGAATCTTGGAGAAGGTATGCGTCATCACGGTGTTTTCGGTGGTCGCCACCAGCTCGATGCCGAGCTCGTAGTCGTTGCGCGACACGTAGTCGGAATAGGCGGCGTCGAGCACCAGCAGCACCTGCGGCGGCAATCCGGCGCGCAGCCGCTTGACCTCGTCGAACGGCAAATAAGTGCCGGTCGGGTTGTTCGGGTTGGCCAGCCACACCAGCTTGGTCTTCGGCGTGACGCGTTTGAGGATCGCATCGACGTCGGCAGTAAAATCGGTCTCGGGCGCGACGACGTTCTTGGCACCGTTCGCCATGGTCGCGATCGGGTACACCAGAAAGCCGTGGGCGGTGGAGATCGCTTCATCGCCGTGGCTGAGATAGGTGTGCGCCAGCAGATTGAGGATTTCGTCCGAGCCGGCGCCGCAGATGATGCGGTCGGGATCGAGGCCGAACGAATGGCCGATCGCCTCGCGCAGCACGCGCGACGTGCCTTCCGGATAGTCTTCCAGATGCGCGGCCGCCTGCTTGTAGACTTCCATCGCCTTCGGCGACGGCCCGAACGGGGTCTCGTTGGCGGACAGCTTGAACACCTTGCGGCCGGGCTCCGGCACCGGGGTCTTGCCGGGCGTGTAGGGCGCAATATCGAGAATGCCGGGATTCGGCACGGGGCGGGACATCGTCAACTCCGGATATTCAGGGTCGTTTCAGGACTTATCGATTCAAGATTTGTCGGTTCAAGATTTGGCGGCCCCGTTCGGGGGCACCGTATAGCGCGTCGCGTGGCTGCCGACGAGGGCCGACGAGCGCACCGAAGCACCGGCATGGATCAGGGCCATCTTGATCTTCTCGAAGCCGGTGCCGGCATCCGACACCAGCAAGGCCGCGCCATCGAAGGCGGTGTCGGGCACGGCGACGATCTCGGCCAGCGGCGCCAGCGCGCGCGCGGTATCGGCATTCCAGCCGGAGACGCGGACGCTCCACATCTGGACTTCCGTCACCATCGCGTCGTCGGCGACCCGCGAGATCACGAACACGGGCAGGGCGGCCGGATGATCGGCGCGTTCGAGGAACGGGAAGCGAGCGATGATTTTGGGCGCGCCGTCGGCTTCGAGTGCGATCCACCACGGCGTGCGGCTGGAGGTGGCCGAGACCAGCGCCAGATCGCCCTTGGATTTCGCGATCGACTCGACAGCGGCCTGCGCGCTGAAATGCGCCACATAGGGCACGACGAAGCCGAAATGAAACCGCGCCGAATCCCGCATTGCGGGCTCACTGACGGAAACATCCGCATGCACCGCGAACGGCGCCTGGACGAAAGTGAACGTCGAGATGATGACGCGCCAGATGCTCTCGATGGTGTCGAGCGGGAGGATGCCGCGATGGCGCCGCACCAGTTCTCGCATCATCGAGGCTTCGCGCGCCGGGCGGAACGCGGAACCGACTTCCTGGGTCTGCTTGACCCGGATCAGCCGGTCGATGATGTCGCCACGCGCCATCAGCAGGCGGTGGACCTGCTCGTCGATCGCGTCGATCTCTTTGCGCAGTTCCTGCAGCGAGGGCGGCGCCGGGGGGGCCTTGGACATATTCTCAACCTTCAACGCCGGATCGAGCGAAAATACCGGCAAGTGTAAGCATTGATTAGGAAAGACGGCCGATGAAAGCAAAGGAAACGTACGGCAATACGGGCCGCCGCGAGGCGGTTAACCACGGGCGAGCCTTGACGAAAGGCCGGCCCGGGACTAGCTTGAGGGTTCTTCGTGGTCATTTGAGCCGGCCGGCTTGCAGCCACGTTAAACAATTCGCTAAACAGGCCGGGGACAGAAGTGATCCCGGCCGAACCTTTGTTCAGGCCGGGTTTTTTATGGCCTGATTCTGTCTTTGGACCTCCGCGGGGAGGCCGGTGCCGATATGACAAATCTGCAGTCGATATCAAGCCCGTCGATCCACAGCGAGGATCGCGCCCACGAGGCCGATCATCCGACGTCGCTGCTGGCGAAGTTCGGCATCGACCAGCCGCTGAAACTGGATTGCGGCGTCGATCTGGCGCCGTTCCAGATCGCCTACCAGACCTATGGCGAACTGAATGCGGACCGCTCCAACGCCATCCTGGTCTGCCATGCGCTGACCGGCGATCAGCATGTCAACAACGTGCACCCCGTGACGGCCAAGCACGGCTGGTGGGACACCATGGTCGGCCCGGGCCTGCCACTCGACACCAGCAAGTACTTCATCATCTGCAGCAACGTGATCGGCAGCTGCCTGGGCTCGACCGGCCCGGCCTCGACCAATCCTGCCACCGGGAAACTGTGGGGGCTGGATTTTCCGGTCATCACCATTCCCGACATGGTGCGCGCGCAGACCATGCTGATCGACCGTTTGGGCATCACGACATTGTTCAGCGTCGTCGGCGGCTCGATGGGCGGCATGCAGGCGCTGCAATGGACCGCGGCCTATCCGGAGCGCGTGTTCTCGACGCTGGCGATCGCCTGCTCGACACGGCATTCGGCGCAGAACATCGCGTTCCATGAACTCGGCCGTCAGGCCGTGATGGCCGATCCGGATTGGCGCGGCGGGCGTTATTTTGACGAGGGCACGCATCCGCATCGCGGGCTCGGCGTGGCGCGGATGGCCGCGCATATTACCTATCTGTCGGACGCAGCGCTGCATCGCAAGTTCGGACGGCGGATGCAGGACCGCGATCTGCCGACGTTCTCGTTCGACGCGGACTTCCAGGTCGAAAGCTATCTGCGCTATCAGGGCTCGTCGTTCGTCGAGCGCTTCGACGCCAACAGCTATCTCTATCTGACGCGGGCGATGGATTATTTCGACATCGCCGGCGACCACAACGGCGTGCTGGCGCAGGCGTTCCGCGGCATCAAGACCCGCTTCTGCGTGGTGTCGTTCACCTCGGACTGGCTGTTCCCGACCGCGGAATCGCGGGCGCTGGTGCATGCGCTGAACGCGTCGAGCGCGCGGGTGTCGTTCGCCGAGATCGAGACCGATCGCGGCCACGACGCCTTTCTGCTCGACGTTCCCGAATTCTTCGACATTTCCCGGGCCTTCCTGCAATCGGCGGGCAAGGCGCGCGGGCTTGGGTCAACAGGTGGCTGACATGGCGCTGCAGGAACAGGTCTTGCCGCTCGGCGGCGTCACGCCCGATCGCACCGGAAATTATCGGACCGATCATCTGCTGGTCGCCGACATGGTGGCGCGCGGCTCGAAGGTGCTCGACGTCGGCTGCGGCGATGGCGAACTGCTGCAATTGCTGGAAAGCCGCGGCATCGACGGCCGCGGCATCGAACTGTCGCGCGAGGGCGTCAACCGCTGCGTCGCCAAGGGGCTTGCGGTGGTGCAGGGCGACGCCGACACCGACTTGAGCAATTATCCCGACGACGCTTTCGACTACGTGATCCTGTCGCAGACGCTGCAGGCGACACGGCAGCCGAAAGTGGTGCTGGAAAACCTGCTGCGGATCGGCCAGCGCGCCATCGTCTCGTTCCCGAACTTCGGCTTCTGGAAGATGCGCCTGCAATTGCTGGTCGGCGGCCACATGCCGCGTACCGAAAACCTGCCGGCGACCTGGTACGACACCCCGAATATCCACTTCTGCACCATCAAGGATTTCGTCCAACTCTGCGACGAGATCAACGTCAAGATGGAACGCGCCGTCGCGCTCGATCTCTACGGCCGCCCGCTGCGGCTGAACCTGCCGTGGTGGTTCTGGAACATGTTCGGCGAGCAGGGCGTGTTCCTGCTGTCGCGGGCGGGTGCAGGGAAATAGAAATCGTCATTCCGGGGCGCGTCGAAGACGCGAACCCGGAATGACAGTCAGGCGTGTAGAGACCGCGCATCGCGCACCGGCCATCTCCCGGCCTCGACCAGCGCAATAAACCGCTCCACCATCTCGTTGAACAGCGCCGGCTCCTCCAGATTGAGCACATGGCCCGACTTCGGGAAGAACGACAGCCCCGCCGCCGGCAGATGCTGCTTCAGGAACAGGCTCGGCGCGACGCAATTGTCGTCCTCGTCGCCGCAGATAATCAACGCCGGGGTCGGCACCTTGCGGATCGCCTCGGTCAGTGTGTAGATCGAGGGGCGGCCGCCCTGAAAGCTGCGCATGGTATTGGCCGAGCCTTTGGCATCATGCCGTGCCAGTGCCGCGTAGAAATCGGCGTGGCCGCGCGGGTCCTTCAGCAAAAATGGAATCCGGCTCGGCGCCTCGCGCGTCGCCTTGGCGACTTCGATCGAACCGATGGATTCATACTGCACGGCATTGGCCTGGCACTGCTTGCGGAACGCGTCGAGATTTTCCAGGTTCGAGCCCGAGCCGACCGCGGCCAGCGTCATCGACAGCGCGCGCTCCGGCGCGTTGAGGCCGACCTGCAGCGACGAATAGGAGCCCATCGACAGGCCGATGAAATGCGCTCTTGCGATATTGAGGTGGTCGAGCACCGCGAGCGCGTCGGTGTAGAAATGCCTGTAGGTGTAGACGTCCGCCGTCGGCGGCACGTCGGAGGGCGTATAGCCGCGTGCGGAGTAGGCGATGCAGCGGTGGCCGCGCGAGAAGTAGCGCATCTGCGGCTCCCAATTGGTATGGTCGGCCGCGAATTCGTGCAGGAAGATGATCGGGGTTCCGCTTCCCGCCTCTTCGAAATGGAGGCGGACATTATCCTTGGTGACGGCATGGGGCATTTTCGAATCTCCCTTGAAATTGTTCTTGTTGTTGGTGCTCGGATCTATCGTTCCATCGATCCGATCAGGCTGACATTGGCCTGCTCGACGGCGTTGAGCGGGACGTCCCATGCATAGGGGCGATACCAGGCGAAGCGGCTAAAATATTCGGCCAATGCGGGATCCCGAAAGAAGCGGCCGCGCCGGGCATAAATTTCATTGCGGGCGAGCCGCAATTGTCCAGGCGTGAGAGCGCGCAGCATGGCCGGACTTATCCGGACGCGATCCGAGTCGGCGAAGATGAAGCCCGCTGCGGGAGCCGATGGCGGCGGCATCGCGGCGACCGGCGCCGGATAGTTCTTCTGCGCCATCGGCGGCGCCAATGCGGGCGGGATGTTCGCCGGCGCGACGGCAAGCGGCGGCGCGCCGGTCGCGCCCTTTGCCAGAAATAACTCGCCGTCGATCTCGTCATAATACGCCGGCGACTGGGTCATGCCGATGGTGGTGGCCAGCGCCTTGACGCGGGAGCGGGTTTCCTTGGCAACCGTCACCAGCGATTGCGCGGGGTCGGTCAGAAGCGGCAGGAAGCTGCGCGTAAATACCGAGTTCGGATTAGTGTCGCCGTCCGACAGCCGGTCGAGCGCGACCTCGCCGACCCCTGCGGAATAGATCACGAAGACGCCGCCCGGCGCCTGGGTCGGCGCCAGCCCGCGGCTGCCGCCTATGGCGCGACCGTTGGTCTGCCGGAACGGATTTTCCCGGCAGGCGTCCAGCACCACGATCTGGGCCAGCGATCCGCGCGCCTTCAGCCGCTGGATCATGTTGTCGGTGGAGATCGATTCATCCTTGAGCAGGCTTTGCTGATCGGCCGCGACCCTCGGCGCGTCGACCGGGATCAGATAATTCGCGCCGTCGAGTTCGACGCCGTGCCCGGAATAGAACAGGAAGGCGGTGTCGCCGGGTTGAATCCGGTTTTCGAACGCGCTGAACCGTTCGATGAACTGCCGGCGGGTCAGGTTCTCGCCGAGCGTAACCTGAAAGCCGATGGTCTGGACCGCCTGCGCGATCGAGCGGGCGTCGTTGACGGCCTTCCTGAGCGGATCGACGTTCTGATAAGTGTCGTTGCCGACCACGAAGGCGAAGCGGTTTGCGGCCTGCGCCGTTTCTGCTCCAGCGAAAGTCGCCGCCACCGCAAGCAGCCACAGCCAACGAATGATCACGGAAGCTTCCCCCTGTCGGCCCGCGCGCATCCTGGATCAGCACGGGCTCAGCCTCGACCGCGGCGGCGGCCATGTCGGCATTATCACCGGCATCGATGCGCCGGGCAATCCGATCATGATCTCGGGTCAGGCGATCTCCAGCAAGCGGATCAGGCCGAGGCTGATGAGGCCAAGGATCACAAGCGAAGCGGTGACCGCGGCGGTGACGCGGATACCGGCGCTTGCGACGACCCTCACATCGACGCCCAGCCCCAGCGCTGCCATCGATACGGTGGTGAGCAGGCTGGCCGTCGTCGCCAGCGGGATCAGCATGGCCGGCGGGATCAAACCGAAGGAGCGAAAGGCGGCGGCGATGAGAAAGCCAAGGATAAACCATGGTACCAACTCGTGGAGCGCGGGACCAGAGCGCTTGGCTGTGTTGGACGTTGCCACATTGACGCCAGTCCGCGGTTCGGGCGGAAGATGGCGGCTGATCAGGGAAAGGCCGAGCACCACCGGACCCAGCATCAGCACGCGAACCAGCTTGACCACGGTTCCGATCTGGTTGCTGATCGCGCCGATCGGAAGCGTGGCGGCCAGAACCTGCGGCACGGCATAGACCGTCAGGCCTGCGAGAACGCCATATTGCGTCAATGACATCTTCAGCAGTGGCACGAGAAACGGCAGGCAAAGCACGACGACAACGCCGAGCACGGCCGTAAACGCGATCGAGGAGGCGACATCGTCACCGTCGGCGTCGATGATCGGCGCGACGGCGGCGATCGCCGAGTTGCCGCAGATCGAATTGCCGCACGCCACCAGGATCGACATCCGCAACGGCAGGCCGAGCAGGCGGCAGATCGCATAACTGGTCGCGATCGCGACCACCACGATGCCAGCGATTCCGAGGATCAAAGCCAGCCCCAGTGCCGCCGCGGCGCTGGCGCTGACGGAGGCGCCGAGCAGGACGACGGCGACCTCCAGCAATATCCTGGCGCTGAACTGGATACCGGCGTTCCAGTAAGGCCCGGGCGTCCAGGCCGTCCGGATCGCGACCCCAAGCACGATCGCGATCACCAGCGCCTCAAGATAGGGCTGGCCGACAAAGGCGACTTCCACCCGCTCCAGCAGAATCGCGACGATGGTGACGGCAGCGCAGACGGCCAGGCCGGGCAGGAGACGGATTACGCGTTCGATCACCTGATAACCTCGGTGGCTGGATTCCCGGCGAAGGCGGCTGACGCTATTCCTCAGCCGCCGCGATGGCATCGCCGGCGCCAATGCTGCCACCTTCGATCACCTCGGCATAGATCCCGCATTCGTTGTGGCCGAGACGGCGCAGCAGCGTGTTGGGAATGCTGAGATCGCGCGTGCCGGTATCGGGATCGACGTTGACAGCGGCGCAGCGGGTAATGCGCTTGACCACCTTCAGCCTGGTCTCGCCGATGGTGATCGTCCGGTCGACGAGGTCGAATTCGTGCCAGGCCGGCCAACCCTCGACATAGAGGTTGGCGCGAAATCGAAGTGGATGGACGGGGTGCTCGACCATGCCCTCGATGGCGCGAACGCTGGCCAGGTTGATGATCGAGACCACCTTGCGGGCCACGTCTGAAAAACTGTGACCGGGGCAGGTCAGGATCTTCGGCGGGCCCTTGATCTCGCCGGCATAGCTATTGGCAAAGAACTGCTCGATCGCGGCGCGGCCCTCGGCGGTTTCGAGGTCGCCCTCGGCCGCCACCGCGCCATCCCGGCGGATGGTCAGGACATGGCTTGCATCGTCGAAATGGGTGCGCAGCGGCGCCAACCATTCGTCCCGCTGCAGCATCAGGAAATGCGGCTTCGCCAGCCATTTCGGTTCCGCCGGATCGAAGCCGGAGGGGCCGTTTTCGATGGCGTAGCGACGGTCGGACTTAAGCGTCTGGCCCGGGCTGAGAGCCGTGCCGGTGAGCTGCTCCGGGGTCAGACCCTTAACCGGATAGCGGTAGATTGAAGCGATCTTGGCGGGCGTGGATGAAGGCATCCGACTATTTAGGAGATTCCCGGAAGTCTCACCACGCTGAAATTGTGGCCTGGCCCCTTCCGTTTCCGCCACCGATGCCCACATTTGCGTCAAGCCTAAGAAATGATGGCGACGACCGCCGGCTGGTTGACGGATATCAATACAGCCGCGCGGAAACCCAGTGAAGATGCCGTAATCATGCCTTAGGGGTGATCGTGGCAGGCCGAGGGAAAAAGAACGATGAATATTGATAAATACACCGAGCGGGCGCGCGGTTTCATCCAGTCTGCGCAGTCGCTGGCGGTGCGCGACGGCCACCAGCAGTTCTCGCCGCTGCATATGCTCAAAGTCCTGCTCGACGACAGCGAGGGCCTCGCCGGCGGTCTGATCGACCGCGCCGGCGGTAATTCCCGCGCCATCCTGAAGGCGACCGAGGACGCCCTCAACAAGCTCCCGAAGGTTTCCGGCAGCGGTGCCGGGCAGGTCTATCTTGCCCCGGATCTGGCGCGCGCCTTCGATGCGGCGGAAAAAGCCGCCGAAAAGGCCGGCGACAGCTTTGTCACGGTCGAGCGGCTGCTGCTCGGGCTGACCCTCGAAAAGGGCAGTGAGGTCGGCGCCATCCTCAGCAAGGGCGGCGTTACGCCGCAAAACCTCAACGCGGCGATCGAGGCGCTGCGCAAGGGCCGCACCGCCGACAGCGCGACGGCCGAAAACGCTTATGACGCGCTGAAGAAATACTCCCGCGACCTCACCCAGGCCGCGCGCGACGGCAAGCTTGACCCCGTTATTGGTCGCGACGAGGAAATCCGCCGTACCATCCAGGTGCTGTCCCGCCGCACCAAGAACAACCCGGTGCTGATCGGCGAGCCCGGCGTCGGCAAGACCGCGATCGCCGAGGGTCTGGCGCTGCGGATCATCAACGGTGACGTGCCGGAAAGCCTGAAGGACAAGAAGCTGCTGTCGCTCGATTTGGGTTCGTTGATTGCGGGCGCCAAATACCGCGGCGAGTTCGAAGAGCGGCTGAAAGCCGTGCTCAACGAGATCACCGCGTCCGAAGGCAATATCGTCTTGTTCATCGACGAGATGCATCAGCTGGTCGGCGCCGGCAAGACCGACGGCGCCATGGACGCTTCCAACCTCCTGAAGCCGGCGCTCGCCCGCGGCGAACTCCACTGCGTGGGCGCGACGACGCTCGACGAGTACCGCAAGTACATCGAAAAAGACGCAGCGCTCGCCCGCCGCTTCCAGCCGGTGTTCGTCAGTGAGCCCACGATCGAGGACACGATCTCGATCCTGCGTGGCCTCAAGGAAAAGTACGAACTGCACCACGGCATCCGGATCTCGGATTCGGCGATCGTTGCCGCGGCCCAGCTCTCGAGCCGCTACATCGCCGACCGGTTCCTCCCCGACAAGGCCATCGACCTGATGGATGAAGCGGCGGCGCGGCTGCGCATGGCGGTCGACAGCAAGCCCGAGGCGCTCGACGAACTCGACCGGCGCATCATGCAGCTCAAGATCGAGCGCGAGGCGCTGCGCAAGGAGCCGGACGAGGCCAGCAAGCAGCGGCTCGAGCGGCTCGAGCACGATCTCAGCGGCTTTGAGGAAGAGGCGCAATCGCTCTCGACCAAGTGGATGGCCGAAAAGGAACGCCTGCAGGGCAGCCAGAAGCTCAAGGAAGAACTCGACCAGGCGCGCTCGGCACTCGAGATCGCCCAGCGCACCGGCAACCTCGCGAAGGCCGGCGAACTTGCCT
>JBBRSX010000189.1:0-11365 GCA_038244925.1 Hyphomicrobiales bacterium | reverse complement strand
CGGCGCCGTCGCCGAGGAAGCGCGCGCGGAATCGATCTGCAAATTCCTCTACCCGAACGACGAAAGCCCGGCGGGCCGCTAGCTGCGGCTGCGGCAGGAATATTTCTTCGTCTCGGCCTCGCTGCAGGACCTGATCAAGCGGCATCTTTCGTCGGACGGGCAGTTGCGCAGCCTCGCCTCCAAGGTCGCGGTACAGCTCAACGATACCCATCCGAGTCTTGCCGTCACCGAACTGATGCGCATCCTGATCGACCTGCACAATTTCCGCTGGGACGAGGCGTGGAAGATCACGGTGGACACGCTGTCCTACACCAATCACACGCTGCTGCCGGAAGCGCTCGAGACCTGGCCGGTCGAACTGTTCGAACGGCTGCTGCCGCGGCATCTCGAAATCATCTACCGCATCAACGTCCAGCACCTGGCGCTGGCCGACCAGCGCTGCCCCGGCGACATCGATTTCCGCGCCTCGGTCTCGCTGATCGACGAAAAATCCGGCCGCAGGGTACGGATGGGGCAACTCGCTTTCGTGGGCTCGCACCGCATCAACGGCGTCTCGGCGATGCATTCCGACCTGATGAAGGAGACCGTGTTCCACGATCTCAACCATCTCTATCCCGGCCGCATCACCAACAAGACCAACGGCATCACCTTCCGCCGCTGGCTGATGCTGGCCAATCCGCGCCTGACCGGCCTTTTGCGCGAGGTCTGCGGCGAGGCAGTGCTCGACGATTACTCGCTGTTCGAGCGGCTCGAGGCCCGCGCCAGCGACAATGCGTTCCAGCAGCGCTTCCGCGACGTCAAGCACCACAACAAGCTGGCGCTGGCGCGATTGATCGGCGAGCGGCTCAATATCAAGGTCGATCCGTCGGCGCTGTTCGACATCCAGATCAAGCGCATCCACGAATACAAGCGGCAACTGCTCAACATCGTCGAGACCATCGCGCTGTACCAGGCGATCAGGGACGAGCCGCAACGCGACTGGGTGCCGCGCATCAAGATCTTCGCCGGCAAGGCGGCGGCGAGCTATCGCACCGCCAAGCTGATCATCCGGCTGATCAACGACGTCGCCGAGGTCGTCAACAACGATCCCGTGGTGGCCGGACGGCTGAAGGTGATCTTCCTTGCCAACTACAATGTCAGCCTGGCCGAAGTGATCATTCCCGCCGCCGACCTGTCCGAGCAGATCTCGACCGCGGGCATGGAAGCCTCCGGCACCGGCAACATGAAGCTGTCGCTCAACGGCGCGCTGACCATCGGCACCCTTGACGGCGCCAACATCGAAATCCGCGACCATGTCGGCGCCGAAAACATCGCGATCTTCGGCCTCGAGGCCGGCGACGTCATGGTCCGGCGCAAGCAGGGCCTCGACGCCACCGACGTGATCAGCCGTTCGCCGCGGCTGGAGCGCGCGATCCGCGCCATCGAGAGCGGCGCGTTCGCACCCGACGATCCCTCGCGGTACGCCACCATCGGCCACATGATGCGTTACCTCGACCACTACATGGTCTGCGCCGACTTCGATTCCTACTACGAAGCCCAGCGCGGCATCGACGCGCGCTGGCAAGTGATGCCGGCCTGGACCCGAGCCTCGATCCTCAACGTGGCGCGGATGCCCTGGTTCTCCTCCGACCGCACCATCCGCGAATACGCCGAGGACATCTGGAACGTCCCGGTGCGCGCGGCAACGTCGGGTTTGCTGGAGGAGCCCGGGGTGCGCGGCGCGACGCGGTGAGGTGAAGTGATTACCTCACGCGTCATTGAATTCGGTGCGCCCGCCGTGATACTGCGCGGTCAGCCCCAGGGAATCCCATGCTGACCAAAACCCCGCATCTCTTCGACGACGCCACCAACGTCACCGCCGGCGATAGTTGCTGGCAGGGCAAGACCAGCCCGGATTACTGGGCCTTTGTCGGCCCGTTCGGCGGCTGTACGGCCGCGACCATTTTGCGGGCGCTGATCGAGCACCCGGAGCGCGCGGGCGATCCGCTGTCGCTCACCGTGAATTTCTGCGTCCCGATCGCGGAAGGCGCCTTCGATCTCGACATCCGCCTGGTCAAGGCCAACCGCTCGTCACAGCATTGGTGCGTCGAGATGACGCAAAACGGCGGCGAGGTCGCGACGCTCGCCACCGCCGTGTTCGCCGAGCGCCGGCCGTCATGGTCGCACCAGCAGGAGACGTTTCCCGGTGCTGCACCATTCGAGCAGAGCCGCTCCTATCCGCGCACCAAGATGACCTGGACGCATCAGTATGACTTTCGCTTTGTCGAGGGCGAACCCAATTTCAACGGCTCGGCCGCGACAACGCCGCTGAAGGCATTTTCGAAACAGTGGATCGGCGACCACGTACCGCGAAAGATCGACATGCCGTCGCTGATGTCGATGTCGGATGCTTTCTTCGGCCGGGTGTTTCTGGCGCGCAAGGAACTGATCCCGTTCGGCACCGTGTCGATCACGACCTACTTCCACACCTCGTCGGAAGAACTCGCGGTCGAGGACATCCGCCAAGTACTTGCGGTCGCCGACGCCAAGATCTTCCACCGGAGCTATGGCGACCAGAGCGGCGAGTTGTGGTCGCCCGGCGGGCGCCTGCTCGCGACCACGACACAGATCGCTTATTTCAAGGCGTAGGGGAACATGAGCGCGCCGGCTTCGTTCGATCCCTGAAAGCAGCAGGCTTCATGTCCGACATCAGCAAACCGCGCATCGCCCTTCTCGGCATCCCCATCGAGATCGGCGCCTCGCAGGCGGGCACGCTGATGGGGCCGGCGGCGCTGCGCACTGCCGGAATCGGCCGCATCCTAGACCAGCTTGGATTTGGCGTCGAAGACCATGGCGACATGGCATTCCCCGGCATCACACCTGTGGAAGGGCCGGCACCGGCCAACGCCAAATATTACGACGAGATCAAAGCCTGGATTCGCGCGCTCAGTGTGCGCAGCTTTGATCTGGCGCGCTCCGGCGCGATCCCGATCTTCATGGGCGGCGATCACTCGCTCTCGATGGGATCGGTCAACGGCGTCGCGCGTTACTGGCAGCAACAAGGCCGGCCGCTGTTCGTGCTCTGGCTCGATGCCCATGCCGACTACAACACGCCGGAAACCACCATCACCGGCAACATGCACGGCATGTCGGCGGCCTTCCTCGCCGGCGAGGCCGGTCTCGATGGGCTACTCGGAGGTGAACCGCGCGCCTCGATCGGCCCCGAGCGGCTCGATCTGTTCGGCATTCGCTCGATCGACCCCCTGGAAAAGAAACTGGTGTCCGAGCGCCGCGTTGCCATCGCCGACATGCGCGCGATCGACGAATTCGGCGTCGGCGTCCTGATCCGAAAGGTGATCGAGCGGGTGCGGGCGCAGAACGGCGTACTGCATGTCAGCTTCGACGTCGACTTTCTCGATCCAGCGGTGGCCCCCGGCGTCGGCACCACGGTGCCGGGCGGCGCCACCTACCGCGAGGCGCATCTGATCATGGAGCTGCTGCACGATTCAGGTTTGGTGCGATCGGTCGATATCGTCGAGCTCAATCCGTTTCTCGACGAACGCGGCCGCACCGCGCGCGTCGCGGTCGAACTGGTCGGCAGCCTGTTCGGCCAGGAGATCACCGACCGGCCGACGCCGAACAACGCGGTATTTCCGGACAACACCTGACGTTTGTTACGTCATCCGGAGGAGGCCGCGACGCGGCTGTCTCGAAGGATGCACTGCGGTGGCCGTCGCCCTTCGAGACGCGCTTCGCGCTCCCCACGAGTGAACGCAATTGCGTTCATCGGGGGTGACGAGTTCAAGAGCAGGCTCACGTGGCCAGCGTCGCGTTGCCCTGGACCAGGCTGGTGTTGCCGGTTGCGGGATCGGTGATGACATTCTTGACCTGGGCGGTCCCCTGCGCCGTCAGCGTGAACTTGGTGTCGCCGATCCGGAACGAGCTGTCCTTGATCAGTACGCTTTGATACTGAATCGTCGCGCCGCTCTGGTATTTCACCTGTGCGCGAAATCCGTTGACCGCTGTGATCGACAAGTCGAATTTCTGATTGTTGGAATAAGTGCCGCTCCAGTTGCCCTGGTAGAGCGTGGGATCGACATTGGTATAGGGCGTGCTCGACGGCGTCGTGAGCGAAGCCGCCGTGTAGCTGCTCTGGAGAATACTCATGATGTCGCCCATGATGACGCTGCCCTCATCCTTAACCTGCGATGCCCCATTTACGGACGACCGGGGTTAATGGAAGCTTGAGCGGCTTTTCCGGACGTTGCCGCGGCGAGCCCGGAAATGTCTTGAAACAAAAAAGGGCGACTCAATGAGCCGCCCTGTTGTTTAGTCGATAGGTTGTGAGCCTTTACTCGGCCGCGAGCTTCAGGTCCGGCGCGGCGGCGCGGACTTCGGCGTCGACCTGGGCTTCGAACTTGGCAAAGTTCTTCTGGAACATGCCGACCAGCGCCCGCGCGGTCTTGTCGAACTCGGCCTTGTCCTTCCAGGTGTTGACCGGATCGAGGATCTCGCTCGGCACGCCCGGCAGCGCGGTCGGGACCGCGAAGCCGAAATACCTGTCGGTGCGGAATTCGACATTGCGCAAGCTGCCGTCGAGCGCCGCGGTCAGCAGCGCGCGCGTCACCTTGATCGGCATCCGGCTGCCGGTGCCGTATTTGCCGCCGGTCCAGCCGGTGTTGACCAGCCAGCAATCGACATTGTGCTTGGCGATCAGCTCGCGAAGCATGTTGCCGTAGACGGACGGATCGAGCGGCAGGAACGGCGAACCGAAACAGGTGGAGAATTCCGGCTGCGGCTCGTTGCCGAGGCCGCGTTCGGTGCCGGCGACCTTGGCGGTGTAGCCGGACAGGAAGTGATACATCGCCTGCGCCGGCGAAAGCTTTGCGATCGGCGGCAGCACGCCGAAAGCGTCGGCGGCCAGCATCACGACGTTCTTCGGCTGGCCGGCGCGGCCGGTGCGCGAAGCGTTCGGGATGAAGTCGAGCGGATAGGCCGAACGGGTGTTTTCGGTCTTCGAACCGTCGTCGAAATCCGGTACCCGCGTATCCTCATCGAGCACCACGTTCTCGAGCACGGCGCCGAAACGGTTGCTCGCCGCAAAAATCTCGGGTTCGGCTTCCTTCGACAGCTTGATGCACTTGGCGTAGCAGCCGCCTTCGAAATTGAAGACGCCGTCGGAACCCCAGCCGTGCTCGTCGTCGCCGATCAGCGTGCGGTTGGGATCGGCCGACAGCGTGGTCTTGCCGGTACCGGACAGGCCGAAGAAGATCGCGGTGTCGCCCTTGGGCCCGATATTGGCCGAACAGTGCATCGGCATCACGCCCTTGGCGGGCAGATAGTAGTTCAGTGTGGTGAAAACCGACTTCTTCATCTCGCCGGCGTAATAGGACCCGCCGATCAGGACGATCTTGCGGGCGAAATCGATCGCGACGACGTTCTCGGATTTGCAGCCGTGACGTTTCGGATCGGCGCGGAAGCTCGGCAGATCGATGATGGTCAACTCCGGCACGAAATCCCTGAGCACCGAGGTTTCGGGCCGGATCAGCAGCGTGCGGATGAACAGCGAATGCCAGGCGAGTTCGGTGAACACGCGGGTCTTGATCTGGAAGCTCGGATCGGCGCCGCCGTAGAGATCCTGCGCGAACAGGCTCATGCCTTCGGCATGCTTGAGGAAGTCGGCGTGCAGCGCCGAGAACTGATCCGCGGTGATCGACTGGTTGCCGGCCCACCACATCTTTTCGGTGGAGGCATCGCGAACCGTGAACTTGTCCTTCGGACTGCGGCCGGTGAAGTCACCGGTATCGGCGCACAACGCGCCCTCCGACGACAGTACCGCCTCTCCCGCCGACAGCGAGAATTGGTAAAGCTGCGGCGCGTCGAGATTCCAGTGCACCGACTTGAGGTTTTTTAAGCCGAATTTATCGGCGCCGAAGGCGCCGTTGCGTAGACCCGTCTCTTGCACGAAGACTCCTCCTCGAACCCGCGTATCTCGATCGCGCGAATGCCGCTGAACGCGCTCTGCCGCGGTGACCTCTGAATATAGCCTTCCGGCTCTGGTCCGGCGACCTAATACTCGGCAAACCCGCGCTTGCCAAGCCGATCCCGCAGGTTTTGGTTTATTCCAGCCACGCGCTTGATCTGCATCAAATTGCTGCAGCGCTTTGCTTTCGTTTGCGATCATGATTGCGCGACCATACGCCGCTTCTCAACGCAGCGACCAATTGTTGCGTCGCACAATCGTAGCGGTCAACGTGCCGCACCTTCGCCGATCAGGGCAAACGGCGCCCAGAACGCCGGATAGGCGTTGCGGGGCGAGGAGGTGTCGTTGAGGTAGGCCAGCATCGCCTGCCGCAGCGCCTCGGCGCGGCCGAGTTTCGGGTCGGCCTTGAGGCGGTCGAAGGTCGAGATCGCAAGTCGCGTGGCGGCTTCCGAATTGACCGCCCAGTGCGACACCAACAGTGCCCGCGCGCCCGCGTAGAAGAACGAACGTGCAAGGCCGGACAACGCTTCCGCGCCGGGCTTGTCGCCGGCGATGGTGTTGCAGGCCGACAGCACCACCCAATCCGCATTGAGCTTCAACTGCGCAACCTCGCTCGCGGTGAGCAGGCCATCGTCGAATTCGGTGGGCTGCCTTGGAATGCTCAGCACCAGCGATGGTTCGGCAACGCCCTTGACGTCGCCGGCGACGAGGCCGTGGGTTGCGAAATAGACGATGCCGTAATCGGCCAGGGCTGCACGCTTGACCGTGGTTTCGCTGGCGTCCTCGCCGAGATGAATATCGGATGCGGCAACGCCGAGATCCTTGGCGACCGCATTGAGTTCGTCGGCGGTATCAGGCAGTTGCGACAGAGCGCCAGCGAGCCGCGCGCGATCGACGCCGGCGCCCTGCCAGAAATCGGTATAGGCAGCGCTCCCGAGACTCCGGGCCGCGGTCTTGCTGGAGCGCTGGCCGTCAGCAGGCTTCGAGCCCGGATTGAACAACGGATCGCCGAAGCCGGTCATCGGCTTGGTGCTTTGTTCCTTGCGCGCGAGAACACGGAGCGTCTTCAGGCTCGCCGCCGACGGCAGCACTGATACCGCCTGACGTTTCAACAACCAGGCCGCCTCGCGATAGCCGTCGAATTTATCCGGGATCGCGGCCGCCGGCTTCTCGGTCACCAGCAGATGGAACGGCAGCGCCGTCAGCGCACCCGACGGCACCACCAGCAGCGACGGCTTGTCCTTTACCAGCGCCTCGACCGGCGCCAGCAGCGTGCCATAGAGTTCGTTGGCGAGCGCCAGATCGAACAGCCCGGACTTGCCGGAGGCATCACTCGCCTTGCCGACATCGAGGCCGCGGCGGAACGCGGCAACCTTTTGCGACAGCGCGTCCGCGCCTGATGGAAGCGACCGCCAGTCGACGCGATCGCGCGTCATCGCGAACACGTAGCTTTCCTTGTCCGCGACCGCGAACATCACCAGCGCTTCATTGTCCGACAACAGCGCCTGCATTTCCGTTGCCTTCAGCGGCAGCGGATTCGACAACGAAGCATAGTCGGGAAATTCGACGGCAAGGGTCTTTTGCAGGCCGGCGCGCTCGGCGGCAATGACCGCGAGCCGGTCGCGGCTCTTCTGCTCGGCGGCCACATCGCGCTTGGCGCGCTCCTTCGAGACGGCAGCCACAATCGCCTTGTCCAGCGTCTCGGCCTCGGCGGCGAGATCCTGATCGCGACGCACCAGTTGCGCGAGCCGGTCGGTGCCGGCCGCCAGCCGCACCGCAAGCTTGTTGACGGCAGACGCCGCCGAAGACTGGGTGCCGCGCTGAACCGCATTGAGCGCGTCGTCGAGCGCCTGTTCGGCCGGCATGATCTGCTGCTGTTGCGCGGCAAGCAGCACCGGCAGCGCGACACGCAACTGCGCGCGACCGCCGGCGAGCGTCTTTTCCGTCAATGGCAACGCATCCGCGGTTCGGCCCTGCGTTTGATAAAGCGAGGCGAGGTTGTTCAGCGAGATCGCGACATCGGGATGATTGGCGCCCAGCGCCGCTTCGCGGATCGACGCCGCCCGCTGGTAGAGCGGCAAGGCGTCGGCGTAGCGGCTTTGGCGTTCATAGAGATCGGCCAGATTGTTGAGTGAGCGCGCGACGTCGGGATGTTCGCGCCCGAGCACTTTCTCGCGGATCGCCAGCGACCGCTTGATCAGCGGCTCGGCCTCGGCGTAACGCCCCTGGACCTTGCCGACCTGTCCCAGATTGTTCAGCAGCGTCGCCACCGCCGGATGTTCCGGACCTGCGGCCTTTTCGTAGATCGCCAGCGCGCGCTTGAACAACGGCTCGGAATCACCGTGACGGCCGAGTTTCTCGTACAGCGTCGCCATGTTGTTCAGGGACTGACCCAGATCGGGATGACCACTACCGAGCACTTTTTCGCGGATCGCCAGCGCGCGTTTGAACAGCGGCTCGGCATCGGCAAAGCGTTCCTGCCGCTGGTACAGCGCGGCCAGATTGTTCAATGCGGCTGCGATTTCGGGCGAGTCGAGACCAACCGATTTCTCGAGAATGGCGATCGATCGCTTGAACAGCGGCTCCGCCTCGCCATCCCTGCCCTGACTGCCGTATACTTGCGCCAGATTGTTGAGCGCCGCCCCGACATCGCGGTGGGTAGGGCCGTATTTCTTCTCGAGGCTCTCCACCTGTCCCTGCGCCAGCGCCGCGGCTTCGGCATATTTTCCGGCGCGACTGAGGTCGTTGATTTTGGCGCTGAGCGCCGCGGTCTCGCCTTTCTGCGCCGCCGACGGCGTGCTGAAACAGGTGCTCGCCCAAAAGGCCAGCCACAACGAAAATACCAATTGATGACGAGATTTCATGATCCGGACTTGCATTGGCCAATTCTGCTTGCACACAGGCCTGCATAAGTCGCGGAAATGTCCGCTCCCGTTCAATTACGGCTGCCGGCTGGCGGCTATCCCTTCGCGCGCGCCTCGCCCACCAGCCGGACCAGCATCTTGCGCAAGCCGGTGCCGCTGGTGACCCGTTCCGGGAAATCCAGCCGCAGCGTGGCCGTGCCGGCCTGCATGTCCATGCCGTAGGGGTCGCAACCGGTACAGGCCCAGTCGGCGCTCTCGGCGCCGAGCAGTTTTGTGGCATAGAGGTTCATCGCCTCGCGGTGATCCTCGTTCATGTGCTCGACCGCCCCCTGCTCGGCCGCCAGCAACTCCGCAGCGTCGCCGATATCGGTCAAGAACTGCGTGGGCGTGAGGTCGATGATGCGGCCAAACCCGGCCACCAGATGGGCCCCGGACGGCACGATCCGGAAGAACGAGAAATCCTTGAAATCGACAAAGGCTTCAGCGGACGGATGGGCGTTGAGATAGCGCTGGCGCAGGAGCGCGGCGAGGTCGCCTGAGGCCTCCTCGGCCCGGCCCGCCAGCATGATCCGCGCGCCTTCCAGCGGATCGCCGGCGGCGCGCTCGTCCAGCATCAGCGAAACCCTGTTGTCGGCGAGGATATTCTTTGTATGCAGCGCCAGCCGCGAGATCAGCAGGATCGGCGAGGCGTCGGCATGGCTGGCGACATTGACCAGGGAACAATAGGGGTCGCCGCCAGCGGCCATCAGGGTCGCCAGGGCCCCCTGGCGGCTGCGCCGCAGCAGCGAGCGGGTGAGCCGGGGGGCATCGAAATCATCAGTCAGGTGCATCGTTTTGAACCAGCCATCTTATTGCAAAAAGGGCCTTTTCTCGGCCAAACAGGGTGCTATATGGGGGGCAATGGTTCGCCCGCGGAAGCGTTTTTGCGGAACTCGGTCACACTTCAGCCCAGCTTGCATTGCTCGTTGACCACGTACAAAGCCCATTTATACGGCGCCTAGCTGGATTGCCCGCCGTTTAAGCCACCGACTCATAAGCCACTGTCTCTTTCGAAAGCAGGCTCAATGCCCACAATCGCCCTGGTCGATGACGACCGCAACATTCTCACTTCCGTCTCGATTGCGCTCGAAGCCGAAGGCTATCGCATCATGACCTACACGGATGGTGCATCGGCGCTGGACGGCTTCCGCACCTCGCCCCCGGATCTGGCGATCCTCGACATCAAGATGCCGCGCATGGACGGCATGGAGACGCTGCGGCGGCTGCGGCAGAAATCCGATCTGCCGGTGATTTTCCTGACCTCCAAGGATGAAGAGATCGACGAACTGTTCGGCCTCAAGATGGGCGCCGACGATTTCATCCGCAAGCCGTTCTCGCAGCGCCTGCTGGTCGAGCGCGTCAAGGCCGTGCTTCGCCGCGGCCAGCCCAAGGATCCGACCGCTGCGCCGAAGGAGCCCGATGCGCGGGCGCTCGACCGCGGCCTGTTGCGGATGGACCCGGAACGTCACACCTGCACCTGGAAGAACGAGCCGGTAACGCTGACGGTGACGGAATTTTTGATCCTGCAGGCGCTGGCGACCCGTCCCGGTGTGGTGAAGAGCCGCAATGCGCTGATGGACGCGGCCTATGACGACCAGGTCTATGTCGACGACCGCACCATCGACAGCCACATCAAGCGGCTGCGCAAGAAGTTCAAGGTGGTCGACGACGATTTCGAGATGATCGAGACGCTGTACGGCGTCGGCTATCGCTTCAAGGAAGCCTGATACGCTTTTGTTGCGGGATTTGTTGACTGACGCCGCCGCAGGGCTCGGATAGGATGCCCGGATAGAACACGCCAGCGGCGCGTAGCACGGGACCGATAGCGGCGCGCCGCGCGGGATTTAGTCGAGACAACCGGCAGTTTTGGCCATTGCTAGATCGAACGCAGCCTGACCCAGGCCTGAACGACGAGGATGCCTCCCCGCCCCTCGATCAGAATGACTTTGCCGACGACAAGCCGTCGGTAAAAGGCTGGCGGCGGCTGCTGGGCTGGCTGCAGCGGGCGGGGCAGTTTTTCTTCGCGCTGTCGTTCTCGAGCCTGACCCGCCGCATCGTCTCGCTCAATCTCGCCGGCCTCGTCGCGCTGGTGGCGAGCATTCTCTACCTCTCCCAGTTCCGCGCCGGCCTGATCGACGCCCGCGCGCAGAGCCTGCTGGTGCAGGCCGAGATCATCGCCGGCGCCATCGCGGCGTCCGCTACCGTCGAAACCAACACCATCACCATCGATCCGGACCGGTTGCTCGACCTCAAGCCCGGCGAAAGCTACGGCGTGCCGGACGAGTCGTCCGGGCTGGATTTCCCGATCAATCCGGAGCGGGTGGCGCCGGTGCTGCGGCGGCTGATCTCGCCGACCAAGACCCGCGCCCGCATCTATGGCGGCGACGGCGGCATGATCCTCGACAGCCGCAATCTCTATGGCCGCGGCGACGTGCTGCGTTTCGAACTGCCGCCGCCGACACTGGAAAAGCCTGGGTTTGTCGAGCGCGCCACGATCGCG
>JBBRSX010000188.1:0-11456 GCA_038244925.1 Hyphomicrobiales bacterium | reverse complement strand
GCGTCCGATGGATACCGACACCATCGTCGCCTCCGTCAAGAAGACCGGGCGCGCGGTCACGGTGGAGGAAGGCTGGCAGCAGAGCGGCGTCGGCGCCGAAATCGCCGCCCGCATCATGGAACACGCCTTCGATTATCTCGACGCGCCGGTGGCGCGGGTGTCGGGCAAGGACGTGCCGATGCCTTACGCAGCGAACCTCGAAAAACTGGCGTTGCCGACGGTCGCCGAGGTGGTCGCGGCCGCCAAAGCCGTTTCCTATCGGTAAGCCCATGGCTGGTCCTAAAGAAATGGCTGGTCCCAACGAACAGCCGTTGCCGCCCGACGTGATCGGCCGCGAGGACGCCACCGAGGTGCTGCGCGCGTTCGTGGTCGACGGCGGGCTCTCGATCGCGTTCACGCGCGCGTTCGAGGAGCCGGACATGTGGGGGATGTTGCTGGTCGACATCGCCCGCCATGCCGCGCGGGCCTATGCGCGCGAGGCTGAATACACCGAGGACGAGGCGCTGACGCGCATCGTCGAAATGTTCGAAGCCGAAATCACTCGGCCGACGGATGTGGGCTCCACCACGCCCCGGTCGCAACAGGGTCACTGACAATGCCGATCAACATTTTGATGCCCGCGCTGTCGCCCACCATGGAAAAGGGCAACCTGGCCAAGTGGCTCAAGAAAGAGGGCGACAAGGTCAAGTCCGGCGACGTCATCGCCGAGATCGAGACCGACAAGGCGACGATGGAAGTCGAGGCGGTCGACGAGGGCACGATCGCGAAGATTTTAGTTCCTGAAGGCACCCAGGATGTGCCGGTCAACGATATCATTGCGGTCCTTGCCGGCGAAGGCGAGGACGTGAAGGCAGCCGGTGCTGCGCCCGCGCCGAAGGCCGCCGCCGCGCAACCGGCTCCCGCAGCAGCGCCTGCTGCTGCCGCACCGGCGCCGAAGCCTGCCGCCGCGCCGGCACCGGCTCCCGCGCCACAGGCGGCTGCGCCGGCCGCGCAAGCCAACGGCCACGCCCGGGTGTTCTCGTCGCCGCTGGCCCGCCGTCTCGCGAAGGAAGCCGGCATTGAGATCGTCCGCATCAATGGTTCCGGCCCGCATGGCCGCGTCGTCGCGCGCGACGTCGAGGACGCCAAATCGGGCAAGGGCCTGAAAGCGCCGGCTGCCGCGCCTTCGGCCGGTCCCAGCGTCGCGCCGTCGATGTCGGACAAGCAGATTTTAGCGTTGTTCGAACCGGGCTCCTACGAAGTCATCCCGCATGACGGCATGCGCCGAACCATTGCGCAGAGGCTCACGGCTTCGGTGCAGACCGTGCCGCATTTCTACCTGACGATGGACTGCGACATCGGCAAGCTGCTCGCCGCACGCGAGGAGATCAATGCCGCCGCGCCGAAGGACAAGGAAAAGAAGCCGCTCTACAAGCTGTCGGTCAACGATTTCGTCATCAAGGCGATGGCGATCGCGCTGCAGCGGATTCCCAACAGCAATGTGAGCTGGACCGAATCCGGCATGCTCAAGCACAAGCATTCCGACATCGGCGTCGCCGTCGCGATGCCCGGTGGCCTGATCACGCCAATCATCCGCAAGGCCGAGACCAAATCGCTGTCGACGATCTCGGCGGAGATGAAGGACTTTGCCGCGCGCGCCCGTTCGCGAAAACTGAAGCCGGACGAATACCAGGGCGGCACCACCGCGGTGTCGAACCTCGGCATGTACGGCATCAAGGATTTCACGGCTGTCATCAATCCGCCGCATGCGACGATCCTGGCGGTCGGCACCAGTGAGGAACGCGCGGTGGTGCGCGCGGGCAAGATCGAAGCCGCCCACATTATGAGCGTGACGTTGTCCTGCGATCACCGCGCCGTCGACGGCGCGCTCGGCGCCGAACTGATCGGCGCGTTCAAGATGCTGATCGAAAACCCCGTCATGATGATGGTGTGAGAATGACGCGCGCCGTCATTGCGAGCGCAGCGAAGCAATCCAATGCTTTACCGGCAGGGCTGGATTGCTTCGTCGCAAGTGCTCCTCGCAATGACGGAATGAACAGTCCGTCCGGTCGCATGACGAAAACGAGCGAGTAGCCATGGCCGACACTTCCTTCGACGTCATCATCATCGGCGCCGGCCCCGGCGGCTATGTCACCGCGATCCGCGCCGCGCAGCTCGGGCTCAAGACCGCGGTGGTCGAAAAAGCCTATTTCGGCGGCATCTGCAACAACTGGGGCTGCATTCCGACCAAGGCGCTGCTGCGCTCGGCGGAAGTCTATCACCTGATGCAGCATGCCAAGGATTTCGGACTGTCGGCGGAGAAGATCTCGTTCGATCTTCAAGCGGTGGTGCAGCGCTCGCGCGGTGTCGTGAAGCGGCTCAACGACGGCGTCGGCTATCTCTTCAAGAAGAACAAGGTCACGGTGATCTGGGGCGAGGCGACGCTCGACGCGCCCGGCAAGTTGAGCGTGAAGAAATCTGCGGTCGCGGCGCCGAAGGATGCGCTGGGCGAGGGCACCTACCAGGCCAAGCACATCATCGTCGCCACCGGGGCGCGGCCGCGCGTGCTGCCGGGGCTGGAGCCTGACAAGAAACTGGTCTGGACCTACTTTGAAGCGATGGTGCCGGACAAGATGCCGAAATCGCTGCTGGTGGTCGGCTCCGGCGCCATCGGCATCGAATTCGCCTCGTTCTACCGCACCATGGGTGCGGACGTGACGGTGGTCGAAGTGCTGCCGCAGGTGCTGCCGGTCGAAGATGCCGAGATCTCGAAATTCGCCCAAAAGGCGTTCGAAAAACAAGGCATCAAGATCCTCACCAATACCAAGGTGACAAAGCTCGAGAAGAAGAGCGACAGCGTGATCGCGACGCTCGACGACGGCAAGGGCAAGCCGCATACGATCGAGGTCGATCGGGTGATTTCGGCCGTCGGTGTCGTCGGCAACATCGAAAATCTCGGGCTGGAAAAGCTCGGCGTCAAAACCGATCGCGGCTGCATCGTGATCGACGGCCTCTGCAAAACCAACGTGCCCGGCCTCTATGCGATCGGCGACGTCGCTGGTCCCCCGATGCTGGCGCACAAGGCCGAGCATGAAGGCGTGATCTGCGTCGAGGCTATCGCCGGCGGCCATCCGCATCCCATGGACAAGCTGATGATCCCGGGCTGCACCTATTGCAACCCGCAGGTGGCCTCCGTCGGCCTGACTGAAGCGAAGGCGAAAGAATCCGGCCGCGAGCTCCGCGTCGGGCGTTTTCCGTTTGTCGGCAACGGCAAGGCGATCGCGCTCGGCGAGGACCAGGGCATGGTCAAGGTGATCTTCGACAAGAAGACCGGCCAGTTGCTGGGGGCGCATATGGTCGGCGCCGAGGTCACCGAATTGATCCAGGGTTATGTGGTCGCGATGAATCTGGAGACCACCGAGGAAGAGCTGATGCACACCATCTTCCCGCATCCGACGCTGTCGGAGATGATGAAGGAAGCGGTGCTGGATGCCTATGGCCGCGTGCTGAACATGTAACCAACTCGTCATGCGCGGGCTTGACCCGCGCATCCATCAAAAAAAGCATCTCTTGTTTCAAGGGGATGGATTGCCGGGTCAAGCCCGGCAATGACGACAAGAAGAGAAAGCCCAATCCGTGAAAGACAATGACAACCTGACCACCGAACGTCCCACGTTCGTGACCCATCTCGAATGCGCGATGGAAGGAGATCACTATCCGGCCGGCCAGATCCACAACCTGTCGAAGGCCGGCAAGCCGCTGCTGGTGCGCTACGATCTTGCCGGCGTGAAGAAAGCGCTGACCAAGGACGCGCTGGCGCAGCGGCCCGCCGACATGTGGCGCTACCGCGAGATGCTGCCGGTATCGAAAGTTACCGACATCGTCAGTCTCGGCGAAATCATGACGCCGCTGATCCGGTTGCCAAAACTGGGCAAGAAACTCGGCGGCGGCGAGATCATCGTGAAGGACGAGGGACGACTGCCGACCGGATCGTTCAAGGCTCGCGGCCTTGTCATGGCGGTGTCGATGGGCAAGGCGCTCGGCATCAAGCACATGGCGATGCCGACCAACGGCAATGCCGGTGCGGCGCTCGCGGCCTACGCGACGTCGTGCGGTATCAAGACCACGATCTTCTGCCCGGCCGATACGCCGGAAGTGAATGTCAGCGAGATCGAGCTGCAGGGCGCCACCGTCTATCGCGTCAACGGCCTGATCGACGATTGCGGCAAGATCGTCGGCGAGGGAAAAGCAAAAGCCGGCTGGTTCGACACCTCGACCCTGAAGGAGCCGTACCGGATCGAAGGCAAGAAGACGATGGGGCTGGAGCTTGCCGAACAGCTCGGCTGGGAGGTGCCCGACGTGATCTTCTATCCGACCGGCGGTGGCACCGGCCTGATCGGGATGTGGAAGGCGTTTGCCGAACTCGAGGCCATCGGCTTCATCGGCTCGAAGCGCCCGCGCATGGTCGCGGTGCAGGCGGCCGGCTGCGCGCCGATGGTGCGCGCTTTTGAAGCAGGCACCGAGCATGCGCCGCGCTGGGAAGACGCGCACACGATCGCCTCTGGCATTCGCGTGCCGCAGGCGGTCGGAGATTTTCTGATCCTGCGCGCGGTCCGCGAGAGCAAGGGTTTCGCCATTGCGGTCACGGATGAGAAGATTTCTGCTGCGCTCAACGAAGTCGCGCGCGAGGAAGGCTTGCTGCTGTGCCCGGAGGGCGCTGCGACCTATGCCGCCTACAAGGACAGCCTCGCCGACGGCCGGGTCACCAAAAATGATCGGGTGATGCTGTTCAATTGCGCGACAGGGCTTAAATATCCCCTGCCGCCGGTCACGCGCACGCTCGATCGCCACAAGCCGATCGACTACGCCAGCCTCTGACTGTCGCGCGGCATGATGTGATGGAGTAGGCGATGCGAAAGATCATTCTGGCTGTTCTCGCAGTGTTGGCGTTCGGCAGCGCCGCTACGGCCGAAAATTATCCCTCGCATCCGATCACCATCATCGTGCCGTTCGCCGCCGGCGGCCCGTCGGATGCGATGGCCAGAATCCTCGCCGAGCGAATGAAGATCACGCTCGGCGAAACCCTTCTGGTCGAAAACGTGACCGGGGCAGGCGGTTCGATCGGCGTCGGCCGCGCGGTGCGTTCGGCGCCGGATGGTTACACTATTTCGTTTGGCCATCTCGGCACCCACGTCGCCAATGGCGCGATCTACAAGCTCGGCTACGACCTCGTCACCGATCTCGAACCGGTGGTGCTGTTGCCGAGCAACCCCATGGTCATCGTCAGCAAGAACGCCGTGCCGGCCAAATCGCTGAAGGAACTGTTGGCCTGGCTGAAGGCGCAGCCGAAGCCGCCGACCGCGGGCACCGCTGGCGCCGGCTCCGGCAGCCATATCGCCGGGCTCTATTTCGAAAACATCACCGGCATCAAGCTGCAATATGTGCCATATCGCGGCACCGCGCCGGCGTTGAACGATCTCGTCGCTGGCCAGATCGACCTGATCATCGACCAGACCTCCAACTCGATCGGGCAGGTCCGCGCCGGCAACATCCGCGCCTATGCGGTCACCGACGACAAGCGCGTCGAGTCCGCCGCCGACATCCCGACCGTGGACGAGGCGGGGCTGCCCGGATTTCACATGACGCTGTGGTCCGGCCTCTGGGTGCCCAAGGACACGCCGAAGGAGATCGTCGCCAAACTGAATGCCGCCACCGTCGATGCGCTCAACGATCCGGCGGTTCGCAAGCAGTTTGAAAATCTGGGCCTGCAGATGCCGCCGAAAAACCAGATCACGCCGGAAGCGCTCGGCAGCTGGCAGAAGGCAGAAATCGCAAAATGGTGGCCGATGATCAAGGACGCCAAGGTGAAGGTGGATTAGGGCAGGACGCCAGCCCGGCCCTAATCGCCGGGCAGGGTGGGTGCGTCGCGTCGTTTCCGCCGGGTCGCAGTGAAGTTTACGACAATTCAAACCGCCCTCGTCTGCCCGGTCCTGCGCTTGATCTGGAACGAGCTCTCACATAGCAATGACGTGATTTTTCTCGCCGGCGTGAGGAATTCGCGATGTGGCTGCTGTTTGTGTTCGCGTGGGCGGTCTTCCTGGCCGCCATGGCAATCGTTGCGCAGCAGGCGTTCGGTTACGATATCAGCCGGATTTCGACCCATTTCCTCGAATTGCCGCCGGGGCAGCGTCTGGCGGCTGGCCTCATTGCCGTGATGGCGTTGGCGCTGATGGGCGTCAGCATCTTTCTATCCCGCAGGATGTCGCATCAGGAAGACAATCTGAAGTTGCTTCGTACTCGCCTTAAAGTTGCCCGAGACGACATGGTGGTCGCGCATGGATTGCAAAATCACTTCGAGGGCGTGGTCCAGCACATCGTCGACAGCGACCCGCAGGAAGCCGTCACAGCGCTGCAGAAGAGGCTGACCAAGACCGAGCAGAAGGTTGCGTTGCAGCAGAGCCAGGACGTCGCCACCGATATCCAGGAACAGCTCGACGATATCCGGCGCCGGCAACAGGTGCTGCGGGAGTCGGTCGGTGAGGTCGCCGAAAAGCGGCGGGTCACCGAGCCGGTATTCGCCGAGATCAAGGATCGCCAGCGCCAACTCGAAAGGTCGCTGGCGAAGCTCGAAGTCGACGACAACAAGCACAATCTGGCCGACCGTTTGCAGGAGATCGGCGGAGAGGTGCTGGCGATCCAGAAGCGGCTGACGGTGCTGCAGGAGTCGCTGGTGACGTTGAATCGCTTCAAGGACGATCTCGACAAGACCAACGCCGAGCTGGTGCCGCTGCAGGCGCAGGGTGCCGGTATTTACGCCGTGATCGATGAACTGCGCCCGTCCTATGAACGCTTGAGCAAGCGGATCGAGGAATTCGATTCCAAGGACGGCGAAAGCATCAGCGCGCATGTCGAAGCGCTTTCCAGAAGCAAGATGGAGATCGAGCACAAGGTCGCGCGGCTCGATGACTGCTTCAATATTCTCGAGACGATCGGTATGGATTTTGGCGAGCTCAGGGAGCGTCAGGCGCATCTGGAACGTTCGATTGCCGAAGTTGAAACCGATTCCAGCGGCAAGAGCCTGATCGATCGGCAGAACGCGCTGCACGAATTTGTGCTGCAGGCCCGGTTGCGCCTCTCTACGCTGGAGGCTTCGTTCACGACGCTGAACAGGTTCAAGGAAGAACTGGCGAAGGCACAGTCGGCCCTGGTGCCGCTGCAGATGCCGGGCTTCGGGATCGAGGCCCTGATCGTCGAAGTGCACGGCATTCGCGAGGTGGTGCTGAAAACCCTCGGCGAAATCGAGTTGAACGGCGCCAGCAGTCTTGGCTCGCGCGTGGAGGAGCTCTCCGGCAGCAAGCGCGAGATCGACGAGCGCGTGGCCCAGGTCTTCGAGCATTTCTCCCGGCTGGATTCGATCCGAAAGGATATCGGCGGGATATTCATGGCGATCAGAAGCGCGCTCATGAAGGTCGGGTGAGCACGATGAAAGTCTGGGAAGTCGCGCGCGAATGGACCATCGATGGCATGGATCTGGTGGAACGGCCGGCGCCGGCGCCGGGTCCCGGCGAGGTCGCGGTCCGGATCCGCGCCGCCACGCTCAATTATCGCGACCTGCTGACGGTGCAGGGACGGGGAGGCACCACCAAGCTGCCGCTGGTTCCGTTCTCCGACGGCGCCGGTGAAGTGATTGCCACCGGCGAGGGCGTCACCCGGGTTTCGGTGGGCGACCGGGTCTGCCCGATGTTCTTTCAGTCGTGGTTCGACGGCGGGCCGTCGGCCGCCAACCGCCGTTTGGCGCTGGGCGGAACCCGTCCGGGCGTGCTGCAGGAGGTGATGGTGCTCGATGCGGAAGGCGTCACCCGCATTCCCGGCCACCTCAGTCTCGTGGAAGCCGCGGCGCTGCCGTGCGCCGGGCTCACCGCCTGGCGTGCGCTGTTCGACGAGGGCCATCTGCGGCCGGGCCAGACCGTGCTGGTGCAGGGCACCGGCGGCGTATCGATCTTCGCGTTGCAGTTCGCGAAACTCGCGGGCGCGACCGTGATCGTGACTTCATCGAGCGACGACAAGCTCGAACGCGCCAAAACGCTCGGCGCGGATCACACGATCAATTACCGCGCCGTTCCCGAATGGGGCAAGGCGGCGGCCGACTGGGCCGGCGGCGGCGTCGACCACGTCGTGGAGGTCGGCGGCAAGGACACCTTTCGGCAGTCGATCGAGGCAGCGAAGGTCGGCGGCAACATCTTGGTGATCGGGGTTTTGTCGGGTTTCGCGCAGGAGATCGCCATTCCCAGCATCTTCAGCAAGAACCTGCACGTCATCGGCCTGTCGGTCGGGAGCCGCAGGATGTTCGAGGACATGGCGTCGGCGATCGGGCGCAGCGAATTGAGACCCGTGATCGACAAGACCTTCGATTTCACCGAGGTGCCCGAGGCACTCCGGCTGATGGAGCGCGGCGGCCATTTCGGCAAGATCGCGATCGAATTTCCGTAAAGCGTGGCAGCGGCGGGCGTTCGGGGCCTGCGCGCGTTAAGCGACGGCCGTCTTGAGATGTTGCAGCGAGCGCAACAGCGCTTCGAAGCAAACCGGGTCGAGCGCCTTGCCGACATCCTCGGCCATGATCGACAATGCCTTGTCGATCGGCATCGCGGCGCGATACGGCCGTTCGGCGGTCAGCGCATCGAAAATGTCGGAAACCGTGACGATGCGTGTTTCAAGATCGATGTCGTCGGCTTGAAGGCCGTGCGGATAGCCGCTGCCGTCGAGCTTCTCGTGATGATCTCGCGCGATCGCCGCCAGGCCGCGAAAGGCTTCGACGCGCGACAGGATCATCGCGCCCAAGGTGGTATGGGATTTCATCGCCGCCCATTCGTCCGGGTCGAGCTTGGCGGGCTTGTCGAGCACTTCATTCGAGACGCCGAGCTTGCCGATATCGTGGAGCAGTGCCGCGCGCACCAGCCACCGCTTGCGGCGCGCGTCCATGCCGAGCTCGGTCGCGATCAGATCCGAAACCAGCGCGACCCGCTTGCTGTGGCCGCTGGTATGCGCGCTCTTGGCGTCGATCACCTGCGCAAAGCCGTCGGCGATATCGTCGAGCAGATCGTCATCGACCTCCCGAACCGAAGCCGCCGGCTCCAGCGCGAGAACCATTGCTTCCAGCCGCACATCCGCAAGTCCGTGCCAGAACGCCGGCGCCGCCGCCACCCGCTCGAACGCCGCGACCAGATCGGGATCGAACCACAAACCGGAGCGTCGCCGGATTTCCTGCAATGCGGACGCGTTGCCCGAGGTGATGTTGAAGACATCGGCCACCTGCGCCAGCAGCGCGATCCGCGCGAACAGCGAAATCTCCGCGCCTTTTCGGCCAAGCGGCTGACCGCCGCCGTTCCAGTGTTCGTCGAGGTCGAGAATGCCGCGCGCGACGGCCTCGGAGAAGCGCATGCGCCGGGCAATCTCGGCGCCGCGCTCGCAACGGGTCTCGACGATTTCGCGGCCGATGCGGCTGCCCTGTATGGCTACGTTCAGGATGGTGCGCAATTTTTCTGCCAGCCCGGATTTGACGGCGGTGTTTTTCGCGATGAAGGTGAGGATCTGGGGCAGGCTGCTGTCGACCAGCTTGGCGTTGCGCTTGAATGCGTGATCGCTGGTCAGGAACAACTGGCAGATCCGCGCCGCGTTGCTGCTGCAGCCGAGGTCTTTCAGGAACAGCGTGTAATAGAGGTCGTGGAGGTCGGTGGCGGGCAGACCGATTTCCCGGCCGATATGCATCCCGATCCAGCAGCACCGTACGCTATGACCGGCCGGCTGGCCGTCGGTCAGGTCGAGCGCGAAACTCAACGCGCTGACGACCTCGCTCAGATGCAATTGCCGCCCACGCACTGGAACCTCCGGGTGGATCGATGTCTAACCGAAGTTCGTAGCAGGCAAATGCTTAAGCCGGCCTTAGCACAGCCTTGAAACGCATCAGGGCGGCGCTCGAAACGCCGCCCTGGTTTCTTGTTACCGTCGAACGATCGCCGGATCAGGCGATGTCGAAGCGATCCGCGTTCATCACCTTGGTCCAGGCTTTGACGAAGTCACTCACGAACGCTTCTTTCGAGTCGCTGCAGGCATAGACTTCGGCGAACGCCCGGAGCTGCGAGTGCGAGCCGAAGATGAGATCGGCACGGGTGCCGGTCCACTTCACGGCGCCGGTCTTGCGATCGCTTCCCTCGAACACATCCTTGGCTTCCGAGACCGGCTTCCACACCGTGCCCATGTCGAGCAGGTTGACAAAGAAGTCGTTGCTCAGCGTGCCCGGCTTCTTGGTGAAGACGCCGTGCTTGCCGTCGCCGGCACCGAGCACCCGCATGCCGCCGACCAGGGCGGTCATTTCGGGCGCCGTCAGCGTCAGCAACTGCGCGCGGTCCACCAACTGCTCTTCGGGGGACAGGCGCTGCTTGCCGCGGCTGTAGTTGCGGAAGCCGTCGGAAGCGGGCTCCAGCGGTGCAAACGAGTGCGCGTCGGTCTTCTCCTGCGAGGCGTCCATGCGGCCGGGCGTGAAGGGGGCCTTCACATCGCTGCCGCCGTCCTTCGCGGCCTTCTCGATCGCAGCGCTGCCGCCGAGAACGATGAGGTCGGCGAGCGAGACTTTCTTGTCGCCCTTCTGAGCTGCGTTGAACTCCTTCTGGATCGCTTCAAGCTTGGCCAGCACTTTTGCGAGTTGGGCCGGCTGGTTGACCTCCCAGTCCTTCTGCGGCGCGAGCCGCACGCGGGCGCCGTTGGCGCCACCGCGCTTGTCGGAGCCGCGGAAGGTCGAGGCCGAAGCCCAGGCGGTCGAGACCAGTTCGGACACCGAGAGGCCCGCGGCGAGGATTTTTGCCTTCAGCGCCGCGATATCAGCTTCGCCGATCAATTCATGATTGATCGCCGGAATCGGATCCTGCCACAGCAGTTCTTCCTTCGGAACCAGCGGGCCGAGGTAACGCACCGTCGGGCCCATGTCGCGGTGGGTCAGCTTGTACCAGGCGCGGGCAAACGCGTCGGCGAACTGGTCCGGATGCTCGTGGAAGCGCTTGGAGATCTTTGCGTAGGCCGGGTCGAATCGCAGCGAAAGATCAGTGGTCAGCATCGACGGCGAGTGACGCTTCGATTTGTCATGCGCGTCCGGCACCGAACCGGCGCCGCCGGCATTCTTCGGCGTCCATTGATGCGCGCCGGCCGGACTCTTGGTCAGTTCCCATTCGAAGCCGAACAGGTTGTCGAAGAAGTTGTTGCTCCACTTCGTCGGCGTCGTGGTCCAGGTCACCTCGATGCCGCTGCTGATGGTGTCGACGCCCATGCCCTTGCCGTAGGAGCTGGCCCAGCCAAACCCCTGCTGCTCGATGCTGCCGCCTTCCGGCTCCGGGCCGACCAGGCTCGCAACGCCGGCGCCGTGGGTCTAGCCGAAGGTGTGTCCGCCGGCGATCAGGGCCACGCTTTCCTCGTCGTTCATCGAAATG
>JBBRSX010000187.1:0-11523 GCA_038244925.1 Hyphomicrobiales bacterium | reverse complement strand
TCAGTGGCTGAAGAAAGCGGTGCTGCTGTCGTTCCGCCTCAACGACATGAGCTCGATTCCCGGCGGTCCCGGCCAGGCGTCGTGGTGGGACAAGGTGCCCTCGAAGTTCGAGGGCTGGGGCGAGAACCGTTTTCGCGACGCCGGTTTCCGCGCCGTGCCCGGCGCGATCGTGCGCCGCTCGGCCTTCATTGCCAGGAACGTGGTGCTGATGCCGTCCTTCGTCAATCTCGGCGCCTATGTCGATGAATCGACCATGATCGACACCTGGTCGACCGTCGGCTCCTGCGCCCAGATCGGCAAGCGCGTGCACATTTCCGGCGGCGTCGGCATCGGCGGCGTGCTGGAGCCGCTGCAGGCCGAACCCGTGATCATCGAGGACGACTGCTTCATCGGTGCGCGCTCGGAAGTCGCCGAAGGCGTGATCGTGCGCAAGGGCGCGGTGCTGGCGATGGGCGTGTTTTTGGGCGCCTCGACCCAGATCATTGATCGCGACAGCGGCAAGGTTTATATCGGCGAAGTGCCGGAATACGCGGTCGTGGTGCCGGGTTCGCGACCGGCGCGGCCGTTGAAGGACGGCTCGCCGGGACCGGCGCTTTCCTGCGCCGTCATCGTCAAGACCGTCGACGAACAGACCCGCTCCAAGACCAGCATCAACGAACTGCTGCGGGATAAGACTTAACTGTTCAGGTGCCTTCCGGCCCGAAAACGGGACGGATCGGGCCCTCGGTTCGAACCCTGAATCGGCTTGCGCGACCAATGTACCGGACCGCGGAAATGGCCGCCGTCCGGAGGTCGAGCGATGAACTGGGCATGGTATCTCTTTAGCTTCGAAGGCCGCATCAACCGCGCCAAATTGTGGCTCGCGGCCCTGATCATGATTTGCTGGATGCTCTTCCTCGGCGCGCTGATCGCGGGATTGGCGGCCCCGCTCGGAGGCCATAGCCTCAAGGATATCGGCTTCGGCATCCACTATATCTTCACGGTGTTCGATCCCGCCTTCTATCGATTGAGGTCGTTAGCCGAGCTGCCGATTCTGCTGTTGGAAGCGGCGGTTTCGGTGCTGGTCCTGTGGGTTTATTTCGCGACCGCGGTCAAGCGCCTCCACGACCGCGACAAGAGCGCCTGGTGGGCCATCCCGCTGGTGGCGGTCCCGGCCTTTTACAATGACATTGCCCGCTGGCTGCCCGACGATTCCTATCTCACCCTGATGATCAGCGCGCTGGCCTTCGTTCTCTGCATCTGGGGTTTCGTCGAACAGTATTGCCTGAAGGGCTCGCGGAAGACCAACCGCTTCGGCGCCGATTCGCTGGCGCCAATAGATACACGCCCGCGCTGGGAGCAGCAGAGCGAGATCGAAATGGTGCCGCACAAGGCTGGCCCGCCGCCGGTTTGGCGTGTTAAGCCGGGCTATGAATGACGCTGTTTCCATTACGCGCGACCTCGTCCGCTGCCCGTCCGTCACCCCCGCCGATGCCGGCGCACTGGGTGTCCTCGAAAACCTCCTGAAAGCGGCCGGCTTCGAGCTGCACCGCGTCACCTTCAGCGAACCCGGCACCGAGGATGTCGACAACCTCTATGCCCGGATCGGCGATAGCGCGCCGCACATCACTTTTGCCGGCCACACCGACGTGGTGCCCGCCGGCGACGAGACCGCGTGGAGCCATGGCGCGTTCTCCGGCGAGGTAAAGGACGGCTTTCTCTATGGCCGTGGCGCCGTGGACATGAAGGGTGGCATCGCCTGCAGCGTCGCCGCGGTGCTGCAATATCTCGCTGACAACGGCGGCAAACCAAAAGGTTCGATCTCGTTCCTGATCACCGGTGACGAAGAAGCGATCTCGGTCAACGGCACCATCAAGCTGTTGAAATGGGTCGCCGACCGTGGCGAGAAATTCGACCACTGCGTGCTCGGCGAGCCCAGCAACGTCGAAGTGCTCGGCGATTGCATCAAGGTCGGCCGCCGCGGCTCGCTGTCCGGCACGGTCTATGTCGACGGCGTGCAGGGCCACGTCGCCTATCCGCATCGGGCGTCCAACCCGGTGCCGGACATTTCGCGGCTGGTGGTCGCGATCTCCGACGAGCCGCTCGACCACGGTAGCGCGCAATTTCAGGCTTCCAACCTCGAATTCACCTCGATCGATGTCGGCAATACCGCGAGCAACGTGATCCCGGCGCAGGCGCGCGCCAAATTCAACATCCGCTTCAACGACCATCACACGCAGGAAACGCTACGCGAGCTGGTCGAGAAGCGGCTGGAGAAAGCCTGCGGCAATCGCATCCGCGCGCATATCAAGTGGGAATATTCCAACTCCAACGTGTTCGTGACCAAGCCCGGCGCGTTCACTGATTTGGCCGTCAGCGCGATCGAGGAAGTCACCGGCCGCAGGCCGGAACTCTCCACGTCAGGCGGCACCTCGGATGCACGTTTCATCTCGAGCTATTGCCCGGTGATCGAATTCGGTCTGGTCGGCCAGACCATGCACCAGGTCGACGAGCGCACGCCGGTGTCCGATCTGGAAAAGCTGACGAAGATCTATCGCGGCGTGCTGGACCGGTATTTCGCCTAATAATCCACGCGCACCAGATACAATCCCTCCGGCGGCGCGACGATGCCGCAGGCGGCGCGGTTGCGGGCGGCTAATGCGGCGGCGAGATCGTCCGCGCTCCAGCGTCCTTCGCCGACCCAGACCAGCGAACCCACCATCGAGCGCACCTGGCTGTGCAGGAACGAGCGCGCCGAGGTGACGATATCAACCGCATCGCCGTCCCTGACGACGTCGAGCTGGTCGAGCGTTTTCTCCGGCGACTTGGCCTGGCACTCGGTATCGCGAAACGTCGTGAAATCGTGCTTGCCGAGCAGCCGTTGCGCGGCGGCATGCATCGCGTCCGTATCGAGATGCCGCGGCACCCGCCAGCTTCGGCCGATATCAACCGCGAGGTTGGCGCGGTGGTTGGTGATGCGATAGCGGTAGTGCCGCTTGATGGCGGAGAAACGCGCCTCGAAATCATCCGCCACGATATCCGCCGAGAGCACGCCGATCGGGTGCGGACGCAGATGCGCGTTCAACCCGTCGCGCAAACGGCCCGGCGGAAACGGTTTTTGGATGTAGCAATGCGCGACCTGCCCCAACGCGTGCACGCCGGCATCGGTACGACCCGCGCCGTGGACGCGAACCTGTTCGCCGCAGATCGCCTTCACCGCCGTTTCCAACGCGCCCTGCACGGTCGGCGCATTATCCTGGACCTGCCAGCCGGAAAACGGCGTGCCGTCATATTCGATGATGAGTTTGTAGCGCGGCATCAGGCGAGCCGTGCCGGCGGCTTTAGCGGTGTGCCGCGCAAAAAGTCCGCGGCCTTCATCGGCGCCTTGCCGGCGCGCTGCAGTTCCAGAATCCGGATCGCGCCGTCGGCGCAAGCAATCATGAGGCGGTCGTCGAGCACGTCGCCCGGCGCGCTTTGCCCCTTCGCCGGTTCGCAGCGCAGGATTTTCAGGCGAGCCGGTTCGCCGTCGGTCGCGAGTTCGCACCAGGCGCCGGGAAACGGTGACAGCCCGTGAATATGCCGCAGCACCTCGTGCGCCGGCTTGTTCCAGTCGATGCGCGACTCGGCCTTGTCGATCTTGGCGGCGTAGGTGACGCCGTCTTCGCTCTGCTTGCTGAGTTGCAGGCGGCCGCGTTCCAGCGCGCCCATCGCCCGCACCATCAGGTCGGCACCGAGCGGCGCCAGCGCGTCGTGCAGGTCGGACGCCGTCATCGCGTCTGATATCGCCAACCGCTCCGCCATCGCGACGTCGCCGGTGTCGAGGCCGGCGTCCATCTTCATCACCATTACGCCGCTCTCGGCATCGCCGGCCATGATGGCGCGGTTGATCGGGGCCGCCCCACGCCAGCGCGGCAGCAGCGAGCCGTGCAGATTGAAGCAGCCGAGCTTTGGCGCATCGAGGATCGCCTGCGGCAGGATCATGCCGTAGGCGACGACCACCGCCGCATCGGCTTCGTGTGCGCTGAATTCCGCGAGTGCTTCCGGCGTCTTCAATGTTTTCGGCGTCAACACGGGAATGCCCAACCGCTGTGCTTCCTGCTCGACCGGCGTTGGCTGCAATTTCATGCCGCGTCCGGCCGGCTTTGCCGCGCGGGTGTAGACCGCCACGACCTCGTGGCCATGGGCCACCAGTTCCAGCAGCGTCGGCACCGCGAAATCGGGCGTGCCCATGAAGATGAGACGGAGGGACATGACGATGAGAATTCCCGGAACGTTCAATTTACTCCGTCGTGCCCGGGCTTGTCCCGGGCATGACGACGGATAGGGTGAGGCCTACTCCCCCGCGCGCTTGGCGGCTTTGGTGAACTTCTTCAGCACGCGGTCGCGCTTCAGTTTTGACAGATAATCCACGAACAGCACGCCGTTGAGGTGGTCGATCTCGTGCTGGATGCAGGTGGCGAACAGGCCGTCGGCGTCTTCCTCGTGCACCTTGCCGTCGAGATCGGTGAAGCGAATGCGGACCTGCGCCGGCCTCTCGACTTCCTCGTAATATTCGGGAATCGAGAGACAGCCCTCCTCGTAGACCGACAGCTCTTCCGACGAGGAGATGATTTCCGGGTTGATGAAGACGCGCGGCCGCGGCGTGGTCTCGCCGTCTTCCTCACGCTTGGCGAGGTCCATGGTGATCAACCGCAACGGCTGCGCGACCTGGATCGCCGCCAGCCCGATGCCGGGCGCGTCGTACATGGTTTCGAGCATGTCGTCGGCGAGCTTGCGGATATCCGTCGTCACCTTTTCGACGGGCTTTGAAACGAGCCGCAACTGTTTGTCCGGCAGGATGATGATTTCTCGGAGGGCCATAGCGCGCGATTTAAGCTGCCGGTTTGCCGGGGTCAATGCGCCGAGGAAGCCATTAACCCGGCCTTAACCATGATTTTTAGGGCTTTGGTAACCATAAAATTTTACCCGCGGTTAACCATAAATGTTCCCTCTTCGTTCGCGGAAGCCGGCGAATCGGCTACAAGCGGGCATGAACGAGATTCTTTTTGTCGTCGGCGACCTGCCGATTCACGTCAGCGAGGCCCTGATCGGCTTCGGCGCCCTGGCATTGGTGCTGCTGCTGACCATTGCCATCATCATTGGGCGGTCGGGCCGCCGTGGTGCCGAAGTGGCGATGGCGCAGGCGATCCGCGCCGACGAACTGGAAGAGCGCTTGAGCGAAATGCTGCAGGCGCAGAACCAGTCCACCGGCCGCGTCGACGCGATGGCGCAGTCACTGGCCGGCCGCCAGGCCGAAATGGCGCGCGCGGTCAACGAGCGGCTCGATTCGGTGACCCACCGCGTCGGCCAGTCGATGGAAGCGACCACCCGCAACACCATGGATTCGCTCCGCGTGCTGCACGAGCGCCTCGGCATCATCGACAACGCCCATAAAAATCTCACCGACCTGACGTCGCAGGTGACGACGCTGCGCGACGTGCTCGCCAACAAGCAGTCGCGCGGCGCGTTCGGCCAGGCGCGGATGGAAGCGATCGTCCAGGACGGCATGCCGCAGGGCTCCTACGCATTCCAGCACACGCTTTCGACCGGCAAGCGGCCGGATTGCGTGGTGTTCCTGCCCGACCAGCGGCCGCTGTGCATCGACGCCAAATTTCCGCTGGAGGCGATGACCGCGCTGCACGACGCGCGCACCGACGACGAAAAGAAATTCGCCACGCAGCGCCTGCGCAACGACGTCATGAAGCATGTCAGCGACATCGCCGAGAAATACCTGATCAACGGCGAGACCCAGGATACCGCTCTGATGTTCGTGCCGTCGGAATCGGTCTATGCCGAAATCCACGACGGTTTTGACGACGTGATCCAGAAGGCCTACCGCGCCCGCGTCGTGCTGGTGTCGCCCTCGCTGTTGATGCTGGCGATCCAGGTGATGCAGCAGATCCTGAAGGACGCGCGGATGCGTGACGCCGCCGACCAGATCCGCACCGAAGTTCTCAATCTCGGCGACGACCTCGGACGTTTGCGGGATCGCGTGCTGAAGCTGCAGAAGCACTTTGGCGACGTCAACGAGGACGTCCGCCAGATACTGATCTCCGCCGACAAGATCGAAAAGCGCGCCGGCCGGATCGAGGAACTCGATTTCAGCAAGCCCGACGTCCCGGCGGATGCGCCGCGAGCGGTCGAACCACGCACGCCGGAGCTATTCCCGCTGCCGCGCAAGCTGCAGGCGGGGGAGTAGGTATTCTTCCTTCTCCCCTTGTGGCAGAGCGGAACTGAGCCCCGAATCTGCTAACACCTCATCATGACCACTCCCGAAGCCGCCCCCCCGACATCGGCCAACGCAACCCCCGCCACATCCTGGCGCGACAGCCTTGCCGTTTATCTGCAGCCGCGCGTGCTGATCGTGTTGCTGCTCGGCTTTTCGTCCGGGCTGCCGCTGGCGCTGTCGGGATCGACGCTCCTGGTGTGGATGCGCGAGTCAGGTGTCGATCTCGGCACCATCGGGCTGTTTGCGCTGGTCGGCACGCCCTACACGTTGAAGTTCCTGTGGGCGCCCTTGGTCGACGCGCTGCATGTGCCGCTGTTCACGCGCGCCTTCGGCCGCCGGCGCGGCTGGCTGGTGTTTTCGCAACTGCTGCTGATCATCGCGATCCTGCTGTTGGCGCTGACCGACCCTGCGCGCTCGCCGCTATATGTGGCACTCGGCGCGCTGTTGGTCGCGACCATGTCCTCGACCCAGGATATCGTGGTCGACGCGTTTCGTGTCGAAAGCCTGCCGGAGAGCGAACAGGCCGCCGGGATGGCGGCCTATGTCGCGGCCTATCGCATCGGCATGCTGGTCTCGACCGCGGGCGCGCTGTTCATCGTCAGCGGCTTTGAGGGCACCGGCATCGCGCGCAGCCAGGCCTGGACGTGGGGCTATGTGGTGATGACAGCGCTGGTCCTGATCGGCACCATCACCGCGCTGGTGGCCACCGAGCCGGAACAATCGGCCCGCGCGGAAGCCGCGACGCACGGCGAGACCGCGTTCGCCCGCGTGCTGAAGGCGGCAGTCGGCGCATTCTCCGAGTTCCTGACCCGGCGCGATGCGTTCGCGGCACTCGCGTTCGTGGTGCTGTTCAAGTTCACCGACGCGTTTTCCGGCACCATGACCGCGCCATTCGTGATCGATCTCGGCTTCACCCGCAACGACTACGCCGCGATCGTCAAAGGCGTGGGACTTGCAGCGACCCTGATCGGCGGTTTTGCCGGCGGTTTTGTCGCGCGGCGCTATTCGCTTGCCGCGAGCCTGTGGATCGGCGGCATGTTGCAGGCGATCGCCAACCTGTCGTTTTCATGGCTTGCCCTGGTCGGGGTCAATCAATGGGCGCTGGCGTTCGCCATCACGGCGGAGAATTTCACCAGTGCCATCGGCACGGTGATCTTCGTCGCCTATTTGTCGGCGCTGTGCCGCAACCCGCTGCACACTGCGACGCAGTATGCGTTGCTGACGGCGCTGGCGGCCGTCGGGCGCACCTATCTGTCATCGGGCGCAGGCTATGTCGCGAAGGCTGTGGGATGGCCGCTGTTCTTTGCGATCTGCGTCGTGGTCGCGATCCCCAGCCTGATCCTGCTGATATGGCTGCAACGGCGTGGTCATTTTGCGTCGCTGGGACCGGTGCGGGTTTAGCCGCTACTCGTCGTCACCCGCGAAAGCGGGTGATCCAGTATTCCACCGCGGTCGATTCATTCGAGTGGCCGCGGCGTACTGGGTCGCCCCCTCCCGGCTACGCCAAGGCTTCCCTGTGTAGGCCCGCCCATCAAGAGCGCGATCGCCCCCGCAGCAACCAGAGCGAAACCCGCATCAGACCATCCTGGTCTTTTTTTGACGCGTTTTCTTCACGCGAACCGGTATTCACTTCGCTCGAAAACGCTTTAGTGCCTGGTCACCACGCTCCATTTGGTGACGACGGCTTCGCTCATCTGCCCGGCATCCTGCGCGCAGGCGACTTCGTCGACCTTCACCGAGATTTCCTTGCCGATAAAACCCTTCAACTGCGCCGCCTGGGCGTCGCTGCTGGTGATGAGCTGGAACGTCTCGGGGCCGGTTTCGAGATTGCAGAGGCCGTTCGGCGCCGGCAGCCGGCGCGGCTCGCTGGTGACCTGAAAAGTATTGACGCGGGCGCCCCTCTTGCCGCCGCGGACTTTCATGGCGTTGAGTTCCCCCGACAGCACGTCGCCGGCCTTGATCGGCTTGCCGGCCTTCGGCGGCGCAGGCTCGGCCTGCTGCGCGCGGACGCCGGACGCGGCCAGAACCGCACCCATGATGACCGCACAGCCAAGGCGTTTGCCGAATCGTCGTTTCGTCATGTCGATCAGTTCCGTCTGTGATGGTTAGAACAGTGTTCGCTGCCGCATGGCTGCGGATAGCGTACCTTCATCGAGATAATCAAGCTCGCCGCCAACCGGCACGCCGTGGGCGAGCCGCGTCACACGAACGTTGGCTTCCTGCAACAAATCCGTGATGTAATGCGCCGTGGTCTGGCCATCGACCGTGGCGTTCAGCGCCAGGATGATTTCAGTGACCTGCGGATCGTGCGCGCGCGCCACCAGCGCGTCGATGGTCAGATCCTGCGGACCGACGCCGTCGAGCGGCGACAAGGTCGCGCCGAGCACATGGTAGCGGCCATTGGCCGCATTGGCGCGCTCCAGCGCCCAGAGATCCGCGACATCGGCGACCACGACGATGATGGCGTCGTCGCGGCGCGGATCGGTGCACACCGTACAAGGATTTTGCGTGTCGATGTTGCCGCAGGTCTTGCAGACCTGGATCTTGTCGATCGCCACCTGCAGCGCGCCGGCCAGCGGCGTCATCAGCGCCTCGCGCTTCTTGATCAGATGCAGCGCCGCGCGCCGCGCCGAGCGCGGGCCAAGCCCGGGCAGCCGCGCCAAGAGCTGGATCAGACGTTCGATTTCAGGGCCGGCAACCGCAGAAGCCATTTCAGGTGAGACCGAACATTTCAGGTAAGACCGAGCATCTTAAGTAAGGCCAAGCATCTTAAGTCAAACCAAGCCTTCAAGTAAGACCAAGACCCGGCGGCAGACCGAGCCCGCCGGTCAGCGCCTGCATCTTTTCCTGCATCGCCGTCTCCGCCTTGCGGCGCGCGTCGTTATGCGCGGTCACCAAGAGGTCCTCGAGCACTTCGCGTTCTTCGGCCTTCATCAGCGACGGGTCGATTTTGACGCCCTTCACTTCCATCTTCGCGGTCATGCGCACGGCAACCAGCCCACCGCCGGAAATGCCCTCGACCTCGACACTGCCGAGTTCTTCCTGCATCGCCTGCATCTTGGATTGCAGCTGCGCCGCCTGCTTCATCATGCCGAGAAAATCAGCCATTCGGGTTTCCTTGCGTACTTACCTGCGTGCGTTCTCTGGAAATCAATCGTCGTCGCTGTCGGAACTCTCGGCCGGGTCTTCCCCCGTAGCATCGGATTCCGGCGGCTCGGCGGCAAGCTTGCGCACTTCGACGACTTTGGCGCCGGGAAACCGCGCCAGAACCTCCTGCACGCGCGGATCGGCCTCCGCAGCGCGGGCATGTTCGTTCTTCTTGACCTCGTTTTGCGAACGCAGCGTCGGCTGGCCGGCCTCGTTGGAGACGATCACGGTCCAGCGCCGGCCGGTCCATTGTTCCAGCTTGCGGGAGAGATCGTTGACCAGCCCGCGCGCGGCGTTGCGCTCCAGCGCCAATTCCAGCCGCCCGTCCTCGATCCGGACCAGCCGCACGTCGGCTTCCAGCGCCGACTTGGTCATGATGTCGCGCTTCTCGCCGGCCAGTGCGACCAATTGCGGAAAAGTCGTGATCCGCAGCGCCGGCGCTGCGGCGGTGTCCGGTTGTGGTGCGATCATTTGCGGACGCGCGGACGCCTCCGCACCGCTCCTCGGCGACGTCGGCGCGCGCATCGGCGAGGAAGCCATGTTTGAAGAAGAAATGGACGAAGAAGAAGCGGAGGATGCGGTCGACGTTACTCCCGAGCGCGACGACGACGCGGAACTGGCGGCCTGTGCCCCGCCGCCGTTCTGGTCGAGCATTTTGATCGCCTCGTCCGGCGTCGGCAGGTCGGCGACATAGGCGATGCGCACCAGCACCATTTCCGCCGCAGCCGCGGGCCGCGTCGCGGTCTGCACCTCGGTGATGCCCTTGAGCAGCATCTGCCACATCCGCGACAGCACCCGCATCGACAGTTTGGCGGCAAACTCGCGGGCGCGGACGCGCTCGGTTTCGCCGAATGCGACATTGTCGGCCGTTGCCGGCACGATCTTCACGCGGGTGACGAAATTGACGAACTCGGCGAGATCGGACAGCACCACGACCGGATCGGCGCCGACATCGTATTGCGCGCGGAATTCGTTGAAGGCGGCGGCGATATCGCCGCGCGCCAGTGAATCGAAGAGGTCGATCACCCTTGTGCGGTCCGCAAGGCCCAGCATCTGCCGCACCGCATCGGCGCGCACCACGCCTGCCGCATGCGCGATCGCCTGGTCGAACAGCGACAGCGAATCGCGCACCGAGCCTTCGGCGGCGCGGGCGATGATGCCGAGCGCCTCGGGCTCGACCTCGACGTTTTCTTTGGTGGCGATGTTGCCAAGGTGTTTCATCAACACGTCGGCCTCGACCCGGCGCAAGTCAAAGCGCTGGCAGCGCGACAGCACCGTGACCGGCACCTTTCGGATTTCGGTGGTGGCGAAAACGAACTTGGCGTGCTCCGGCGGCTCCTCCAGCGTCTTCAGGAAGGCATTGAAGGCCGCCGTCGACAGCATGTGGACTTCGTCGATGATGTAGACCTTGTAGCGGGCGCTGGCCGGCGCATAGCGCACGCTGTCATTGATCTGGCGCACGTCATCGACGCCGGTATGGGAAGCGGCGTCCATTTCCAGCACGTCCATGTGCCGGCTTTCCATGATCGCCTTACAGTGCACGCCGAGATCCGGCATGTGGATGGTCGGCCCCTTCACCGAGCCGTCAGCTTTTTCGTAGTTGAGCGCGCGGGCGAGAATCCGCGCCGTGGTGGTTTTGCCGACGCCGCGCACGCCGGTCAGAATCCAGGCCTGCGGAATACGTCCGGTTTCGAACGCATTCGAAACGGTGCGGACCATGGCCTCCTGGCCGATCAGGTCGTCGAAACTGGAGGGGCGGTATTTGCGCGCCAGCACCCGATAGGGCTTTGTGGCGTCCGGTCCACCGCCGAGCGCGAATCCGCTCTGGCCAGCGCCTTCAGGATCATCAGGGGGAGCGCCAGCATCACTCATCGGTCGATCCGCAATTGATTGTCTCTCAAGGCCGGCTTGCGGAAAGGACGTGGAATCAGTGGAATCAAGCGCAAGGTACAGACTGGCCGCATCCTCGCGCGATTCGCTCGAAAAACAGGTAGGAGACTGACGAGCGACCCGATCCGGACCTCGTTAGGGCTGCTTCCTTCCGGACCTGACCCGGTTGGCGAGAGGCTCGTCCACCGCCAATCTCCCGGCCCTTATTTGGGGCCAAAAGGGCCGGAAAGCAAGCGGGG
>JBBRSX010000186.1:0-11667 GCA_038244925.1 Hyphomicrobiales bacterium | reverse complement strand
CGTCGAGGTCAACAAGCGTGTATTGCTTGGCAAGCAGCGCGAGCATCAGCTACAGCGGCACATACTGGTCGATGCGGCCTTCGCCGATATCGCCCATCGGCATCAAATCGATCAGGGTCAGCGCCATGCCCTTGCCGTGTGCCCACTGCATCAGCGAGGGGATTTCCTCCTCGTTCATGTTCTTCAGCGCCACCGCGTTGATCTTGACCGCCAGCCCCGCCGCGCGCGCGGCTTCGATACCGGCCAGCACCTTGTCGAGATCGCCCCAGCGGGTGATGGCGCGGAATTTCGCGGGGTCCAGCGTATCGAGCGAGACGTTGATCCGGCGCACGCCGCAGTCGCGCAGTTCATTGGCAAAGCGCGCCAGTTGCGAGCCGTTGGTGGTCAGCGTCAGTTCGTCGAGCGCGCCTGAACCGAGATGCCGCGACAGCGAGCGCACCAGCGTCATGACGTTGCGCCGGACCAGCGGCTCACCGCCGGTGAGACGGATTTTTCGCACGCCCTTGGCGACGAAGGCCGAGCACAGCCGGTCGAGTTCTTCCAGCGTCAGCAGGTCGGCCTTGGGCAGGAACGTCATGTCCTCGGACATGCAGTAGAAGCAGCGCAGGTCGCAGCGATCGGTCACGGACACGCGCAGATACTTGATGGTGCGACCGAACGGGTCGACCATCGGCTGGAACAGCTGATCCTGAAGTTGATTCTGGGAACTCAACGCGTCCATCAATCGGTGCTTTACTTGCGTGCCTTGCCTGGCGCGGGGGCCGCGACGTCGATGCTCCCGCTAGCACAATGTAGGCACGTTGCAAGGTGCCCACAATGCGTGCGTTTGGGTGCGGTGCGGTGTTATCGGGCGATTTGGAATACCGATCAGCGCGTCGCGGGGTTGGGGAATGGCGATGCGGCGGCGGGAGCCGCTGCCGGCTTTGGCTTCTTCGGCCGCATCGGCTTCTTGACCTTGGGCGGCGGGCCGGCCGGCTTCAGCTCCGCGAACACCGGACTGGGTTCGGTCACGGTCGTGGCGGGGTTGGCAAAATCGCCGGGATTGCGGATCACCTGGACTGTTACCGTCACCGGCTGGAACCTGGGCAGCGCGAAGGTCACGGCGAAGCCGGCGTCAGGGGCGGGGACGGTGACCGTGCAGGGCGTCTTGCAGGCGGGCCCCAGCGATGTGGTGGCGTCGGCGCCCGGCGGGGTCGATTCGAGCTGGACCTGGACCGGCGGCGGGGTCGGCTTGAGAGAGTCGAGGGAGAACGAGGAACAGCCAGCCAAGCTGACCCCCAAGCTGACCCCAATGAAGGCAATCGCGAAAACACGACGCATGATGGTCACTCTAACTGTGGCAAACCGCCACAATCCCCTTTTGGGACCATAAGAGTGCCGGAACAGCGCTGCAACGGCGCCGGGCAGTTTAGTTAAAGGATGGTTAACGCACGCGACAGGCGTTGCGATATGTGCCCGCCAATTCAGCAGCTTATCAGCGCTACTTCACGCCGATCAGGCTATGGACCGCCCCGGACAGCTCGCGAAAGTGGCCGATCAGCCGGTCCGGCTTCAATTCGGCGATCGGCACATCCGTGTAGCCGAACTCGACCCCGATCACGGGAATGCCGGCCCGCCGGGCGACCCCGACATCGGGCCCGGCGTCGCCGACCATGATGGCGGTGGACAGATGCCCGCCCGCGCGCATCAGCGTCTGCTGCAGGATCACGGGATCGGGTTTTGCCACCCCAAAAGTGTCGGCGCCGCAGATCGCCTTGAAGCGCGCGGTCATGCCGAGCTGGTCGAGCAGGCGTTTTGACAGCCATTCCAGCTTGTTGGTGCAGACCGCGAACTGGAATCCATGGCCTTGTAGCTCGTCGAGGGCGGCTTCCAGCCCCTCGAACGGGCGCGAGCCCTCGGCGATATGGTCCGCGTAATAGCCGATGAAATCCTTGGTTAGCCTGTCGAGTTCCGCGAGACTGACGATGCGGCCTTCGGCCTCGAGCCCGCGTTCGAGCATCTTGCGGGCGCCGGCGCCGATCATGTTGCGCGCCTTGTGCATCGGCAGCGGCGACAGGCCTTCGCGGTCGAGCACGAAATTGAGCGCGGCGATCAGGTCGGGGGCGGTGTCGACCAGGGTGCCATCGAGATCGAAGACGAGCGTGCGGGAAAGGGTCATATCGAATTCGCTATCCGTGGTTACGGCTTCATGCAAGTAGGGGCGTGAAAATTTAGAGGGAACGACGATGCGAGAGCTTGCCGGCAAGACCGCCTTTGTAACCGGCGGGGCCGCTGGAATAGGCCTGGCGATGGCACGCGCGTTTGCGCAGGCCGGCATGAAGGTGATGCTGGCCGACATCGAGCAAAGCGCGCTTTCGGCCGCCGTCGAAGACTTGCGAACGATCTCGCCCGATATTCACAGCACCGCCTGCGACGTCGCCGACGCCGCCAGTGTCGAGCGCGCGGCGCAGGCCGCCTTCGCGGCCTTCGGGCATGTCCATGTGGTCTGCAACAATGCCGGTGTCGCCGCCGGCGGCGGCATCGACCATATCTCGCTGGACAACTGGCGCTGGGTGATCGACGTCAATCTGATGGGCGTGCTGCACGGCGTCCGGAGCTTCCTGCCGCATATCCGCGGCCACGGCGAGGGCGGGCATTTCGTCAACACCGCCTCGATGGCGGAGATGCAGGGCGGCCTCGGCTTCAGCCCCTACGGCGCCAGCAAGTTCGCCGTCGTCAGCATGTCGGAGGGGCTTCACATGCAACTGAAGCCGCACGGCATCGGCGTCAGCGTGCTGTGTCCGAGCTATGTCCGCACCGGGATCGGCAACAGCGGCCGCAACCGGCCGGAACGCTATGGCGCCTCGCAGCCGCTCGATCCGGCCAGCCCGGCGGCGGCCATGGTCGCCGAAATCGCGCGACAATTGCAGGCCGGGCTCGATCCCGCCGACGTCGCCGCGCGCGTGCTGGCCGCCATTCGCGGGGATCAGCTCTATGTCTTCACCCATCCCGGCATGCGCGCCGAGGTCGAGGACCGGTTTGCGGCGATTCTCGCCGCGATGGACGCGGTTTCGGCCCCATAAATCCGCCCATGCGAGGCTGTTCCCGGGGCCAAAACTACGCTAGAGAAGCGTCACCGGCGGGTTCCCTCAAGAGGTTTGTTTTCACGTGGATATGGACGCACTGAAACGGCTGGCCGCGGCGAAAGCGCTGGAGCAGGTCCGCGACGGCATGCAGCTCGGGCTCGGCACCGGCTCGACCGCGAAACATTTCGTCGATCTGCTCGGCGAAAAGGTCGCCGCCGGCCTGAAGGTGGTGGGCGTACCGACCTCCGAAGCGACCCGGATCCAGGCCGAAGCCTGCAAAATTCCGCTGACCACGCTGGACAAGATCGACCGGCTCGACATCACCGTCGACGGCGCCGATGAAATCGATCCCTCACTCAACCTGATCAAGGGCGGCGGCGGCGCGCTGTTGCGGGAGAAGATCGTGGCGGCGGCCTCGGATCGCATGATCGTGATCGCCGACGAGACCAAATGGGTCGATGTCCTCGGCCGTTTCCCGCTGCCTGTGGAAGTGATTCCGTTCGGGCTGGCGGCGACGCAGCGGGCCATCGTGAAGGCGTTTGCCGAAAGCGGCGTTTCCGGGCAAATGGTGCTGCGGAAAGGCAAGGACGGCCACGTTTTTGTCACCGATGGCGGCCACTGGATTATCGACGCCCATCTCGGGCGAATACCCGATGCGCCGCGCCTGGCCGGGCTGTTGAACCCGATCCCGGGCGTCGTCGAACACGGCCTGTTCATTGGCCTCGCCACCACGGCCGTGCTCGCAGGGGCACAGGGAATTCGCGTCGTTGCAAGGAACTAGCTGCAGGAAATTCGCGTAGCTGAACGGCGGTAACGCCGCTAATCGAGGAGAATTGGAATGAAGAGCTTTTCACGGATCTTGTCGGCGGGCGGTCTCGCGCTGGGACTGGCGCTGACGGCAGCTCCCGCTGGCGCGCAGCAGAAGCAGCCGCCGGCGGAGGGGACGCCGCTGAAGGCGGCATCGCCGGCCGCCATGGCTGCGGCGAAGGAAATCCTGGTCATGAAGAACGCCGCGGCGATGTACGCCAACGCCGTTCCCAACCTCGTCGAGCAGACCAAGAACGGGCTGATCCAGAACAACCTCAACTACCAGAAGGATCTCAACGAGGTCGCGGTGGTCGTTGCCAAGGAACTGGCCGGCCGCGAAAAGGAAATCGGCGACGGCATGGCGCAGATTTATTCCAACGAGTTCACCGAGCAGGAGCTGAAGGACCTGGTGACGTTCTACAAGTCGCCGCTGGGCACGAAGCTGCTCGCCACCGAGCCCCGCGCCATCCAGTTCAGCATGTCCTACATGAACCAGTGGGCGCAGCAGTTCGCGGCCACCATCGACAACTCGTTCCGTACCGAGATGAAGAAGCGCGGCAAGCCGATTTGAACTAACTATATATTGTTGGAGCCCGGTTCGACCGGGCTCCAACCTTTTGATTTCCTGGCGGGGCTGACATGGCTGAATTCGACGTCGATCTGTTCGTCATCGGTGGCGGCTCCGGCGGCGTGCGCGCCGCGCGCATCGCGGCCGGCTACGGCGCCAGGGTGATGGTCGCCGAAGAATACCGGATGGGCGGCACCTGCGTGATCCGCGGCTGCGTGCCGAAAAAGCTGTTCGTGATCGGCTCCCACATCAAGCACGAGATCGAGGACGCCGCCGGCTTCGGCTGGACCATCGGCAACGTCTCCTTTGACTGGCCGACGCTGGTCGCCAACAAGGACAAGGAGATCGCGCGGCTCGAAGGCATTTACACCACGAATGTGGAGAAGAGCGGCGCGAAGATCGCAAAGACCCGCGCCGTGCTCGAAGACGCCCACACCTTGCGGCTCGGCACCGGCGAGAAGGTCACGGCAAAGTACATCCTGATCGCGACCGGCGGCGCGCCCAACCACGGCCCGGCATTCCCCGGCATCGAGCACGTGATCTCCTCGAACGAGGCGTTTCACCTCACCGAACTGCCGAAGCGGATCGTGATCCAGGGCGGCGGCTATATCGCGCTGGAATTCGCCTGTATCTTTGCCGGCTATGGCTGCGACGTCACGGTGATCTACCGCGGCGACAACATCCTGCGCGGTTTCGACGAGGACGTGCGCAGTCACGTTCGCGCCGAGATGGAAAAGCAGGGCATCACCATTCTGACCGGCTGCACCGTCAACAAGATCGACGCCCACGGCAAGGATTTCACCACGCATCTGTCGAACGGCTCCAGCATCGCCTCCGACAAGGTGATGTTCGCAATCGGCCGCCATCCGAACGTCGCCAATCTCGGACTGGAAACGGCCGGCGTCGCCATCAATCCGAAAAACGGCGGCATCGCGGTCGACGGCTGGTCAAAAACCTCGGTCGACAACATCTACGCCATCGGCGATGTCACCCACCGCATCAATCTCACGCCGGTCGCGATCCGTGAGGGCCACGCCTTCGCCGACACCGTGTTCGGCAAGCGCCCCGTGCAGGTCGATCACGCCACGATCCCGACCGCCGTGTTCTCGCAGCCCGAAGTCGGCACCGTCGGGCTGACCGAGCAGGAGGCCCGCGCCCAGTTCAGCCATGTCGACGTCTACAAGACCGACTTCCGCCCGATCAAGGCGACGATGTCCGGCCGCGACACCCGCATCCTGATGAAGCTGGTGGTCGACGGCGCTTCCGATCGCGTGCTCGGCTGCCACATCGTCGGCGACGCCGCCGCCGAAATCACGCAAGTCGTCGCGATTGCTGTGAAGATGAAGGCGACCAAGGCGGACTTCGACTCGACGATCGCGCTGCATCCGACGGCGGCGGAAGAACTGGTGACGATGCGGACGCCGACGGCACGGTATGTCAGGGAAGCGGCGGCGGAGTAGCACATTGCTGATGTAAGGAGCCCGGCACCGCTCGCTTGCCGGTCTTGATTTCGATCAATGCGGCGCGCCCTTTTACGATGGTAGCTTTAGCCAAAGCTGCAACCGGAGGGAGAGCCCAATGATCAAGCGCTTCATGGCTACCATCATGTGTTCGGCACTCGACCTGATTTCCGCGACCGGGCTTGCGCGTTCGGATTCAATCGGACGGTACGAATGCAACGTTGTCGGATCGGCGATGCCGGAACCAGTCGGCGATCATAGCGGGCATGGTCTGTCGGACTATCAGTATTCCTGCTTCGGCGTGGACGGCATCCTGAAAGGGGCCGTGTATTCCGCGACCAACATCACTGAGTGGGATGGTACCAAGGGCACCTTCCTGTTGGCGGGCGGAATCCACCGTACGGCTGGAGGATTCGCCGCTACGCAAATGCTGGAGGGGACCGCATCCGTCATCATGAGAGATGGCAAGCCTGTGGGTACGACCAGTTCCGGAAAAGCGATCTTCAAATTCGCTTCGGGCACGCTGGCGGCGCTATCGGGAAAGACCGTCAAATTCGCCACCAAGTCAGTCGGTCTCAATCGGTTCGAACTCGAACTCGTCGAGTGACGCCAGACAAGAAGCGTAGCCCGGATGAGAGAAGCGACATCCGGGTATTTCCTGTCCCGCTGTGCGGGCTTGGTGCTGGCGCAGAAAACCGTACTTTGGCCGGGTTGGACATCGCGCGTGGTTGTATCGACCGCGCGCTGATGGTGCGCCTGCAAGCGCGCTATCTCCGCGAAACCAAACCGTGACGTTCGATCGTTTTAGTGACTTTGAGACGCGCGGCTACCTGCGCAACGTCGCCAGTGCGTAGGATGTGAGCCCTGACGTGCAAGGCTATCCTTTCGCGATCCGAACGGATCGTAGGGCGGCCCGCCGCGACAAGAAGTGTCCCACGGTGTTTTTGTCGCGCGGCGAGCTACCTTCGCGTGTGATTATCCTTCAGACAAGGGGGGGGGGGGCCGTTTCTGGCTATGTGCGGCGTGCCTTAGACGCAATGGCTCGCAAGTGCCAGATTACTCTTACCATGCAAAACGGAACCGCAGGGATTCCGAAACCGGCGTTGTATACATCTAAATGGTCGACAAGGGTTTGCACGAACCGCTTATACGGCAAGTCGGTCGGCCCTCGGACGGACGAGTGGGAAGATTGCTCCGATACTACAATGCCGGCCTTTGAGCCAGGCGATACCGCGATCGAAAGTAAGCGCTGCTCGACAATGCGGTTGTGCGCGTCCGCCTCAATCCCGCGTGTTAGACAAATTGACCGTGCGCGGCTACCGTGATATATATCATTGGTATCTATCATTATCTTGCGGAGGTTGGACTATGAACTCCACCGCCAAACTCTTCATGCACGGCCGCAGCCAGGCCGTGCGGCTGCCGAAGGAATTTCGCTTCGAGGGCACCGAGGTGCGCGTCAGCAAGGTCGGCGACAAGGTGATCCTGGAGCCGTTGAAAAAGCAGCCGATTGATTTCGACAAGTTCTGGGTTGAACTCGACGCGCTGGGAGCCAGGGACTTCCTGCCGGATGGCATCCCGGACGAACCGCCGGCCGAACCTGATACGCGCGTCTTTGTCGACGAATGATCTGCCTCGACACCAACATCGTCATCTCGATCGTGAACGGACGCAGTTCGTCGCTGCGGCACCGGTTCGGCGAGCAGATGCGCGCGGGCACTTCCGTCGCGATGCCGGTCGTCGCTTTGTTCGAAATGCGCTACGGGTTCGCCAAGAGCGATCGGCGCGAGCAAAGCGAACGCGTGCTCGAACGATTTCTGGATCTCGGCGTCGAAGTCCTGCCGTTCGAGAGTGAAGATGCTGTGCATGCCGGCGAAATCCGTGCCCATCTCGAACGCGCGGGCACTCCGATCGGCCATTATGACTATCTGATCGCGGCGCAGGCCCTCCGGCATGACGCGGCTTTGGTGACGCTCAACGTCAGGGAATTCGCGCGTGTGCCGGGGCTGATCGTGATGGACTGGGCGGAGTGATTTCGTACGACGGCGCGCGTAGCCCGGATGAGCGAAGCGACATCCGGGTTTTCATATTCCGCTGTCCCGCATATCGCGCCGCTCATACGAGCTACATGTTGAGGCCGATTTCCACCGCCATGTTCTCGCAGCCCGAAGTCGGCACCGTCGGATTGACGGAAGCGGAGGCCCGCGCCCAGTTCAGCCATGTCGACGTCTACAAGACCGATTTCCGCCCGATCAAGGCGACGATGTCCGGCCGCGACACCCGCATCCTGATGAAGCTGGTGGTCGACGGCGCTTCCGATCGCGTGCTCGGCTGCCACATCGTCGGCGACGCCGCCGCCGAAATCACGCAAGCCGTGGCGATCGCGGTGAAGATGAAGGCGACCAAGGCCGATTTCGACTCGACCATCGCGCTGCATCCGACCGCGGCGGAAGAACTGGTGACCATGCGGACGCCGACGGCACGGTATGTCAGGGAAGCTGCGGCGGAGTAGGGGCGATTACTCGCGTCGGAAAACCGTTGTGATGAAGCGTCCAAAATAGAATGACTACGTGGCGCTTCCTTCGGCGCATCGCGTGCTCGGCTTCACTTTCCAAATCACTCGTCTACGGCCGTGATGAAGCCGACAGGTCTTTGAGAACAGCCGTTGCCATTGCGCGGATCATCTCCCTGGCAGTTTCCAGCCGCATCGGACTTTCTGGAGGCGATTGCCGTGAGGCATGGGCTAGCGAATGTCTGTAGTAGTTGGCGGTATGTGTAAAGCTTGATACGTCAAGCTTTGGCGGTGCCCACCACGTTGCGGCAGAGATGTTCCCCGTGCGCAAAGAGCTCTACTGACGCTCGTATTTCTCAGAGATGCTATTGAGATAACGAAGGACCATCTTGTCGTTAGGAACATTGCTGACGGTCCCGTCTGCTGGCCGCGCGATGTAGTCAGGCGAGTCTGGTTGGCCCGGAGTTGGCGACACGGCTTCGAACCAAATGCGTTGACCTCTGAAAATGATTCCAACATCTGGCCCTGGCTTTGGGCACGTCACTTCATAGCCTGCGAGAGTAAAGGAGACGGTAAGGAACATCTCCCAATAGCGCGCCTGAAAATTACTCCGGAACTCTTTGAGAAATTCCGGATCGGCATGTCGCTCGAAGAAAATCCAAAGATATTCGCAGTGGGACCGCGCGTTATATAGAGGGCCGCTCTTGGCCTCGCGTACATTTCTGTATGCGGGGTCGGTCGCATTATCATCTGTGAAGAGCGGACTAGCCATTCGCTACTTCTACCATAGCGACGCGAATTTTGCATCTCATAATTGGGTTATGTATAGAATGCGATCTATGAGTGAGTGGAGTTGGAGTGGATTGAAGAAGGGAAGTTTGCGGATTATGCTCAAGTTTTTCGAAGCGGAGCCATCGCGGCGTAATACGCAGAGTTTAGTCTAGGGCACGCCAGGACGGCAGCAATTGCTCCCTTCAGGCTACCGATCCTCAGCACTCTCTGCTAACGCTATCCTCCAGCATCCAAAACTGGAGTTACCCAAGCAATGATCGAACAAATCGGTATCGTCGGCGCGGGCACGATGGGGAACGGGATCGCGCAGGTCTGCGCGGCGGCTGGGCTTCAGGTGACCATGACCGATATCTCCGAGGCCGCGCTGGCCAAGGGCGTGTCTGTCGTGACCGGCAGCCTGGAGCGGCTGGTCAACAAGCAGAAGATGACCGACGCCGACCGGCAGACAGCACTGGTGCGCATCGCGACCACCACGGACAGCGCCAGGCTCGCCACCTGCGATCTCGTGATCGAGGCGGCGACCGAGAATGAAGACCTCAAGATCAAGATCCTGAAGGACCTCTGCACAAAACTGCGGCCGTCGGCGCTGCTCGCCACCAACACCTCCTCGATCTCGATCACAAAACTTGCCGCCGCCACCGACCGGCCGGATCGCTTCATCGGTATGCACTTCTTCAATCCGGTGCCGCTGATGGCGCTGCTGGAATTGATCCGGGGCTTGCAGACCTCCGACGACACCCACGCCAAGGCCGCCGAGTTCGCCAAACGTATCGGCAAGGTCGCGGTCACCGCCAAGAACAGCCCGGGCTTTGCGGTCAACCGCATCCTGTGCCCGATGATCAACGAGGCGATCTTTGCGTTGCAGGAAGGCATTGCCACGGCGGAAGACCTCGACGCCGGGATGAAGCTCGGCTGCAACCACCCGATCGGGCCGCTGGCGCTGGCCGACATGATCGGGCTCGACACCATGCTGTCGGTGATGGAGGTGTTTTACGAGGGCTTCAACGATCCCAAGTATCGCCCCGCGCCGCTGCTGAAGGAAATGGTTGCCGCCGGCCATCTCGGCCGTAAAAGCGGCCAGGGGTTTTACAGCTACGGGAAGTAGGGGCGACGGAGCCCGGATGAGCGTCAGCGACATCCGGGGCCGGTCCCGCATATCGCGGAGCCTGTCATCGGGCGCGCATTCGCGCAGACCCGGTGGCTCATGCGGGCGGCATGTCAGTTCGACTTAATCAGGGGAAACATCATGCGTATTGCGGTGATCGGCGCCGGCGGCGTCGGAGGCGGATTTGGTGCGGCACTGGCCAAGGCGGGCGCCGACGTCACCTTCATTGCGCGGGGCGCGCATCTCGCCGCCATGAAAAGCGCCGGCCTGAAAGTCGGGGGCGGCCGCGGCGAGACCCATGTGGTGCCGACGAAGGCGACCGACAATCCGGCTGAGATTGGTGTTGTTGATGTCGTGCTGTTCTGCGTCAAACTGTGGGATGTCGAAAGTGCGGGCGAGGCAATCAAGCCGATGGTCGGGCCCGACACCGCCGTCATCCCGCTGCAGAACGGCATCGACGCCGCCGAGCGGCTGCTGCCGATCCTGGGGCCCAAGGCCGTGATGGGCGGCGTCGCCCAGATCAGCGCATCGATCACCGCGCCCGGCGTCATCACGCAGGTCGGCACCTTCATGCGGATGATTTTTGGCGAGCTCGACGGCACGCGCAGCCAGCGCGCCGAGGAATTTTTGGCGCTCTGCCTCAAGGCCGGCTTCGATGCCACCCTGAGCGAACAGATCCTCACCGAGCTCTGGATGAAGTTCATCGGGCTCGCGACCAACGCCAGCATGACGGCGCTGTCGCGCCAGCAGATCGGCAAGCTGCGCGACGATCCCGACATCCGTCCGGTTTTCCTCGCCGCCTTTGGCGAAGTCATCGCGGTCGGCCGCGCCAAGGGCATCAGCCTGCCGGATAACGCGATGGACAAGATCATCGACTTCTTCAGTCATGCGCCGCCGGCGATGAAGGCCTCGATGGCGCTCGATCTCGAACGCGGCAACCGGCTCGAACTGCCTTGGCTTGGCGGCAAGGTCGTCGCCCTCGGCCGCGAACTCGGCGTGCCCACGCCGACACACAGCGTGCTGTACGCGATGCTGAAGCCCTACATCATGGGTACACCGGCCTAAGTTTGTCCGATGGGAAATCCTCCGCTCACTGATTTGGGCCTGCCGTCTATCCCTGCGTGCAAAAATATTCCGATTGTCGCGTCGGGCAAATCATCTTTATGACTCTCGCCATCCTGTCCCACCAAGAGGGGCGTCGGCCGTCGTCGCGGACGTGGGGCAGGTCGCGGTGGACGCAGCAGCACGCCAGACGAACGGGCTGCTGCGTACGGCGAAGTCGTGAGGGTCCGACGCCCCGGTGCTGGCGTCAAGTTGGCGGGAGTTATTCTCGCCGGCGATGGTGGCAAGAAAGCCGG
>JBBRSX010000185.1:0-11784 GCA_038244925.1 Hyphomicrobiales bacterium | reverse complement strand
GTCTTGAGGTTGGAGTTGGTGAACCCCTCGATCCTCAAGACGGAGCGACCGCCCGTCACCTGTGCTCGTTCAAATAGTTACGGCCGAAGACGTACCTCCCGACCGCGCCGCCAGCCCATCCCGCGTGAGCGGGTTCGTTCTCTGGGGGTAAAGCGGACGTCTAAGGCCGGGACTGGGTATGTCGCTAATGTGCCACAAGGCGGACATGCCGATCTGCTCGACTGATGTCTGCTTTCGGGAGGTAAGCAGACATAGGCCGGAACCGAAATTGCTCCGAAATTATGAGTACCCGGCCTAATTGGTTTTTCCGTGATTCCGGGTTCGCGCTTCGCGCGCCCCGGAGCGACGAGATTTCTGCTGCTACTGCGCCAGAGCCAGTATGCCGCCCGCGAAGGAATGCCACAGCGGCGTGACGCTGACCGGCCAGTTCAGCAGCTTCACCGCGATCAGCGCGATGCCGCCGTAGACATAGACCGGATGCGGACGGCCGCGTGTGCGCCAGTCGAACACCATGGCGGCCACGAGCAGGAGATAGGCGACGAAGGCGGGCGGGATGGTCACAAAGACCGGTGGCGGACCGACAGGTCCGGGAGGCGCCAGAAATGTCAGAAACCAGCGCGCGACCGCGGCGTCCAGCAGCGAGATGCCGGCCAGCAGCATCAGCCGCTTGTGGGTTTCCGGGCGGCGGATCGCGGCGATCGCGAGCGCGAACACGACGGCGAAGAACAAAATCCCGCTGAGCGGCACGATCGCGAACGCGATGCCTGCGTCGGTTTGTCCCACCGCCGCGGAGCGCTTCATCGTGTTGACCGCCACCAGAAAGCCGAAGATCGTCATCGTGGTCGCCAGCGAGACGCCGATCATGCCTATGGCGCGGTGCCGGGCGATCTTGCCGGATGCCGCAAGCCAGCTCTGGAATGCGAAATAGAGCGTCCAGGCAAAGAACAGCAGCCCGTGAAAATGGACGACAGGCGAGGCCGAGAACGACCGCGAAGCCAGCGGCAGCCAGTAGGTCGGCGCGAAGCCGACAACGGCGACCGCCATGCAGGCCAGCGCCATGTAGAAGTAAAAGTGGGTCGTTTGGGATTGCGCGATGGCGCGCGGCGGATGGTAGTCGGTCAATGTGGTCATGGTTGTTGAGTCCACGAGACCGCCGAAAGGTTCAAGACAAATTTATTCCCGTTCACGTCGCAGAAAATTTCTGTTTTCCGCGCGTCATGTTTCGGCCAAAATCCGATTCGAAGCCGATGAGGCGAAACTCGTAATAGTCGCTGTTGAAAACGCGCTTCACTTGCTAGGATCAGTCTGCCATCGAGAGCGTTTCTCCGGATTCATTGATGCGAGGCTGTCCCGACATTCGAAACTTCGTCGCCGCGTCCCTGCTGTGGATGGCGTCAGCCTGTGGCGCGTGGGCGACCGGCGTCGAGCCGGCCAAGGACTTGCGTATCGATCCCGCACCTTGTGCCGCGGCCGCGGCCGCCAATGACGACGACAAGATCGTCGGTCTTTGCGGCGCGCTGATCAACAACGAAAAGACCGACAAGGCCGACCGTATCAAGGCGCTGATCGCGCGAGGCGCGGCCTATGGCCGCCACGATACGATCGACCGTGCCATCGGCGACTATGGCGTGGCGCTGCAGCTCGATCCGGGGCAGGCTGATATCTTCAACGCGCGTGGCGAGCTCTGGCGCAAGAAGGGCGACCGGCCCAAGGCGCTGGCGGATTTCGGCGCCGCGATCAAGCTCAACCCCAATCACCTTGCCGCCAAGGCCAACTACAAGTCGCTGGCGCAGGAACTGGAGCGGCTGGGGGCGTTGAAGGCAGTTGCGGGCAAACCGAGTTTCAACTGCGCCACCGCCCGGCGCGCGGCGGAAAAGGCGATCTGCGCCAATCACGAGCTCGCCGATCTCGACCGCGAGATCAACGCGGCGCATGTCAGGGTGATCAACGAAGCGCAAAATCAGCGCCAGGCACGCACCCTGCAGCGCGAGCAGGACGAGTTCATCGCCCGCCGTAACGCCTCGTTCGGGCGCTCCGGCTACGACCTGCAAAAGGCGATGAAGCTGCGGCTGCAGGAGCTGAACGGGGTCGACGGGTATTAACGATCCGACGTCGTCGGGTGCGGCAGTTGCACCGTCACTGCGCCTCTCCAAAGAGAGAGGTGAAAATCGAACCTTCCAGCGCCCCGCCGCGACAAAATGGCCGAGGCGCCGCGGCCCCGCGCGCCATCATATTCCGAGATTTGCATATTCCGAGATTTGCCATGCGACTGCTTAGCTTGTCCGTTGCCGCGAGCGCCCTGCTTGCCATCACCGCCCTGACCCCGGCTGCCGTTCGTGCCGAGACCGCCGTCGAGCCGCCGGTCGCCTGCACGGCGCTGAGCGGTGCGGCTCCCGCCAAACTGATCGCAAGCTGCACCGCGCTGATCGAAAATCCGGCGACGCCGGAGGCCGATCGTCTCGATGCCATGATCACCCGGGCGGTCGCGCTGCATAACAGCGGCCAGACAGACAAGGCGCTGGCCGAGATCAATGCCGTCGTCGCCAGGGAGCCGCAACGGGCGCGGGCGTTTCGTGCCCGCGGCGAAATCTTCCGCCAGACCGGCAAGACCGAGGCGGCGTTTACGGCGCTGAACGAGGCGATCCGACTCGAGCCCGACAATGCCAACGCCTACGAAAGCCGCGGCAATGTCTTCAACAATACGAAAAAGTACGATCGCGCCATCGAGGACTATAACGAGGCGCTGCGGCTCAAGCCGGATTTTGCGCTGGCGTTTTCTGACCGCGGCGCGGCCTGGTACTTCAAGGGCGAATACCAGAAGGCGGTTGCCGACTATGACGAGGCGATCCGTCGCGACCCCGATCACGCGCAGACCTATACCAATCGCGGCGCGGCCCATCGCAAGCTTGGCCGCAGCGAACTGGCGCTGCGGGACGAAACCTCGGCGATCCGGATCGACCCGACCCGGCCGGAATATTTCGACAATCGCGGGCTCAGCCTCGCCGGCAACGGCGACTATGCCGGCGCTATCGCCGATTACGACGAGGCGATCCGGATTCATCCCGAGGCGAAATTCCTGACCAACCGCGGCGACGCCTATCAGGCCCGTAAGGATTACGACCGTGCCATTGCCGATTACGATGCGGCGCAGAAGCTGGATCCGACATTCCAGCGCGTCTACAACAACCGCGGCGCGGCGTGGCAGCACAAGGGCGACCGCGCGCGGGCGAAGCAGGATTATGCCGAGGCGGTCCGCCTCAATCCGTCCGACAAGAACGCCGCCGAAAATTACGAGGTGGTGACAAAGGAAATCGAGCGGCTGGGCGCGGTGGCAACTCAGAAGAACCTGCCGAGTTTCAATTGCGCCACCGCCAGACGCCCGGTGGAAAAGGCGATCTGCGGCGATCCGGGCCTTGCCCAGCTCGACCGCAACATCAACGACGTGTTCCTGCGGGTGATCGCGGACGCGGAATCCGACAGCCATCGCGCCGCACTGGCGCTGACCCGGCAGCAGCGCGACTTCGTCGACAAGCGCAATGCCTCGTTCGGCCGCCGCGGCTATGACCTGCGCCAGGCGATGGAAGCGCGCCTGGACAAACTCAACGACATCGCCCGGCAGTAGAACAGCGTTTTCAAGCGACGTGGAATAACGGTACGTCGTCAAAACAACAAGGGTTTACCCGAAGGTCCCAGCTGTTCCGGCTTGATCTCCCGCCGCTTCCCGTGACAATGCCCCCAGAAAAAGGCCATTGAATTGATCTGCGTCATGGCCGGGCTCGTTCCGGCCATCCATGTCTTGCTTCTCTCAACGGAAAAAAGACGTGGATGCCCGGAACGAGCCCTGGCATGACGAGGATGAGCGGGAGTGCGCCATGAACATCCACGAAAAAAGCCGGTATCACGAAGTCCATGCCCGCTCGCTCAGTGATCCCGAGGGATTTTGGGCCGAAGCGGCGCGCGAGATCGACTGGATCGAGCCGCCCAAAAAGATCTTCGATGCCTCGATGGGGACCTACGGCCGCTGGTTCACCGGCGGCGTGGTCAACACCTGCTACAACGCGCTCGACCGCCATGTCGCGAACGGACGCGGCGATCAGGTCGCGCTGATCCACGATTCGCCGCTGGCAAAGTCGGTGTCGAAATTCACCTATGCCGAGATGCTGCGTGACGTGCAGGCGCTCGCGGCCGTGATGCAGGATTTCGGCGTCGCCAAGGGCGACCGCGTCATTCTCTACATGCCGATGGTCGCGGAAGCCGTGGTCGCGATGCTGGCCTGCGCGCGGATCGGCGCGGTGCACTCGGTGGTGTTCGGTGGTTTTGCCGCCAAGGAGCTGGCGACGCGGATCGAGGACGCCAAGCCGAAACTGATCTTCTCGGCTTCCTGCGGGCTCGAACCCGGCCGCATCGTGCAATACAAGCCGCTGCTCGACGAGGCGATCCGGCTCTCCAGCGTCAAGCCCGAAACCTGTATCATCCTGCAGCGACCCCAACACGGTTGCGACCTCGTTGCAGGCCGCGATCACGACTGGGCCTCGTTGCGCCGCGCCGCGCTCGAGGCCGGCAAGGCCGCGCCCTGCGTGCCGGTGCTGGCGACCGACCCGCTCTATATTCTCTATACGTCCGGCACCACGGGAATCCCCAAGGGCGTGGTGCGCGACAATGGCGGGCATCTGGTCGCGCTGAAATGGTCGATGTTCAACCTCTACGGCGTCAAGCCGGGCGAGGTCTGGTGGTGCGGCTCCGATATCGGCTGGGTGGTCGGCCACAGCTACATCGTCTACGGCCCGCTGCTGCATGGCGCGACCTCGATCATGTACGAAGGCAAGCCGGTCGGCACGCCCGACGCCGGCGCGTTCTGGCGCGTGATCTCCGACTACAAGGCGGTCGCGTTCTTCACCGCGCCGACCGCGTTCCGCGCCATCCGCAAGGAAGACCCGGAAGGCACCTTCATCCGCAAATACGATCTGTCGAAATTCCGCACGCTGTTCCTGGCCGGCGAGCGCGCCGATCCGCCGACGGTGGAATGGGCCGAGCAGCAGTTGAAGGTGCCGGTGATAGACCACTGGTGGCAGACCGAAACCGGCTGGTGCATTGCCGGCAATCCGGTCGGGCTCGGCATGCTGCCGGTCAAGCATGGTTCGCCGACGGTGCCGATGCCGGGCTATCAGGTCGACGTGGTCGACGAGGCCGCAAAGCCGGTGCCCGCCGGCACCATGGGCTCGATCGTGATCAAGCTGCCGCTGCCGCCTGCCTGCCTGCCGACATTGTGGGAGCAGGATGCGCGCTTCAAGGAAGCATATCTCACCGAATTCCCCGGCTACTACAAAACTTCCGATGCCGGCTACAAGGATGCCGACGGCTATGTGTTCGTGATGGGCCGCACCGACGACATCATCAACGTCGCCGGCCATAGACTTTCCACCGGCGGCATGGAGGAAATTCTGGCCTCGCATCCTGACGTCGCCGAATGCGCGGTGCTCGGTATCAAGGATGCGATCAAGGGCGAGGTACCCTGCGGTTTTCTGGTGCTGAAGGCCGGCGTGACGCGCAGCCCGTCCGAAATCGAAAAGGAAATTATCGCGCTGGTGCGCGACAAGCTTGGCCCGGTGGCGGCCTTCAAGCTGGCGATCACGGTCGGCCGGCTGCCGAAAACCCGCTCGGGAAAAATCCTCCGCGGCACCATCAAGAAAATCGCCGACGGCGATGCCTGGTCGATGCCGGCGACGATCGAGGACCCCAAGGTGCTCGACGAAATCGGCGACGCGCTGAAGGGCAGGGTGTAGGGGTTCCGATCGGCATGCCCGGGCTTGACGCGGGCATCCATCCGCCTTCAAAAGGTGCCATCTTTTCGATGGATTGCCGGGTCATCCAGTGCGACGACGCGCTTCTGCCCCGCAATGACGAACACACTACAACGTTGGAATTCGGACATGCGGTGCAAGACTGCGCTACTTCTCATTCCGCTCCTGCTCGCAGCCCCCTTGCTCGCGGGCTGCCTCGAGCGCGGCCAGCCGACCATGGCCGATACCAGCGGCGACGACGACTCGTTCTGCCGCGCCAACAATGTCGCGGTCGGCTCGCAGGAATATGTCAACTGCCGCAAGAACCGCGACGTCCAGCGCGGCAACTACAACGCCCGCATCGACCGCCGCCAGCGCGACCTCGGCGAATACATGCTCAACCATCCGGACAGGCCGTGATCAGGAGGCCATCATGAACGAAGACGTTTTCAACGCCAGCCTGCGCAAGTTCCTCAAGAAGGTCGGCATCACTTCACAGCGCGAGATCGAAAAAGCTGTCCGCGATGCCGTCGAGGCCGGAAAGCTGAAAGGCAACGAGAAACTGCCGGCCAGGATGGTTTTGACCATCAGCGGCGTCACGCTCACGCACGAGATCACCGACGAGATCGAACTAGGTTAATCAGCGCGACGCGCAGAAAGCATCACATGGACATCAAGGTCAGAGACTCCAACGGCGCGCAGCTCGCCGAGGGCGACACCGTCACGCTGATCAAGGACCTGAAGCTGAAGGGCTCGTCCACCGTGCTGAAGCGCGGCACCGTGGTCAAGAACATCCACCTCACCGACAACGAGGACGAAATCGAAGGCCGTACCGACAAGGTCAAGGGCCTGGTGCTGCGCACGGAGTTTTTGAAGAAGGCGTGAGAATCTTCCTGAAGCGATCCGGGTAACTATTCAAACTGTTGTGATCTATTTCTGCGGAAGCTTTGGCCATTCAAAGCTGCTAATTTTTTGAGTGCAAATCTCCAAAAGTATCTGTCTGTCGAACAGCACCGCGCCTCCAAGAAACATTGATAAGAACGCAATGATGAAAATCCAAATAATTGGCTTATAGAAGAGTTCAATCTTCGCGGTCGAATGAATTTGCCCTGTATTGTTGTACGACTCGTCAGTGACGATCCATTGTGCGAGAAATCTTGTCACCCTCCGCTTTAATCTGATTGGGCTATTTGCCCCGATTGCATCGGTCAGGGAAATTTCTGGCATTTCAAAGCTATATCGCTTTTCAATGGATAGCCCTTGCTTCACCGAGCCCCCAAGCAATCTATGATACCAATATCGATCAATAAAATAGAAGAGCAGCCCACCGATTATGCCTCCAAGCGGAACGAGAAGGACGCAATGGATTGTGAAACCATGAAAAGAGAATTTTAGATCCTTGTCTGCTAGAAATCCGATTGCAGCAAAGCGCGCCGACGTGATCAACAATTGAGAGCAAGATTTCTTTGTTCGGTTTTAGTTCGCCGCTTGGAGTGTTTTGGTGCTTCGTATGAACAAATTTGTATTTGTTGGCGGGGTATTTTCGGATTTGCTCGACTGTCATTCCTTTGGAACATCGTGATCCGATGGGGAAAAAATGACATCGAAGATTCCATCCAAACCGAGCCTCCGAACGCGATAGTTAGAATAGAAAGCCATAGACTCGGTGTACCCAACGATCCAACAAAAACGCGGCAGGTTGCCCCGCCGCGTTCGAAATTCCAGCCGAGCGAATAAACTCTACTCCTCGTCTTCGTCCTGCTTCTTGCCGCCGATGGTCTTCAGCTTGGCGAATACGGCATCGACGTTGAATTCGTCGCGCTGCTTTTCGCTGGGTTCGAATTCCGCCTCTTTCTTGGTGGTCTCGGAGGCCGGCAGCAGGGTGGCGCCACCGTAGGCGGCGGGGACCGGCTTTTCCTTGGCGGCGCGCTGCACCTCGAAATCGAGCTCGATCTGCGAGCACAGGCCCAATGTCACTGGGTCCATCGGGGTCAGGGTCGAGGCGTTCCAGTGGGTACGGTCGCGGACGCTGGCGATGGTGGTCTTGGTGGTGCCGACCAGGCGCATGATCTGCGCATCCTTCAGCTCGGGATGGTTGCGGACCAGCCACAGGATCGCGCTCGGGCGCTCGTGGCGGCGCGAAACCGGGGTGTAGCGCGGGCCCTTCTTCTTGGCGGCCGGCGGCAGGGTGACCTTGCTCTCGCCCAGCTTGAGGCGGTAGTTCGGGTCGCCCTCGCCGCGTTCGATCTCGTCCCGGGACAATTGGCCCGTCGAAATCGGGTCCATGCCCTTGATGCCCTGGGCGGCGTCGCCGTCGGCGATGGCGCGGACCTCCAGCGGGTGCATTTTGGTGAAGTCGGCGACCTGGTCGAAGGTCAGCGCGGTGTTATCAACCAGCCACACGGCAGTCGCTTTTGGCATCAGCGGTGCATTGCTCATGGCAAATCTCCTTTGTTCCTCGCCCACCTCTTTCGGAGGCGAAGTCTGCGGTCATCGGTGATGACGGGAATTCGGCGGATGTATACCCCTTCCGGGGGTATTGGCGCAATGGTCTGCTAAAGTGCCTTGACAGGGCCCAAAAGCAGCCCCAAGTCCTTATACGAATTGGCCGTTCCCCGCCCGCCGGCGAGGGGTGATTCGGTCCCGGATAGGCCCCATGTCAGCCAAACCAGACCTTAAAATCGTGCTTTGTTCCCCCCGCGGCTTCTGCGCCGGCGTGGTTCGGGCCATCGATACCGTGGAGCGCGCGCTCACGATTTACGGCGCCCCGGTCTATGTCCGTCACGAGATCGTGCACAACCGCTACGTGGTCGACAGCCTCAAGACCAAGGGCGCGATTTTCGTCGAGGAACTGGCCGAAATTCCCGATAATACCAACGCACCGGTGGTGTTCTCGGCCCACGGGGTTCCGAAATCGGTCCCGGCGGATGCCCGCGCCCGCAATTTCTTCTCGCTGGATGCAACCTGCCCGCTGGTGACGAAGGTGCATCGCGAGGCCGCGATCCATTTCAAGCGCGGCCGTGAAATCCTGCTGATTGGGCATTCGCATCATCCGGAAGTGGTCGGCACGCTCGGCCAGTTGCCGGTCGGCGCGGTGACGCTGATCGAGACCTTGGAAGACGCCAAGACCTTCACGCCGAAGGACCCGAACAATCTCGCTTTCGTGACCCAGACGACGCTGTCGATCGACGACACCGCCGAGATCGTCGCAATGCTGAAGGACCGGTTTCCGAACATCTCCGGCCCGCACAAGGAAGACATCTGCTACGCCACCACCAACCGCCAGCTCGCGGTCAAGAAGGTGGCGCCGGTGGTCGATGCCCTGATCGTGGTCGGCGCGCCGAACTCGTCGAACTCGCAGCGGCTGCGCGAAGTCGCCGAGCGCGAGGGCTGCCCGGTTTCGGTGCTGGCGCAGCGCGCCAGCGACATCGACTGGTCGCGCTTCGAGGGCATCAAGAGCCTCGGCATCACGGCGGGCGCTTCCGCGCCGGAAGTGATCGTCGAGGAAATCATGGGCGCCTTCGCCGAGCGCTATGAGCTGCATGTGGAGACGGTGTCGGCCGCGGAAGAGAACGAGTTCTTCCCGCTGCCGCGTTCGCTGCGGCCCGACGCCGCCTAGAGCCTTATCGGTTCTGATTGAATCAGAACCGGGCTCTAGTCTTTTGTTTTGACGCGTTTTCTCTACGCGAACCGGCATCCACTTCGCTCGAAAACGCTACAAGGTCTCCCCATGGCGGTTTACACGGATGTTGCCGCCGAAGACCTCGCGGAATTCCTCACCGGTTACGACATCGGCGAGCTGCTCTCCTACAAGGGCATCGCCGAGGGCGTCGAGAATTCGAACTTCCTGCTGCACACCAGCAAGGGCGCCTACATCCTCACGCTCTATGAAAAGCGTGTCGAGGTGGCCGACCTGCCGTATTTCCTGTCGCTGATGGCGCATCTGGCCGGGCGTGGCGTGCGTTGCCCGCAGCCGGCGAAGAACCGCAAGGGCGAAGTCTATAGCCGGCTCGCCGACCGGCCGGCGGCGATCATCAATTTCCTCGAGGGCGTCTGGCCGCGACGGCCGAACGCGGCGCATTGCACCGGGGTCGGCGAGGGGCTCGCCAGAATGCATCTGGCAGGGCACGATTTTCCGATGTTCCGGAAAAACCCGCTGTCGGTCGGGGGCTGGCGGCCGCTGTTCGAGTTCGCCGCGCCGCGCGCCGACAGCGTGCAGCCGGGCCTGCGCGATTTCATCGCGCGCGAACTCGATCATCTCGAAGCGTGCTGGCCGATCGATCTGCCGGTCGGCGTCATCCATGCCGACCTGTTTCCCGACAACGTGTTCTTCCTCGGCGACAAACTGTCGGGGCTGATCGACTTTCCTTTCGCCTGCAACGATATCCTGGCCTACGACGTCGCGATCTGCCTCAATGCCTGGTGCTTCGAGCCGGATCATTCCTTCAACGTCACCAAGGCCCGCGCGCTGCTCAGCGCCTATGGCCGCGCTCGCCCATTGTCCGAGGCCGAGCAGCAAGCGCTGCCGCTACTGGCGCGCGGCTCGGCGCTGCGCTTCCTGCTGACGAGGCTGGTTGATTTTCTCAACGTGCCGCCGGGCGCGCTCGTAAAACCAAAAGATCCGCTGGAATATGTACGCAAGCTGCGCTTCCACCAAAGCGTTGAGAGCGTGCGCGACTACGGCGTGACCCAGCCGGGATTTGCCGCTTGAGCGAACTGCCTCACGTCACGGTTTTCACCGACGGCGCCTGCTCGGGTAATCCCGGGCCGGGCGGCTGGGGCGCGATCCTGAAATTCGGCGATACCGAAAAGGAACTGAAGGGCGGCGAGGCGCACACCACCAACAACCGCATGGAGTTGATGGCCGCGATCTCGGCGCTGGAAGCGCTGAAGAAGCCGTGCGCGGTGGATATGACCACCGACAGCCAGTATGTCCGCCAGGGCATCACCGGCTGGATTCACGGCTGGAAAAAGAACGGCTGGCGCACGTCCGACAAGAAGCCGGTCAAGAACGTCGACCTCTGGCAACGCCTCGACGCCGCGCTGAAACCGCATCAGGTCAACTGGCACTGGATCAAGGGCCACGCCGGCCACGAAGAAAACGAGCGCGCCGATCAACTGGCGCGCGAAGGTGTGGCAATGGCGAGGTTGAAGCCGTAGGCGGGACTCTTTCCCTCTCCCGTTGTGGGAGAGGGCGGATCAATCGCGCGTGGCGCGATTGAGACGGCTGAGGGGTCTGTCTCCGTGGAAAGAACCCCTCATCCGCCTTCGCTTCGCGAAGGCACCTTCTCCCAAAAGGGGAGAAGGGAAGAGATTGTCGCACTTGTCGTCATTGCGAGGAGCAAAGCGACGAAGCAATCCACTCTTTCCTGAGCGGCAAGATGGATTGCTTCGCTTCGCTCGCAATGACGAGTTAAAGCTGCCCGAGCAGCGTATCGCCGCCGGAAACCTCGACCTTGCCGGGCGCGGGCTCCTTGTTGATCTTCTTGACCACGCCGTCTTCGACCAGCATCGAGTAGCGGTGGGAGCGGATGCCGAGGCCGTTGCCGGAAGCGTCGAGCTCCATGCCGATTGCCTTGGTGAAATCGGCATTGCCGTCGGCGAGGAAGGTGGCTTCGTCGCGCTGGTCGGTGTCGCGCTTCCAGGCGTTCATGACGAAGGCGTCATTGACGGAGACGATCGCGATCGTGTTCACGCCCTTGTCCTTGATGGCATAGGCGTTGAGGAAAATGCTGGGCAAATGCATCTTGTGGCAGGTGCCGGTATAGGCGCCGGGCACCGCGAACAGCGCCACCTTCTTGCCCTTGAAAATATCGTCGGTGGTTTTGACCTGCGGACCTTCCGCCGTCATTACGCGAAACTTGGCTTCCGGCAGCTTGTCGCCAACTTGGATCGTCATCGTCAATTCTCCCTCAATGAGCGGATGTGTCTTAGAGCATTTTGGTGCGGAGAGGAAACCACTTCACCAGGGTTTGATGGCACTATGCTGTCATTCCGGGGCGAT
>JBBRSX010000184.1:0-11859 GCA_038244925.1 Hyphomicrobiales bacterium | reverse complement strand
GCTCCAGACGGCCGACGCATTCCAGCAACCGTTTCAACTCTTCCGTCATTTCGCGCCGCGCCAGCGGATCGGGTGAATCGGCCGCCACTTCCATCGCGGTCGGCTCCTCCTCGATCGAGGTTTCGCTCTTCTTGCGCACCACGTCGATCGCCCGGTTGCGCGCGATCGATGCCATCCATGTAATCGGCGAAGCAAGGGCCGGATTGAACTGTCCGGCGCTGTTCCAGATCTTGACGTAGGCCTCCTGGATAACCTCCTCGGCGAGATCCTGTCGCCGCAAGATACGGAGCACCACGCCGAAGAGTTTCGCGCGCGTGGCGGCGTAGAGGCGCTCGAAAGCAGCCTCATCCCCCTTCGCCACCGCGGCAAGCAGCCAGACCAGCTCAGCTGGCGTCAGCATTCAGCGTCCCCCAAATCGCGATCCCCCATCGCTGTTTACGCCGGGAGCCATCGAGAACCTTGCTAGCATACCTTGCGGCAAACGGGCCACCAAGTCGCCGGTCCCGGCGGATTCACAACGAAAAACCCGGACCTTGCGGTCCGGGCTTTCGATGGTCTGGAACCGGTAGGTGCGAAGCGTCAGGCGATGGCGCCGATGCGGGCGCGCATCAGGCCGATTGAGTCCATGTCGGCCTGCTCCCGGGCGCTCTCCTCGGCGCGCTCGCGCGCCTGGTCACGCTCGTCGAGCAGTTCGACCTTCTTGAGTTCTTCGAAGGCTTCGCTGAGCAGGCTCTTGGCGTCTTCGAGCTGGATACGCAGTTCGTCGGCCGACCGAGTCAGGTTTTCCCGGCGCTGGATCGCGGCCTTGGCATAGGTCGGATAGGCGAAGTGAGAGGGATCGTTGATCCCGGCCCGGTCCTGTTCGGTCTGGATTTCGCGCTCGAGGTCAACAGACATGCGCTGGAAATCGGCGATCATGCCTTCGATCTGGGTGACCCTGCGGCGCTTTTCGTCGACCTGAAATTTTTTCAGGCGGATCAGCGTTTCACGTGACTTCATCGACTCATACTCCCAGAAGTCCCAATTTGTACGCGGGACAAAGCCGGCTCCCCCCCAAGGGTCCCGCCGGCATGGCTAATCATGTGACGGGGATGATGGCCTGACAAAGTTAGCGTTCCGTTTCCAAATTTGTCAGGATTTCCGCCAATTGGCGGTAACCGTCGCCAAGGCTGGCGTTTTCTTCCTTGGCCTGGCGCAAAAACCGCTCCAGCGGCTCATGGAGCCGGATCGCCTCGTCGACCTCGGGGCTGGAGCCCGCCCGGTAGGCGCCGAGCCGGATCAGTTCCTCCATGTCGGCATAGGTCGCCATCACTTGGCGGCTCTTGGTAATGACCGGCAGATAGGCCGGATCGGCCGACCGCGGCATGGTGCGGGAGACCGATTTGAGGATGTTGATGGCCGGAAACCGCCCGCGCTCGGCGATCGAGCGCTGCATCACGATGTGGCCGTCGAGGATGCCGCGCACGGCGTCGGCGATCGGCTCGTTATGGTCGTCGCCATCGACCAGCACCGTGAAGATCGCGGTGATGGTGCCCACACCCGTGCCCGGCCCTGCCCGCTCCAACAGCTTCGGCAGTTCGGTGAACACCGTCGGGGTATAGCCCTTGGCGGTCGGCGGTTCGCCGGCCGAGAGGCCGATCTCGCGCTGCGCCATCGCAAAGCGCGTGACCGAGTCCATCAGGCACAGCACGTCCTTGTCCTCGTCGCGAAAATACTCGGCGATCGCCAGCGTCAGGTACGCCGCCTGCCGCCGCATCAAGGCCGGTTCGTCGGAAGTGGCGACCACCACCACCGAACGCGCCAGCCCCTCGTCACCGAGGTCTTCCTGCAAGAATTCCTGGACCTCGCGGCCTCGCTCGCCGATCAGGCCGATCACCGTGATATCGGCATCGACATTGCGCGCCAGCATTGACAGCAGCACCGACTTGCCGACGCCGGAGCCCGCGAAAATACCGAGCCGCTGGCCGCGGCAGCAGGTCAGGAAGGTATTGAGCGCGCGCACCCCGAGATCGAGCGGCGCGCCGACCCGCTTGCGCGAATGCGCCGGCGGCGGCGAAGCGCGATACGCCATCGGCGACGGACCCTGCTGCAGCGGCCCCTTTCCGTCGATCGGCTCGCCCATGGCGTTGACCACCCGGCCGAGCCAGGCCTGCGACGGCCGCACTTGGTTCCCCGCGCTGGCGATCACGGCGCGGCAGCCGCGTCGGACGCCATCGAGGCCGCCGAACGGCATCACCACGGCGTTGCTTCCGGAGAAGCCAATGACCTCGGCCGGAATAAACCGGTTGCCGCCTGTCTCGATCACGATCCGGGCGCCGACCGACATCGCATGGATCGGACCTGCGATCTCCACCATTAGTCCGCGCACGCCGACGACGCGGCCATATATGTTGACGCCGTCGATATCGCCTATCTGTTCCGCGAGCGCCTTCATTGCGAAAACCTTAAGTTTCCGCGCTTTGGAGCCCGGAGCTTAACCTCGTGTTTACCCGCATCGTTAATCATTACGTCACTGTCTTTGGTGACTGAGAACGCTCGTCCGTCAGAAGAAGGATGAGTCGTGAGAGTCGGTTAGGCCCGCCTCTTAAAGTGGAACCTGAGCGAGTACGGTAAGGAAAAGCTGCTTCGACGCAATATCTTAGGGCGATTCGATAAAAATTGCACTGTTAGAGCTTGCGAACGGGAATCAGATTTTGTTAACCATATGTCGTCAGGATCCGAATCAGTTGTTCAAAGGCGTTTTGAGTGCCGCAAGTGCGGCCGACCTGACGCCCGGAGCGGCGACGATAGGGGACTGGCATGCGCGTTTTGCTGATTGAAGATGACAGCGCAGTCGCGCAGTCGATCGAGCTGATGCTCAAATCCGAGAGTTTCAACGTCTACACGACGGATCTCGGAGAAGAGGGCGTCGATCTCGGTAAGCTTTACGATTACGACATTATCCTTCTCGACCTCAACCTGCCCGACATGTCCGGTTACGACGTGCTCAAGCAGCTCCGGGTGTCGAAGATCAAGACTCCCATTCTGATCCTCTCCGGTCTCGCCGGCATCGAGGACAAGGTCAAGGGTCTCGGCGTCGGCGCCGACGACTACATGACCAAGCCCTTCCACAAGGACGAACTGGTCGCCCGCATCCACGCGATCGTGCGCCGTTCCAAGGGTCATGCCCAGTCGGTGATCCAGACCGGCGATCTCGTCGTCAATCTCGACACCAAGACGGTCGAAGTCGGTGGCCAGCGCGTCCACCTGACGGGCAAGGAATACCAGATGCTGGAGCTGCTCTCGCTCCGCAAGGGTACCACCCTGACCAAGGAAATGTTCCTCAACCATCTCTATGGCGGCATGGACGAGCCCGAGCTGAAGATCATCGACGTCTTCATCTGCAAGCTGCGCAAGAAGCTCGCCAACGCCTCCGAAGGCCGCAACTTCATCGAGACCGTGTGGGGCCGCGGCTACGTGCTGCGCGAGCCGCACGAAGTCGAAGAGCGCATCCCCGCTTGAATTTCCGGGTTTACTGCGAGCCAGAAGGCTCACTCCTCCCGACTGAACCCCGCCTTAACCGGCGGGGTTTTTGTTTGAGCAGAGTTTTGCTTGGGCAGAGTTTGTTTGGGATTGAACCGCTCACTCCGATGCGCCGACCAACAGATCGTGCGAACCTTGGGATCGCATGAGTCGGGGCTCGCCGAATGATCCTTCAATCTCTCGCCGGGCTGCCGGCGTTCCTGCTTTATTTCTGCACGGCGCTGGTCGCCGTGGTCGCCTATCTCTTCGTTTACACCCGGGTCACGCCGCACGATGAGTTCGCGCTGATCCGCGCCAACGATCCGGCGGCGGCCATCGCGCTGGGCTTGAGCCTGCTCGGCTTCGTGCTGCCGGTGGTTTCCGCCATCGCCCATTCTGCCAACGTGGTGGATTGCTTGATCTGGAGCCTGATCGCGCTGATCGTGCAGATCGCAGTCTATTACATCGTCAAGATCCCGGTGCCTGACCTGTCGGCGCGGATCGCGGCCGGCGAACTCGCGGCCGCCACCTGGCTCGGTCTTTCCTCGCTTGCCGCCGGCGCGCTCAACGCCGCCTGCATGATCTACTGACCATGACCAACAAACCGACCCATGAGTTCGGCAAGCGCAGGCCGGCACCGGCAGCACCGATCTCCTCAGTGCCGGCGAAGCGTTCCAGCCATGTCGCATTGTTGCTGATGGGCACGCTGGCGGTCGGCGGCGGCGCCTATGCGCTGATGCCGGGTGACAACTGCCAGCCAGCGACGCCAGGAATGGCGGCACCCACCGGGTGCAAGCCGCGCGGATCATCATCCAGCGGCGGTTCGGGTGGCGGTTCCTCGCGCTACAGCTACTTCTCCGGCGGCTCTTCCTCGGGCAGTTCATCCTCGGGCACCACTTCGTCCGAATCAGGGTCGAGTGGCGTGTCGCGCGGCGGCTTCGGTTCGTTCGCGCATTCCTTCGGCGCGCACTTCTCCGGCGGCTGACAATGCCCGCACGAAGCCGTGAAAGCACCGGCTTTCGCTTGCGCTTTCTGCGACGGGTAGCGGAAACTGGCGAGAACCCACAATGTCAGGGAACAGGACTGCAACCATGAAACGCTCACGCCGTGTGGTGCTGACATTGATGGGAAGTGCCGCGGTCGGCGCGGTGTCGATGGGACTGGTGCCGCGGAGGAATTGCGGGCCTGGGAATGAAGCGGTGCCCGGCCTGGACGGGCGAATGTATTGCCGCGCGACCTATCGCGGCTTCGGCGGCGCGCCGCACCAGTTGCACGGACATGGCGGTCACGGGCATGGCGGACACGGTCACGGCGGCGGCTAGTGCAACGCATCATCTGTCCTGAACGCGACGACTGGCGTGCAACCGCCGAGAGCGCCGGATTCGATTTTCACACCATCGACGGCGAACGCTATTGGGACGAGCGCGCCTATTACGCCTTCACGCTCGACGAGATCGAACGCGGGATCGAGCAGCCGACCGCCGAAATCGACGCGATGTGCCTCGAACTGGTCGGCCATGCGATCGACGACGAAGACCATCTGCGCCGGCTGAAAATACCGGAAGCCTTCTGGCCGCTGATTTCGGAGAGCTGGCACCGCGACGACGGCAGCCTCTATGGCCGGCTCGATCTGAGTTTCGACGGCCACGGCACTGCAAAACTTTTGGAATACAACGCCGATACCCCGACCTCGATCTTCGAGGCCGCGGTGTTCCAGTGGACCTGGCTCGAACAGGCGATCGAACGCAACATCATCCCGAAACGCGCCGACCAGTTCAATTCGATCCACGAACGCCTGATCGAAGCCTGGAAGAAGCTCGGCGGCGCACGTCACCTGCATCTCGCCGGCATGACCGAAAGCACCGAGGACGCGGGAACGCTGGCTTATCTCGAGGACACCGCCTCGCAGGCCGGGTTAAGGACCACGCTGATCGATATCGAAAACATCGGATTGCGTGACGACGGCCAGTTCGTCGATCTGGACGACCTCGCAATCGAACTCGCGTTCAAGCTCTATCCCTGGGAATGGATGTTTCACGACGCGTTCGGCGAGAAGCTGTTGAGCGCGCCGACGCGCTGGATCGAGCCGCCGTGGAAAGCGATCCTCTCCAACAAGGGTATCCTGCCGCTGCTGTGGGAGATGTTTCCGAACCATCCCAACCTGCTGCCGGCCTATTTCGAGGACGACCCGAAAGCCGCCCGTCTCGGCGCCTCCTTCGTGCGCAAGCCGCTCTATTCACGCGAAGGCGCCAATGTCGCGCTGGTCAGCGCCGGCACCACGCTGGTCGAGCAGCAAGGGCCGTACGGCGCGGAAGGATTCGTCCGGCAGGCCTTGGCGCCGCTGCCGTGTTTTTCCGATCAGTATCCGGTGCTCGGAAGCTGGCTGGTCGACCACGCGCCGTGCGGCCTGTCGATCCGCGAGGACCAGAATCCGATCACCGGCAACACCTCGCGGTTCCTGCCGCACGCGATTCTATAGGCCCGAAAAGGCGCTAGCGCGCCGCCGAAGCCGCCGCCCGCAGCCCGATCGGCGTCACGCCGCCGCGCGTCACCGCTGCCGGGACGATGTTCGGACAATAGAGTCCGCGCCGTTCAGGATACGGCTTGAACGCGTTGGTGATGCCGACCACGGTCTCGGCCGCGCCGAGCGCCAGCACGCCGTCGGGCTCGAGCATGCGCGCAACCCGGTCGAAGATATTCATCTTGGTGGCCTGGTCGAAATAGATCAGCACGTTGCGGCAAAAGATGATGTCGAAGGTGCCAAGATGGGAAAAATCCTGCAGCAGGTTGAGCTGGCGATATTGCACCATGCTGCGGATATCGGCATTGAGCTGCCACAGCTCGCCGGTCTGCGTGAAATATTTCATCAGCAACTGGATCGGCAAACCGCGCTGCACCTCGAACTGGCTGAAAATGCCGGCCCTCGCCTTCTCCAGCACGCCGAGCGAGAGATCGGTCGCGACAATCTCGGTGCGCCAACCCGACAGCAGCGGGCCAGCCTCCTTCAGGCACATCGCGATCGAATACGGCTCCTGTCCGGTCGAGGAAGCCGCGCACCAGATCCGCAGCGAACGGCGGACCGCGCGCGCCTGCACCAGCGTCGGCAGCACCACCTCTTTCAGATGATCGAACGGAATCTTGTCGCGGAAAAAGAACGTCTCGTTGGTGGTCATGCTCTCGACCACCTCGGCCGCCAGCGCGTCGGCCCCGCTCTTCATTTTGGCCACGAGTTCGGGAATGCCCGACAGGCCTGACTTGCGCGCCAGCGGCACCAGCCGGCTTTCAACCAGATACTGCTTGTCGGCGGAGAGATCGAGACCGGAACGTTCCTTCAGAAGCTTACGCAGATACTCGTAGTCCGCTGGCGTCACGAACGGTCTCCCGAAAACATCCGGACCAGTTTCGGCGCGATCTGGTTGAGCGGAAGGATGGCGGCGCAAATACCGGCATTGGCGGCGGCACCGGGCATGCCCCACACCACGCTGGTCGCCTCGTCCTGGGCAATCACGCTGCCGCCGGCGGCGACGATGTCCTTGCCGCCGCGCATCCCGTCGGAGCCCATGCCGGTCAGGATCACCGACATGATGCCGCCCTGCCAGACGTCGATCGCGGAAGTGAACAGCGGATCGACCGCGGGTTTGCAGAAATTCACCGGCGGTCCGTCATCGAGCGCGATCGCGGCATCGGCGCCATGGCGCACGACGCGCATGTGGCGGCCACCCGGCGCCAGATAGATCTGGCCGGCCTTGACGACTTCGCCATCGATGGCTTCGCGCGCCGGCCGGCGGCTGGAGCGCGCCAGATGCTCGGCGAGAATCGTGGTGAAGGTCGGCGGCATGTGCTGGGTGATCAGCACCGGAAAACGGTCGATCACGGGACCGATTTCGGTCACCAGCGACATCAGCGCCTGCGGACCGCCGGTCGACGAACCGATCAAGAGCACGCGCGGTGCCAGCATGCTGAACGGCCGCCGCATCAACGGGGTTTGCGCAACCGGCGCTGCCGCCGGACGACACACCGCTTCGCGCGCATGAACCGGAGCGAGAGTCGGGCTCGCGTGTCCCGCCGCCGGCGCCGAGCGGCGAACCTTGGCACCGAGATGGCGGATCTTCTGAATCAGATCGTGGTGAAAGGTCTCGGCCGCGGCGGCTTCGCGCGTGCTTTCGGGCTTTGGAATGTAATCGGACGCGCCCAGCGACAGCGCCTTGAAGCTAATCTCGGCGTTGCGGCGGGTCAGCGTCGACGCCATGATGATGATGAGATCGCGCTTCTTCGCCAGCAGTTGCGGCAGCGCGGAGATGCCGTCGAGCTCCGGCATTTCGATATCGAGCACGGCGACATGCGGATTGATGCGCTCGATCTGGTTGACGGCGTCGAGACCGGTGCGCAAGGAGGCCGCGACCTCCATGTCCGGCTCCGCGCCGATCCAGCGCGAAATCATCCCGCGAATAACGACGGAGTCGTCCACGACCATCACACGCAGCTTTTCCTGGCGTGTCGAGGTCGGGGCCGCGGGACTTGTCAACGCAATACTCATTCGTTCACCAAAACAGCACTAGGTACAATTACCAAAACAATGCCGGAGGCCGATCGGCCGCCGGATCAGAACGCTTACTGTTCGAGCATGATCTTCGCGCAAGCGCTTCGCGTTTGCGCGGAGATCATGCTGCAGAGCCTAGATCAAGCCGACTTCCTGGAACTTGGCGGTGACGATGTCCTTGTCGAACGGCTTCATGATGTATTCGTTGGCGCCGGCATGCAGCGCGCGCGCAATGTGCGCGACGTCGTTTTCGGTGGTGCAGAACACGACCTTGGGGGCGTCGCCGCCGGGCATGCGGCGGAGATTGTTGAGGAACTCATAGCCGTCCATGACCGGCATGTTCCAGTCGAGCAGCACCGCCTCGGGCATGGAGCGCTTGCAGGCTTCGATCGCCTTCTCGCCATCCTCGGCTTCGACGATCTGGAAATCGAGACCTTCCAGGATGCGGCGCGCGACCTTTCGAATGACGCTCGAGTCATCAACGACCAGACATGTTCTCATTTTCGGCCTCTGCTTCCCACTGATCCCCCGTAGGGGACGTTTCCGTTTCCAGGTTGGATTTCAGCTTCTTTTCTTACGCGGCCATCAGGTCCGGCACGATTTCAAGAACGCGATCCACGTCGAGAACGACCATGAGCTGGCCGTCGAGACGGTGGACGCCGCCGGCGAGCTTGGCCATGCGCGGATCGAGGTTGACGGGATTTTCCTCGCGGCCGTCATCGGGAAGCCTGAGCACCTCGCCGATCTGGTCGATCAAAAGGCCGTAGGACTCGCCGCGCAAGTCGACGCCAACCGCCATCGCCGGCTTGCCGTCGTCGTTCCTCGGCAGGCCGAGGCGAGCGCGCATGTCGACCACGGTGACGATGCGGCCACGCAGGTTGAGCACGCCGGCGATCTCCGCCGACGACAGCGGCACCCGCGTCAGCCGTTCCGGCATGAACACGTCCTGGACGCGCGAGATCGGCAGCCCGAACAGTTGTCCGCCGATAAAAGCGGTGACGTATTCGGTCACGGCGCCCTCGATGGTCTCGGTCTTGGTCGTTGTCATCTGTCTAAATCCTTATGCCCAGGCTGAGCTTGCTCATGCCGCGTGCTTGATCTCGGGGGCGGAGGTCTGCTCCTTCAGTGCCGCGATCAGGCCGGGACGGTCGAACTTGGCGACGTAGTCGTGGAAGCCGGCGAGGCGCCCGCGCTCGATCGCCGCCGGCGACACCACCGAGGACAATGCGATGATCGGCATCTGGCTCAGATGCTGGTCGGCGCGAATGGTCTCGGCGAATTCGAACCCGTTCATGTCGGGCATTTCGATGTCGGTCAGCACCACGTCGAAGGTCTGGCCCGAACGCAGCGCGCTGAGGCCTTCCTGGGCGTTGGGCGCGACCCGCACCTTGTAACCGGCGGCCTTGAGCACGGGCGCCAGCATGTTGCGGAAGAACGCGCTATCGTCGACCAGCAGTACCGACTGCGACGACATCGACGGGCGCATCTCCTTGCGGGAGAACCAGTCGGCGAACGCCATCGGCAGGAAGTGGCCGACGTCGATCACTTCGGTGGCCTGGCCCTTGATCACGGCCGAACCCAGAATGCCGGGCTGCGAGCCCGCCACTTCGATGTGCAGCCGCTCCTCGACGATGTCGATGATCTCGTCGACGACGAGGCCCATCGAGCGGCCGTCGTCGGCGAACACCAGGATCGGCTGCGCGCCCGAGGTCTGGACCACGACACCGTCCATCTGCACCAGCGGCATCAGCTGCTCGCGATACTGCACCATGTAGCGGCCGTTCGAGAGTTCGATCTTGTCGGTGGCGATCTCTTCCAGACGCGTGACGAGGCCGAGCGGCACCGCCTTGGGCTGGCCGGAGCCGGCGCGGAACACCAATAGCGAGGTCAGCTGCTCGCCCGTAGAAGCTTGCGCCGCCGCATGATCGTCGGCGAGCTCGCGGGAAGCGGAACCGGCCGCACCGAGCGCCTTGGCAATGCCGTTGGGGTCGATGATCATGATGACAGCGCCGTCACCCAGAATGGTGTTGCCGGAGAACATGTCGATGTGACGCAGCTTTGTGGACATCGGCTTGACCACGATTTCTTCGGTGTGGAACACGCCGTCGACCACGATGCCGAAGGTCTGGCTGCCGACTTGCGTGACCACGATGAAGCCGTTTTCGGGGTCGGACGAGGTGCCGTCGTCGATCTTCAGGAGCTTCTTCAGGTGCATCAGCGGCAACAGCTTGTTGCGCAGGCGCAGCACAGCCGTGTCCTTGATGCGCTCGATCCGATGCTCGGAGTTGGCGCGCGCCCGCACCAGCTCGACCACGGCGAGCTGCGGGATCGCAAAGCGGTCGCCGGCGGCTTCCACGATCAGGGCCGAGACGATGGCCAAGGTCAGCGGGATCTTGATGGTGACGGAGGAACCCTCGCCGTCCACCGACTTGATGTCGATGGTGCCGCCGATCTGGTCGATATTGGTGCGCACCACGTCCATGCCGACGCCACGGCCGGAGACCGAGGTGACGGCGGCGGCGGTGGAGAAGCCCGGAGCGAAGATGAACTTGTGGATCTGGGCTTCCGTCATCTTCTCCAGATCGGACTCGGAGACCAGACCGTTCTGGACCGCCTTGGACTTGATCCGCTCGGTGTTGAGACCGCGGCCGTTGTCGGCGATGCAGATGATGATGTGGCCGCCCTCGTGATAGGCGGACAGACGAATGGTGCCCTGCTCCGGCTTGCCGGCGGCGGCGCGCTCGGCGGGCGTCTCCAGGCCGTGGTCGGCGGAGTTGCGCACCATGTGCGTCAACGGGTCCTTGATCAGGTCGAGCACCTGGCGGTCCAACTCGGTGTCGGCGCCGTGCATCTCCAGTTCGATCTGCTTGCCGAGTTCGCCGGAGAGGTCGCGGACGATACGCGGCAGCTTCTGCCAGGCGTTGCCGATCGGCTGCATCCGCGTCTTCATGACGCCTTCCTGCAGCTCGGCCGTGACGTTGGAGAGCCGCTGCAGCGGTACCTTGAACTCGGTGTCCTCGTTGCGGCGGGAAATCTCGAGCAGCTGGTTGCGGGTCAGCACCAGTTCGGAGACCATGGTCATCAAGTGTTCCAGCGTGTCCACGTTGACGCGGATCGACTGGTTGGCAATCTTGTCGGCTTCCTGGACGTCGGCAGTCTCGGGGCTCGCGGCCTTCTTCGACGGCTTGGCTTTGACTTCCTTTGCGCGCGGCGCGGGCGCAGCTTCCTTGACGACTTCCTTGACGACCGGCGCGGGGGCTGCGGCGACCGGTGCTGCGGGCGCGGATGCGGCGGGCTCGACGTCAATCTCGGTCTCGCGGAAAGCACGTTCGAGATCGTCGAGCGAGACTTCGCCAGGACGCAGCTGGCGTTCCAGCACCTGCTCGACCAGCGTGCCCTGTGCTACCGCGGGCGCGACCGGGGGCGCAGCGACCACCACCACGGGTTCCGGCGGGGCTTCGGCGACAGGCTCCGCATGCGCCGAACCTTCGGCCATCGCATGCAGTTTCTCGATCAGGTCTTCGTCGGTGCCTTCGGGCTCGGTCTCGGTGGCTTCGAGGCCGGCGAGGATTTCCTTGATGCGGTCGATCGAGGACAGGATCAGCGTCACGGCACCGGCCGTCACCGGCATGCCGTCGCGGAATTTGCCCATCAGGGTCTCGCCGGCATGGGCCAGCGCTTCGAGCCGGGGCAACCCCAGGAAGCCGCAGGTGCCCTTGATGGTGTGAACCAGCCGGAAGATGTTATCCAGAATCTTCGCGTCAGTCGGATCTTGCTCGAACCGGACCAATTGATTATCGACCGTATCCAGGCTCTCG
>JBBRSX010000183.1:0-12103 GCA_038244925.1 Hyphomicrobiales bacterium | reverse complement strand
GTACCCGACAGCAGCGTGCCGGAATAGATGCGGCAGAAGGTGATGGTGCCGACGAACGGGTCGTCCATGATCTTGAACGCCAACAGAGCCAGCGGCTCCTTGTCGTTCGGCAGACGAACGATTTCGTTGCCGTCTTCATCGACGCCCTTGATGGCGGGCACGTCGACGGGCGACGGCAGATAGTCCACGACCGCGTCGAGCAAAGGCTGCACGCCCTTGTTCTTGAACGCCGAGCCGCACAGCACCGGGAAGAACGCGCCAGTCAGCACAGCCTTGCGGATCATGCGCTTCAGCGTCGCCTCATCGGGCTCCTTGCCGTCGAGGTAAGCAGCAAGAACTTCGTCGTCGAGTTCGACGGCGGCTTCCAGCAGCTTTTCGCGATATTCCTTGGCCTTCTCGACCATATCCTCGGGAATATCGATGTCGACGAACTTGGCGTCGAGCTTCTCTTCTTCCCAGACCACGCCCTTCATGCGGACGAGATCGACCAGACCCTTGAAGTTGTTCTCGGAGCCGATCGGAAGCTGGATCGCAATCGGCTTGGCACCGAGGCGATCGACGATATCCTGCATACACTTGTAGAAGTCGGCGCCGGTCTTATCCATCTTGTTGGCGAAGACGATGCGCGGAACCTTGTACTTGTCGCCCTGACGCCAGACGGTCTCGGTCTGCGGCTCAACGCCCTGGTTGGAATCGAGCACGCACACGGCGCCGTCGAGCACGCGCAGCGAACGCTCGACTTCGATGGTGAAGTCGACGTGGCCGGGAGTGTCGATGATGTTGAGGCGCTTGCCTTCCCAGAACGCGGTGGTCGCGGCCGACGTGATGGTGATGCCGCGCTCCTGCTCCTGCTCCATCCAATCCATCGTCGCGGCACCTTCGTGCACTTCGCCGATCTTGTGGCTCTTGCCGGTGTAATACAGGATGCGCTCGGTGGTCGTGGTCTTGCCGGCATCGATATGCGCCATGATACCGAAATTGCGGTAGTTCTCTATGGCATGAACGCGGGGCATAGGTTGTTCCTTAAAATCCGTGTTTCGCCGTTACCAGCGATAGTGCGAGAAGGCACGGTTGGCTTCCGCCATCCGATGCACGTCTTCCCGCTTCTTGACGGCGTTACCCCGGCCATTCGACGCGTCGAGCAGTTCGGCAGAGAGCCGCTCCGTCATCGTCTTTTCGTTGCGATCGCGCGCTGCGATGATGATCCAGCGAATGCCCAGCGCCTGACGGCGAACCGAGCGCACTTCGACCGGCACCTGGTAGGTGGCACCACCGACGCGGCGCGAGCGCACTTCGATGGTCGGCATGACGTTTTCCAGCGCCTGCTCGAACACCGTGAGCGGGCCCTGCTTGGTCTTGGCTTCGATCATCGAGAGCGCGCCATAGACGATGGTTTCGGCGGCGGACTTCTTGCCGTCGTACATGATCGAATTCATGAACTTGGTGATGATGATGTTCCCGAACTTCGGATCCGGGTTCACTTCACGCTTTTCAGCAGAATGGCGACGAGACATCTGATCTGTTCCCGCTTACTTCGGACGCTTCGCGCCGTACTTCGAACGACGCTGCTTACGGTTCTTGACGCCCTGGGTATCGAGGACGCCGCGGAGGATGTGGTAACGCACGCCGGGCAAATCCTTGACGCGGCCGCCGCGGATCATGACCACCGAGTGCTCCTGAAGGTTATGGCCTTCACCCGGAATGTAGCCGATCACTTCGAAGCCGTTGGTCAGGCGCACCTTTGCGACCTTACGAAGCGCCGAGTTCGGCTTCTTCGGGGTCGTGGTATAGACGCGCGTGCAAACGCCGCGCTTCTGCGGCGACTGTTGCAGCGCCGGCACCTTCTTGCGCGACTTCTGCACCGTACGCGGCTTTGCGATCAGCTGGTTGATCGTCGGCATGTCAGCCTTCACCCTTTAGTTCGCGCGAAACCGAGAATGGCTCCGCAAATTCTTCTCGGAACTAGCCGTTCCGTTCGGCCCGCTTCACGTGAAAACACCCACGCAAAACGAAATCACGCCAACCACCCATTGCTGAGCGGAAAGCGCTTCGACGCCACAGAGGACCGCGAGTTAAGACCGATCAGCGTTCGCTGTCCGGCCCTCCACCGAGGTCATGCATCCGATTAACTCTCGAGAGACGAGCTCAAGAGAACTAAAATCGCACTGGCATTGCCTAGCTATATAATCGACAGCGTTTGAGCGGCATTCGTCGAGGTTGGTGCCCGTATCAGTCCGCGAGGATTTGAAAGGGTGTTCCGTTCCGACGCTGGCGACGCTCACCGCCTGTCGTGAAGTGGGGGTCTTCTATAATCGGCGGGTAACTAAGTCAAGCAAAACGACACCGCGGGAAATGCCTATGGCATCTGCAGTTTCGACGTTTCGGACGAATTAACGTACCGCAAAATCGTGACGCTAAGCCGTTGGGAAATTCGATCGAGTCGCCGATTCCTGACGTTATTTTACCCGGGTAATATATAAATAAGCGCCCCCTCCCCGGTTCCCGGGCCGGCTCCATACCCGTAGCTAAGCCTTTTTTACCCTTTCCGGGCGCAAAGATGGGCGTTTCCGGACCGGGATTTCCAATGAAGCATACCGACATCGCGATCATTGGTGGCGGCCTCGCCGGTTCGACCGCGGCCGCGATGCTCGGCCGCGCCGGGATTGCCACGGTCCTGATCGACCCGCACGAGGTCTATCCGTTCGACTTCCGCGTCGAAAAATTGAGCGGCGCTGCCCAGCTCGAACGATTTTCCAGGACCGGCATCGCCGATTCGGTGCTGCGTCAGGCAACCCACGACGGCGAAAACTGGATCGCGCGATTCGGCTATCTCCTGGACAAGCGCCCGAGCCGCCAGTTCGGCATCAGCTATGAGCATCTCATCAGCGCGATCCGCGCGGAAATCCCGCGTCCCGCAGAGCTCGTCTACGCCAAGGTCACCGATATCGAAGCCGGCGGCGAGCGACAGACGCTCACGCTCTCGAACGGCGAGACGATTTCAGCGCGCCTGGCCGTGCTGGCCAATGGATTGAATGTCGGGCTGCGCCGTAAACTCGGCATCGAACGCCAGATCACCAGCGCCTGCCACTCGATCTCGATCGGATTCGACTTGGTCCCGGTCGGACGTCTCGCGTTCGATTTTCCGGCGATGACCTACTTCTCGGAGCGGACCAGCGACCGCATCCCCTATCTGACGCTGTTTCCGGTCGGCAGCGCCATGCGCGCCAACCTGTTCACCTATCGCGAGATCGACGACCCCTGGCTGCGCGAGATGCGGCGCCGGCCGGTCGAGACCATGAACGCGGCGCTGCCGCGGCTGCACCACTTCACGGGCGAAACTGCCGTTGCCGGAGACGTCAAGATCCGCCCCGTCGATCTCTATGTCTCCACAGGCTATCGCCAGGCCGGTATCGTGCTGGTCGGTGACGCCTTTGCAGCCACCTGCCCCGTCACCGGCAGCGGTACCGACAAGGTGCTCACCGACGTCACCCAGCTCTGCAACGTCCACATCCCGAACTGGCTTGCGACGGAAGGCATGGGCGCAGACAAGATCGCGTCATTCTACGAAGATCCGGTGAAACTGGCCTGCGACGCCTGGTCGAAGGCGCAGTCGTTCGATTTCCGCAAGGTTACGCTGGATGACGGCCTCTACTGGGAAGCGCAGCGCTGGGCGCGCTTCCTCGGATGGCTCGGCCAAGGCATCTTGCGGCGGGCACGCAACCGGCTCAGCGGCGCGTCGAAACTTTCCGCCCGCCCGGCGACGGCATCTTCATTATCCTAGATCGTTTTCGAGCGAAGTGGGCACCGGTTCGCGTGAAGAAAACGCGTCAAAACAAAGCCGGCCTGCCCGCAGTCACGGCGCAGCTGATAGCGCGGGCTTGACGCGCGGCGGCTGCGAAGCCTTGTGACGCAAGCGATTGCGCAAGGCCCGCAGACGTTCGTAGGCGAGCAACCGACCGGCCTCGATCCGGTAGCCCAGCGATTTGCCCGGCCCGATGTCGATCAGCATGTCGACCATGTTGCGGCGGCCGGCCCACAACTGCCCCATGAAACTGTCTCCGGCCGCGCAGGAGTTGATGGCCTGGATATCCGGCCCGGCAAACAGTTCCTCGGTGATTCGATCGACCAGCAGCGTGCCCGGCGAATATTTGCTGAATCTGGCGTCGTAGGCGGTCTTCCAGGTGTAGGCCGTCGTTCCGCAATACATCAGCACCTGAGCGGCGATAGCGTTGCCATCGACCCGCAACAGCGCCACCGACGCGGCACCGCGCGCACCTAGGTTGTGCAGCAGGCTTCGGACGAAGGCGGCGTCATGAGGATCGGAGAGCAGCGCGGTACCCTGCTCGCCCTTCCAGCTCGCCTTCTCCATCGCCAGAAAGATTTCAAAAGCCTGTTCGACACCGGCAGCATTGCGATCGTTCACGACCTCGACGGCGCCGATCGAGGACAATCTGTTCCAGTCCTGCCGCAGCTTCTTGCGCGTCGACCCGGATCGCTTGACGCCTAACTCGCGCGTCACGAACGGCCGCGTCGTTTCGGAAAGCATCAGCGGTTCGATGCCTCGCTGTGAAAACACTTTCAGCATCGAGGAATGGCTGGGGGTTTCGGCGTCGAACGATTTCAGGCTGACGACGTTCGGCAGCTTCGGGCTGTCTTCGATCGCCGTGAAAAATGCCGGGATGACCTCATCGGCGAAATTTGGATCGACCACGGGACTGGAGAGGAATGCGTAGTTATACGGTAACGCTTCCAGCACCGCGGGCAGCAACGGCGCGACCTTGCGCAATTGCAGGCCCCAGACGCCGACGAGCTTGCGCGGCTCGGCGCCCTGCTCCCAGGCCTGCAGCATCACGATCTCTGCGAAGCCGGTGTCGCGGGCCGCCTTTAACGCGGCAGGATTCATGAAGACGTTCGATGACGCACGCCGAACCAGATCATCCCATGGCGGAATGGCGCCCAGACTTGGTGAATCAATCGTTACAGAAATCATTGGAAACAAATGCCGTGTTGGAAACAAAAAGCCTTGGCCGGCGCCCCGAGATGGCGATGGTGTTCGCCCGCGCTTGCTTTTCAGTTAAGCGCGATCCTAGCTGACTCGCTCGTGATATGGCCGATCGTGATGGGTTCTTTCAGGATTTCTTTGCCATTGGGGGCCATTGATAGGGGTTCACGATCCAGGTCGTTACGAGCCGGGACTTTACGCGCCGGGACTCTACGAGCCAAGGCAAGGGCATGCGGTACACGGACGTTGCCATCGTCGGCGGAGGTCTGGCCGGCTCAACCGCCGCAGCCATGCTCGGTCGCGCCGGTGTCTCGGCGCTCTTGATCGATCCGCATCCGACCTATCCGCCGGAACTGCGCTGCGAGAAGCTCGGCGGCGATCAGCTCGATCTCTTGCGCAAGACCGGACTTGCCGAGCCGACGCTGCGGGCGACCACGCTCGACGGCGAGGTCTGGGAAGCGCGCTTCGGCTACGTCGTCGCCAGGAAATCCAGCGACCAGCACGGCATCATGTACGATACGCTGGTCAACACCATGCGCGCGCAGATCCCGTCCGGCGTCGAGACGATTTTCGGCAAGGTCTCCCGCATTTCCAACAGCGACGAGCGGCAGCAGGTCACGCTGTCGAATGGCGAACAAATCTCGGCGCGACTGGTCGTGCTTTCCAACGGCCTCAACATCGGCCTTCGCACCATGCTCGGCATTGAGCGCCAGGTGATCAGCTCCTGCCATTCGATCACGCTCGGTTTCGACGTGGCTCCGGTCGGCCGCGCGGCCTTCGACTTCCCGGCATTGACCTATTGGCCGAAGCGCGCGTCGTCGCGCATGGCCTATATGACGGTCTTTCCGATCGGCGATACGATGCGCGTCAATCTGATGGTCTATCGCGACATGACCGATCCGTGGCTTCCGGAGTTTCGCCGGGCGCCCGAAGCCGCGATGTGCGCGTTGATGCCGCGACTTCCGCGTATGATGGGCAAGTTCAAGGTAAGCGGGCCGATCAAGATCCGGCCGGCGGATCTCTGCACCACCAGCGGCTATCAGCAGCCGGGCATCGTGCTGGTCGGCGATGCCTTCTCCACCTCCTGCCCCGCTGCCGGGACCGGCACCACAAAAGTGTTCACCGACGTCGGCCGTCTCTGCAACGTCTACATTCCGCAGTGGCTGGCGACCGAAGGCATGGACGCGCAAAAGATCGCGCAGTTCTATGATGATCCGGAGAAGATGGCCTGCGAGGCGCGGTGCCTGACCAAAGCCTACCACCTTCGCTCGCTGTCGATCGATAACGGGTTATCGTGGCGCGCGCAACGCTGGGCGCGTTTCCTGGGGCGGCTGGCGCAAGGTACCCTGCGCGCGATCCGGAATGGGTTTTCGGCCGCACCGACCGACCGTCAACGCGATGTCGCACCGAATGGCCGACCGCAACACGGCCGGCTCGCCTGAGTTCGACAAGAAACGCGGCCGAGGCGGCACGCGCTCATTCTTCCTCGTCGTCATCATCGTCGTCTTCGTCCTCGTCGTCATCGGCGAGAGCGGCCGCATTATGCGGCGTGCCCTGGTCGTCCCAGAGCTTCCGATAGACGCCATTGGCGGCGAGCAGCTTCGCATGTGAGCCGCGCTCGATCGCCTTGCCGCCCGAGATCACGATGATCTCGTCCATTTCGACCACCGACGTCAGGCGGTGCGTCGACCAGATCATGGTGCGCCCCTCCGCCACATTCAGCAGCGTACGGTTGATCGCGGCCTCCGTGGTCTGGTCTAGCGCGGATGTCGCCTCGTCGAGCAGCAGCACCGACGGATTGCGAATGATCGCGCGTGCGATCGCGATACGCTGGCGCTGGCCGCCCGACAGGGTGTCGCCGCGCTCGCCGACCGGCGTGTCGTATTTCTGCGGCAGGCTCATGATGTAGCGATGGATCTCGGCCTTGCGCGCCGCCTCCACCACTTCTTCGTCGCTGGCGCCTTCCTTGCCGAGCCGGATGTTTTCGCGGATCGACATGTTGAACAGCATGTTCTCCTGGAACACCACCGCCATGCTTTTGCGCAGCGATTCACGGGTGACGCGGCGAATGTCGACGCCGTCGATCGTGACCCGGCCCTCATCGGGCACGTAGAGCCGCAAGATCAGATTGAGCAGCGTGCTCTTACCGGACCCGGAAGGGCCGACAATCGCGATGCGCTTGCCGACATTGAGCTTGAGGCTGAAATTGTCGAGCACCGGCGTCTGGGTGCCCTCGTAGGCGAAGGTCACGCGATCGAAGGTGATGTCGTTGGTGATGCGCGGCAGATCCGGCGCGCCGGGACGATCGGCGCCGCGCGTCGGCTCGTCGAGCAGTTCCTGGATGTGACGGGCCGCCGCCGCCGACTGGATCGACACCGGAATGAAATGCATCAGATGGGCGATGTTGTAGGACACCTCCCAGAACGCGCTCTCGAAGGTAACGAAGGTGCCGATGGTGATCTGGCCCTTGGTAGCGAGGTAGGCGCCGATCGCCAGCACCACGAGGTGCAGCAACAAGACCGAGATCGTAACCGTGCGCTCCACCATGGTCGACAGGAACACCGCCGAGGCAGTCTTGGTCCGCACATCCTGGTTGCGCATGGTGAACCAGCCGAGCGTGCGGCGCTGCAGGCTGAACGCCTTGACCACCGCCTGCGCCGCGACGTTTTCCTGCACCATGCCGAGCAGCGCCGACTCCTGCTGCTTCTGCTCGTAATTCGCCTGCACCGCCTTCGGGGTCAGGATCCGCGGGCCGATCAGCGTGATCGGAAACACCAGGAGCGCCACCGCCGCGAGCTGCCAGTTCAGGAACAGCATCAGGATGATGCCGGCGATCAATTCCAGGAACGGCAGCGCCGCGCTGTTGGCAAAACTCTTGATCGAACCTTCGAAGGCCGAGAGGTCGATCGAGAAACGCGACAGGATTTCGCCGCGCTTGGTGCGGGCAAAATAGGCCGACGGCAGGTTCTGGACGTGCTCGAACACCTGAGCCCGAACGTCCGAAATCAGGCCGGCCGCGAGCCGCGCATCCCAGCGCTCGTACCAGACCGCGATGATCGAGGTGATGATGCCGGCGACCGCGAGCACGCCGAGGATCTTGTACAGCGCCTGAAAGTCTTCCTCGCCGAGCGCGTCGTCGATCAGGAATTTCAGGCTCAACGGCATGATGACGTTGAACAGCGTCTCGACCAGAACGCCAAAACCGACGAAGACCAGCAGCTTCTTGTAATTGGCGAGATGCGGTTTGACAAAAGCATAGATCGTCGAAAGCGCGCCGGCGGCTTCCTTGGCGGTGAAGACGACGAGATCCTCGTCGTCATCGTCGTCGTCGAGCTCAAGCTCGTCGTCATCGTCCTCGTCGTCATCGGGCGGCGCGCCGGCCGCCTTGCCGCCGGCAACGGGGCCTGACGAGGCTGCCTCGACCGCGAGCTTCTTCTCGAGCTCAGGATCGTCCGCCGACGCGGGATTCCGATCATCCGAGGAAGGAGGCTTTGGCGCCATGAAACCAACCGATGCTGCACGGCCGGCATGACCGCAAATCGAACGCGGTAGCCGTGAATGCTACCGCGACGATCCTATGCGATCAGGATGAATTCGGCAAAACAATTGGCGCCACCGCCCGCGGCGGTTTCAGGCGAGGCGGCGCCGGTCCGTGTCATAAAGCGCCTCCGAACAAACCTGCCTGCCCGGCTCCGATTCATCAGCGCCAGCGGCCGGTCAATCGCCGATTCAACCTTGTCGAAGAACGAATAACGCAGGCTGTCGGCGTCCGCGTACCACTGGCCCGGCCCCTTGTGGGCTGCCAGCGTCGCCGCCCACAACGCATCCGTGCAGTCGCGGCGATGCATCGAGAGATCGAACCCGTTGCCGAAGAACAATTCCGACCATTCCCACCAGGTACCGAGCTTCTTCACCCCGCGCAGCAGGTCGTAACGGTCGATCAGCGCCGGCGCCATGTCCGAGGTCACCGAGCCGAACACCAGCCCGGTCTTCACGACGCGGTTCAGTTCGCGAACCGCACGCGGCATCTGCTTTTCCGCAACATGGCAAAGACTGGTTTCGAAAACGAAATCGAATTCGCCGTTCTTAAACGGCATATCCGATATCGAGCCGAGCTTGTTGAACTTCTTCAGCGCCTTCGGCGTTTTGGCGTGGATCGCCCGGTTGTTTTCGATGCCCCAGGCGTCGATGCCGCGCTCGCGCAGCGCGCCGACCAGTTCGCCGCTGGCAGAGCCGGCGACCAGCAGCTTGTAGCCCTTGACCCGGTTCCAGACGATCTTGATCAGGTCGGTCAGATAGCCGGGATCGGTGAACTGGCCCCAGACCTCGCAGTAGGGACCGACACCGCGGTAGTTGTCGAAATAGTCGCGGTCGATCTTGTCGGACAACGCCGCGCTCTGCTGCGCCTGCGCGCGGCGCAACCGCATCATCTCGGTGAGAATGATGTCGGTGGCGGCGTCGGAGGAGTCGAGCAGCCCGTTCAGCGTGGAATCGAACAGGTAATCGCCGACCACCACGATCCCCGGATGTCCCTTCGGCTCGGGACGGTGGTTGGTCATGACGTCTCGCACCGGCAAGCCGCCCGGCAGCGCGTTCACCGACGACAGCCAGCGGTGGATCTTGCCTTCCAGGAAATGGCCGCCGGCATCGCCGAGCGCAGGCGCCAGCGACTTCAAGGCGGCATCGATCAGCTCCTGGTCGCTGAGGTTGGCGAACGCCAGCGCGTCGGAGCCGGCGATCAGCCAGTTCAGCACGCCGTGCTTGCCGACGTCGTGGCGCGCGCCCTCGTTGTAGATGCAGCAGCCGCCGAATGCCTCCGACATGAACCAGGCGCCGGGAATCTTGTCGCCCCAGAACGGCTCGTCGAACAGGATCGAGACGCGCAGGTAGTGCGCCGGACGGTCGAAATAGGCGACGTGCTTGACCATCGACTTGCGCAGATCTTCGCCGCCCCAGCGCATGGTAGCGAGCCAGGAATGCGGCAGGCACATCAGCACCAGGTCGAAGTCGCGCGTCTCCGGCCCCTTGCCGTTCATCATGTTGAGCTGATAGCGGCCGGCATCGGTCTTGCCGACCTTGAGCACCCGGTGATTGAGCTGGATGTCGGCGTCGACCTCGGAACGCAGGCCTTCGATCAGTTGCTCGTTGCCGTTCTGGATCGAATACAGGCCGATATAGCCGTCGACGTCCATCACGAAGTTCTTCAGCGCATTGAGTCCGTTGGTATTGTGGCTTTCGGTCGCCAGATCAGATCGCGCCATCACCTTGAGGAAGCGTTTGGCGGTGGGATCGTCGACTTCCTTGTCGAGCACTTCCTCGCAAGTCATGTAGGCCCAGGGATGCTCGTTGTCGTGGGCGCCGACGCCCTCGTAATATTCGATCGGCGACACCAGGTCGGTGCAGCGTTTGCGGAACGCCTCGATCGCCGCGGCGGTCTTCGCGCCATATTTGCGGCGCATGCCCGGCACGTCGTTTAGGAGTTCGCCGTCGAGCTGGACCTGTTCGGCATCCATCGGAATCGTCTGCAGACCGAAATGCTGGACCAGCTCGCGCAACGGATCGGGACCGGTCATCGAGTAATCGTAGATCTCGGCGACGCCGGCCTCGTACATCGCGGGCGCGGAATCGAACTTACGCGTGACGATCTTGCCGCCGACGCGGTCGGACGATTCGTAGATCGTGATGCGGCAGAGGTCGCCGAGCTTCTTCTTAAGATACCAGGCGCTCATCAGCCCGCCGGGGCCGCCGCCAACGATTGCAAGATCGAGCATGTGTTTTCCGTCGGTCTCGGGCCGCTGCGAAGCGCCCGGTCTAAGTCACCTTAGCAAAAGCGCTTTTTACCATGAAGGGAAGATGAACAAAGCGGGTCCCTGCATCGCAGCAATGAAACAAAGCAGCAAAAAGGCCGGCTTTCGCCGGCCTTTTGTTTTCTTTACCGTAGTTCTGCGGAGGCCTTATTCCGCCGGCGGCAGCGCCAGCGGTTCCGCTTCCGGCGCGGTCGGCACGATCGCCGCCTGCTTCTCGCGCTCGTCGAGAATCAGCTTGTCGCGCTTGACCGCGACTTCGCGGATCTTGGCCATCGAGGCGCCGGTGCCCGCCGGGATCAGCCGGCCGACAATGACGTTCTCCTTGAGGCCTTCCAGCGGGTCCACCTTGCCGTTGACGGCGGCTTCGGTGAGCACGCGGGTGGTCTCCTGGAACGAGGCCGCCGAGAAGAACGAGCGGGTCTGCAAGCTCGCCTTGGTGATGCCGAGCAGAACCGGCGTTCCCGTGGCGATCTTCTTGCCCTCTTCCTTGGCCTTGGCGTTGAGCACGTCGAACTCGATCTTGTCGATCTGTTCGCCCGAGATCATGTCGGTCTCGCCCTGGTCGGTGATTTCGACCTTCTGCAGCATCTGACGGACAATCACCTCGATGTGCTTGTCGTTGATGAGCACGCCCTGCAGCCGGTAAACTTCCTGGATTTCGTTGACCAGGTAGGCAGCGAGTTCCTCGATGCCCTTGATCGCCAGAATGTCGTGCGGTGCCGGATTGCCTTCGACGATGAAATCGCCCTTTTCGACGATGTCGCCGTCCTGCAGATGGATGTGCTTGCCCTTGGGGATCAGGTACTCCCTGGTCTCCTCGGTCTTGTCCATCGGCTCGATCGAGATACGACGCTTGTTCTTGTAGTCGCGGCCGAAGCGGATGGTGCCGGCGATTTCCGCGATGATCGCCGCGTCCTTTGGCTTGCGGGCCTCGAACAGTTCGGCAACGCGCGGCAGACCGCCGGTGATGTCGCGGGTCTTGGCGCTCTCCGTGGAGATACGCGCCAGGATGTCGCCGGCCTTCACCTTCGCGCCGGTATCGACCGACAGAATGCCGTCGACCGACAGCATGTAGCGGGCATCGCCGCCACGGGCGAGCTTGAGCACCTTGCCGTCCTTGCCCTTGATAACGATCGCAGGCCGCAGGTCCGCGCCACCGCGCGAAGCACGCCAGTCGATGACGACGCGCTTGGCGATACCGGTGGATTCGTCGAGCGTCTCCGAGATCGACTGACCCTCGACCAGATCCTCGAACCCGATGGTGCCCTCGACCTCGGTCAGAACCGGCCGGGTG
>JBBRSX010000182.1:0-12223 GCA_038244925.1 Hyphomicrobiales bacterium | reverse complement strand
GGCTCGGGCGGTGCAGGCGTCTCGCCAAAGACTGGGAGAATCTCAATCGAAAGGCGCTCGCATTTCTGCGCCTCGCTTCAATCAGACTCATGCTCAGAAAGCTATGTAATCCAGCATGATCTCTCCGGACAGACTCTAAGCATTCTAAGTATGGAGCGCGTGTATAAGCGTTCTAAAGAGGTGCAAGAAGCGCTCTGCAACAAGCTACTATTTGCTTCGGCTGATCTCGATCAGCGATCACTCCTCGCTCGGCGGCTTCATCAGCGAGAACAACTCGTCGATGGTCGATTGCGCGACCTGGCGAACGCGATCGGTGTTGTCCATGCCGGCGATGTTGACGCCCTTCACCACGGCTTTGATCTCGTCGCGAAAGTCGGTGAGGAAGCGCAACGGATCGGGCGAATTGTTGGCGACGCGTGCGATCAATCCCGTCACCAGGATCTGGCACGCCATCATGCGTCCGTTCAGTTCATCCATCGTCCACCTCCGAAAGTCGTCAACGCGATGCGGCGATATGGACGACATCCCCTCGCGATTCAAGGCGCATTGAAATCGGCGCACGCGCAGTTACGGGCGCCGGCACGACCGCATGGCTGACGCCGGCCATCGCCCCTCTCCTCCGCCGCGCCCGCTTCCTTGAAGCGGGACTTTCAGTTCGTGCAATCCCGCCGATAAATCCGCCAAACCTTTCCAATTGTTTAGAATTCTCAAGCGTTAGTGTGTGTACATATGTCGCACCTGCGCACTATATCTGGGGGCCTTGGGGATCGTTTTGAGCACCCATTCGTTATTCCTGGAACCCAAGGGGCCGCATGTCCAATTCGCGCACGATCGGCTGGGTGTTGCTGGCCACGGCCGTCGCCGGGATCGGTTATTTCGGCTGGCAGCGTTTTCATGGCGAGCCGCAGACTTCGCAGGCCGACGCCCAGAAGCGCGCCCCGGCCCGCGTCGCCGTCCCGGTCAAGATCGCGGCCGTCGAGAAAGCCGACTTTCCGGTCTACCTGACCGGCCTCGGCACCGTGCAAGGCTTCAACACGGTGGTGGTCCGCACCCGCGTCGACGGCCAGATCAACCGGATCGCCTTTCAGGAAGGCCAGTTCGTCAAGCAAGGCGACACGCTGGTCGAGATCGATCCGCGCCCGTTCCAGGCAGCACTCGATCAGGCCACCGCCAAGAAGGCGCAGGACGAAGCCAATCTTGCCAACGCCAATCTCGATCTGCAGCGCTATACCAAGCTCGGCGAATTCGCGACCCGGCAACAGACCGACACCCAGCGCTCCACCGTCGCCCAGCTCACCGCGCAGATTCAGGCGGACTCGGCGCTGATCACCAACGCACAAACGCAACTCGATTACGCCACCGTCAGGGCGCCGATTTCCGGCGTGGTGGGGCTGCGTCAGGTCGACGTCGGCAATATCGTCAACGCCGCGACGCAGACCGGCATCGTGACCATCGCCCAGATCGAGCCGATCGCGGTGATCTTTACCGCACCGGAAGACCAGTTGCCGGACATCAAGGCGGCGTTGGCTGTGGCCCCGCCGAAGACCATCGCGCTCTCCACCGACGGCAAGCGCGTGCTGTCGACGGGAACGCTGGCGCTGATCAACAACCAGGTCGACACCTCGAGCGGGACTATCCGGCTCAAGGCGGTTTTTGACAACAAGGACCACGCGCTGTGGCCGGGCCAGTCGGTTTCGACACGGCTTCTGGTGAAGACGCTGAAGGATGCCACCGTGGTCCCCGACGACGCCGTACAGCACGGCACCGACGGCCTCTATGCGTTCTCGGTCAGTCCCGATAACAAGGCCGAGCTTCGCAAGGTCAGGGTCGGCCAGTCGATCGACGGGCGCTCCGTCGTTGAAGAAGGCCTGTCGCCGGGACAACAGGTGATCACGGCGGGCCAGTTCAAGGTTCAGCCGGGCACGCTGGTCTCGACGGCGGTCGCAAGTTCGGATCCGGCAACCGCCAAGGTCAGCAAAGAATGAGCGAGGGAATCTCCGCCCCGTTTATCCGCTATCCGATCGGCACCTCGCTGATGATGGCGGGGATTCTGTTCGTCGGCCTCGTCGCCTATCCGCTGCTGCCGGTCGCGCCGCTGCCGCAGGTCGACTTCCCGACCATCCAGGTGGCGGCTTCGCTGCCCGGCGGCAGCCCGGAAACCATGGCCTCCTCGGTGGCGCAGCCGCTGGAGCGTCAGCTCGCGCAGATTCCCGGCGTCGCGCAGATGACCTCGACCAGTTACCTCGGTACCGCCGCGGTCACGATCCAGTTCGACCTCAACCGTTCGATCGACGCCGCCGCCAACGACGTCCAGGCCGCGATCAACGCCGCCAGCGGCCAGTTGCCGAAAAACCTGCCCTCGCCGCCGACCTATCGCAAGGTCAACCCGGCGGACTCGCCGATCCTGCTGCTGTCGGCCACATCAGACACCCTGCCGCTGACCACCGTCAGCGACGCCGTCGACGCCCAGCTCGCCCAACAGATCAGCCAGATCTCCGGCGTCGCCCAGGTCATCATCGGCGGCCAGCAGAAGCCGGCGATCCGCGTCCAGATCGATCCGGGCAAGCTGGTCGCCAAGGGCCTATCGATGGAGGACGTACGCGCCGCGATTGCGATCACGACCGTCGACAGCCCGAAGGGCAACATCGACGGCGACACCCGCGCCTATACGATTTACGCCAACGACCAGTTGCTGCAGTCCAAGGACTGGAACGACGTCATCATCGCCTATCGCAACGGCGGTCCGCTGCGGATCAAGGACATCGGCCGGGCGGTCACCGGCCCGGAAGACGCCAAGCAGGCGGCCTGGGCCAACGGCAAACGCGGCGTGTTCCTGGTGGTGTTCAAGCAGCCCGGCGCCAACGTCATCGAGACCGTCGACAAGATCAAGGCGACGCTGCCGCGGCTGGTCGCGGCGATTCCGCCGACCATCAAGATCGAGGTCATCAGCGACCGCACCCAAACCATCCGCGCCGCGGTCGAGGACGTGCAGTTCACGCTGCTGCTGACCATCGCGCTGGTGGTGATGGTCATCTTCGTCTTCCTGCGCAGTTTCTGGGCCACGGTGATCCCGACGGTCACGGTGCCGCTGGCGCTGCTCGGCGCCTGCGCGCTGATGTGGGTGTTCGGCTACACGCTCGACAATCTGTCGCTGATGGCGCTGACGATCGCCGTCGGCTTCGTGGTCGACGATGCCATCGTGATGCTCGAGAACATCACCCGCTATATCGAGGAAGGCGAGAAGCCGATGGCTGCCGCCTTCAAGGGCGCCAGGGAAATCGGCTTCACCATCATCTCGATCAGCGTGTCGCTGGTCGCGGTGCTGATCCCGCTATTGCTGATGGGCGGCATCATCGGCCGCCTGTTCCGCGAGTTCGCGGTGACGCTGGCGATGACCATCTTCGTGTCGATGATCGTGTCGCTGACGCTGACGCCGATGATGGCGTCCCGCTTCCTGCGCGCGCATGGCGAGACCAAGCACGGCCGGTTCTACCAGTGGAGCGAAGGCGCCTTCGACGCGATGCTGCGCGGCTACGAGCGCGGTCTCGACCTCGCGATGCGCTGGAAGTTCACCACGCTGATGATCTTCTTCGCAACGCTCGGATTGTCGGTCTACCTGTTCGTGATCATCCCGAAGGGCTTCTTTCCGCAGCAGGACAACGGCCTGATCACCGCGACCTCGGAAGCCAATCAGGACATTTCCTTTGCCGACATGAAGCGGCATCAGGAAGCGCTCGGCAAGATCGTGCAGGCCGATCCGGACGTTGCCTCGGTAGCGATGGCGATCGGCGGCAGCGGCAGGGCCGGCAACAACGGCAACCTGTTCATTACGCTGAAGCCGCGCAACCAGCGCAACGCCAGCGCGCAGCAGATCATCGCGCGCCTGCGTCCGAAACTCGAAACGGTCGAAGGCGCCCGCCTCTATATGCAGGCCGCCCAGGACGTCCGGCTCGGCGGCCGGCCGACCCGTACCCAGTTCGAGTTCACGCTGCAGGACGCCAACCTCGCCGAGTTGAACGAATGGGCGCCGAAGATCCTGACCAAGATGCAGACGTTGCCGCAGCTTCGCGACGTTGCCACCGACCAGCAGACCAAGGGCACCACGCTCGAGCTGAAAATCAACCGCGACACCGCCTCGCGCTACGGCATCCAGCCGCAACTGATCGACGACACGCTGTATGACGCGTTCGGCCAGCGCCAGGTGACACAGTACTTTACACAGCTCAACACCTATAAGGTGGTGCTCGAGGTGCTGCCGGAGCTGCAGGGCTCACTCGACACCCTGAACAAGATCTATGTGAAGTCGCCGACCACGGGCGACCAGGTGCCACTGTCGACCTTTGCGACCTGGACCAGCGTGCCGGTACGCCCGCTGTCGATCAGCCACCAAGGCCAGTTCCCGGCGATCACCATCAGCTTCAACCTCGCGCAGGGCATGGCGCTGGGCCAGGCGACCGACGCCGTGCAGAAGGCGATGGTCGAGCTCGGCGCGCCGACGACGCTCAATTCGAGCTTCCAGGGCACCGCGCAGGCGTTCCAGCAATCGCTCGGCACCGTGCCGCTGCTGATCCTCGCAGCCCTCGTGGTGGTGTACCTGATCCTCGGCATTCTCTACGAAAGCTACATCCACCCGATCACGATCCTGTCGACGCTGCCGTCGGCCGGCGTCGGCGCGCTCGCGATCCTGATGCTGTTCGGCTTCGACTTCAGCCTGATCGCGCTGATCGGCATCGTGCTCCTGATCGGCATCGTCAAGAAGAACGGCATCATGATGGTCGACTTCGCGATCACGGCCGAACGCGACGAACACCTCGATCCCGAGGCCGCGATCCGCAAGGCGGCGCTGTTGCGCTTCCGCCCGATCATGATGACGACGATGGCGGCGATGCTCGGCGGCGTGCCGCTGATGCTGGGCACCGGCACCGGCTCGGAAATCCGCCAGCCGCTGGGTTACGCCATGGTCGGCGGCCTGATCGTCAGCCAGGCGCTGACGCTATTCACGACGCCGGTGGTGTACCTCTATCTCGACCGGCTCTCGAACGCATTTGCGAATTGGGGGCGATCGCCACGTTCCGACGACGAAATTCATCCGGACACGCAAAGCCCGATCAAGCAGGCAGCCGAGTGACTTGACTTTAACCGGCTGACGGCACATCCGAAGGGTGCAAACTTTGGAGCCGGTTCAGTGAAAAATTCAGTAAAGCTTGCCATCGCGGTCATCATGTCGTTCGGCCTGCCCGGCCTGAGCTACGCTCAAGCCCCCAAGGCCAAGAGCGCGCCCGTCGCACAGGCGACGCCCGCAGCGCCTCCGGCCGAGGCAGCGCCCGCCCCTGCCGGCTGGGTCGCGCGATGCGCCAGCGCCAGCCGCGGCGCACCCCTCGAATGCGCGGTCGAACAGACCGCCGTTCTGACCAAGACCGGGCAACTGATCGTGCTGATAAACATCCGCGTGCCCGGCGACACCCAAGCACCCGTCGCCGTCATTCAACTGCCGCTCGGGCTCAATCTGCCGGCCGGCGCCAAGCTTCAGGTTGACGACGGCAAGACGGTGGACCTGCAGATCCAGACCTGCGAGCAACGCGGCTGCTACGTCAACACGCCGATTGCGCCTGACATGCTGGCCGCGATGAAAACGGGAAAGCTGCTCAAGATCTCGTTCCAGAATTTGGCAAAGGAAGCCATCGCCATCCCGATGCCGCTGACGGATTTTGCCGCGGCGTACGAGAAGATCAAGTAGCCGAGGTCGGTCATTCCGGGATGGTCCGAAGGACCAGACCTCAGGGGTGCAATTGCACCCCGGGGAATCTCGAGATTCCGGGTTCGATGCTACGCATCCCCCGGAATGACGGCGGAAGTTACTGCCGCGCCATCTCGGCCGCGCCGATGCCATCGCCGTCGAGCTTCTGGTCCTCGTGCATGTCGACCGTCACCTTCAGCAACCGCCCGGTGAACTCGAACGGCGCCTGGTAGTGCGAGACCGGGCTGGAGCGGTCGCGGCCGATGTCGAGGCCGGACCACGAGATGAAATTATTGAATCCGAACTGGGTCTGGATTTCGCCCGCGGGTTCGCCGTCGATCAGCAGCTTATAGGCGGTGACCCCGGTCCGCGCACCCTTGGCCGGCGCTTCCTTGCGCACCAGACGTTCGACATGAACGCCGAGCCGGTGCGCGCCTGACGGCACCTTGCGGTTGGAGGTCACGATCTCATGGCCGCCGCCGATATTGAGGTCGTGCACCAGCAGGCCGTCCTTGATGTAGAGGCTGTAGCCCGTGGTCATGTCGCCGTGCGCGATCAGCACGCCTTCGGCACCCGCTTCCGCGATCTCGACATAGGCCTCGATGGTGTAGCTGCGGCTGCGGACGTCGGGGGCGACATCGGTCGGCACGTGGCCCATGCCGGCATGGAAGGTGAACTTGCTGCGCGCGCCCTGGAAGCGGGCCGCATTTTCCGCAAACCGCGCCGCGAAGCGGTCGTCGAGCGGCAGCACGCTGTGCTTCTCGGCCTCGCTCCACCACAGCTTGATCAACGCTTCAAGGCGCGCGGGCTCCTTCTCCGCGAGATCGTTGGTTTCTGAAAAATCCTGGTCGAGATGAAACAGCTCCCATTTGTCGTTATCGAACGGCGTGCCGGACGGGTGAAAGGAAACCGCCTTCCAGCCGTTCTGCCAGATGCCGCGATGACCGAACATTTCGAAATATTGCGACGAAGATTTTGACGGCGCCGACGCGTCGCTGATCGAGCGGGCAAAGCTTTCACCCTCCATCGGCATCTGGCGGACACCCGCGATTTCCGCCGGCGGCGTGACGCCGATCAGGTCGAGCAACGTCGGCGTAAGATCACTGGCGTGCACGAACTGGTGACGCAGCTCGCCTTTGGCGGCGATTTTGTTGGGCCAGTTCATGATGAAGGGATCGCGGATGCCGCCGCCATGGGTGTTTTGCTTGTAGCGCCGCAGCGGCGTATTCGACGCCATCGCCCAGCCGTGCGGAAAATTGCTGTGCGAGTCAGGTCCACCGATGTCGTCGATCCGCCGGATCTTTTCCGCGATCGGTTCAGGACGGAAATTATACGGCCCCATCGCGTTGACGAAGCCGAGCGGTCCGCCCTCCTGGCTGGCGCCATTGTCCGACAGCACCAGGATCAGCGTGTTGTCGCGAATGCCGGCCTTGTCGAGAAAGGCGATCAGCCGGGCAATATGCTGGTCGGCATGGTCGAGCATGCCGGCGAACGCCGCCTGCAGCCGCGTGAACAGGCGCCGCTCGTCGTCGTTGTAGCTGTCCCAGGCCCTGACGCCGTCATTGCGCTCGGGCATTCGGGTCTCCGGCGGCACGATCCCCATCGCCTTCTGCCGCGCCATTCGCTGCTCACGCTCGACATCCCAGCCATGGGCAAACATCGAGTCATAACTTTTGATAAGGTCCGCGGGCGCCTGATGCGGCGCATGACAGGCCGCCGGCGCCAACCATGTCAGCCAGGGAATGTCGGGCCGGTCGGCGGTGTGGTCGGCAATGAAACGGATCGCCTGATCGACCAGATCCGACGTCAGGTGATAGCCCTCGGCAAAGGTCCCGGGCGGATCGATATGGGTGTTGTCGGAGACAAGCTCGGGCGCGAACTGGTCGGTCTCGGCATCGAGGAAACCGTAGAAGCGGTCAAAACCTCGCCCCAACGGCCAGCCGTCGAACGGTCCGGTGGCGCCGCTTTCGGTCAGCGGCGTGACATGCCATTTGCCGACCATGTAGTTGCGATAACCGTGCGGCCGCAACATCTCCGCCAGGGTCCCCGCCTCGCGCGCGATCTTGCCGCGATAGCCGGGATAACCGGAGTCGAAATTGGCGAGGCAGCCGACGCCGACCGAATGGTGGTTACGCCCGGTCAAGAGCGCCGCGCGCGTGGTCGAGCACATCGCGGTGGTGTGAAAACCCGAATAGCGCAGGCCTTCCGCGGCAAGCTTGTCGATGGTCGGCGTCTTGATCTGCGAGCCGTAGCACCCGAAATCGGAAAAGCCGACATCGTCGAACAGCACCACCAGAATGTTGGGCGCACCCTGCGGCGGCTTGACCGCATCCGGCCACCACGGCTTTGAACCGGCCACCGTCTTGTCGATGATGCCGCCGAACGGCTTTGCGCTGCCTGCTGCCATGCTTTCCTCCCGTTGCATCCGCGACCGCGGTTGATCCGCCGGTTTCGCTTAGCGTCTTCGGCCGCGACGTCCGGGATATCCCTCGACGGCATTGCCATAAACCATAATCCGAATTATCATTATGGATATTTTGCGCGGAGATGCAACATCCCGATGCCGTCCCGATCAACCGAGCTGGACCTTCCCGGCGTCACCCCGTCGCGGCAGAAGCGCAGCCGTGAGACCACGGCCGCCCTGTTGCAGGCCGGCGCCGAGTTGTTGAAGACCCACAGCCTCGCCGAATTGTCGATCGAAGCGCTGTGCCGAAAGGTCGATGCCACCGTCGGGGCCTTCTACAGCCGGTTCGAGAGCAAGGACGCCTATTTCAACGCGCTGATGGCGCTCGCCGCGCGCGACGGCGAACGGCGGGTGTCGGAAATGGCCGGCGATGCGCGCGGCGATTCCGACCTCGCGATCCGCTGCCGCCAATTAGTCAGCGGCGTCATCGGCTGGATGCGCGCGCATGAGGGCGTGCTGCACGCTGCTCTGCAGCACGACGACAATCGGCCGGACAAGTGGAACCCGTTCAAGGCGCTGGCCCGCGCCAACACCGAACGCGCCATCCCTCTCCTGCTGCCGGCCATGGGCAAAGGCCGGCGCGCCGCCAAGAGCCGCGCGATTGCGTTTGGTTTTCAGGTCGTGCTCGGTACGCTGGTCAACGCGATCCTCAACGATCCCGGCCCGCTGTCGCTGCGCGACAAGGAGTTGAAGGCGCGGTTGAGCGGATGTCTGTTGCTGCTGCTGGAAGCCGAGATGAAGGTGAAAACGTAGCAGCCATCAAAGGCTACGGTTGGCCGAGCGTTAGTTCTTGGCGCGGATGAACCCGGACAGCTTGGTCTTCTGGGTATCGCACCAGGCTGTCATGCCGAGACGTTGCTGGTTGACATCCGTCGCCTTTGTCGCGATGGCGACCTCCGCCATCAGATCATCGGCCTGAGGTTCACCCATCTTCCCGCCGGTGTGCATGTAGGCGATCGCCTTGCGCACCTGCTCGGTGGTCTCGTCCGGCAACTGCATCTCCTTGGCCTTCTGCACCAGATCCTGATAGACGACCTCGGTGCCGGGGCACTCCACCTTGGCGGCAAACGCCTGCAAGACCATGGTCACATAGACGGCGCGGGGCTCGGCATGCGCCGGTGCCGCAAGGGCCATCAACCCGATCACGAAAAGACCATAGCGCATCGCTTCCTCCCTGATTGTTGCCAGGAAAGTTAGCCCTGAGGGGGTGAACGTGCAACCTTTGATAGGGTGAGGAACTTGGCGGTTCCGCGCGACCTGGTCACAGTAAAGGCGTCGTTGACGCTACGCGCACCCTACTCGTTCAGGCGCCGAGATAAGCTTTCTGCACCTGCGGATCCTGCGCCAGCGCCGCCGCTGTGCCGGACAAGACGCTCTTGCCGACCTGCAACACGGTGGCAAAATCGGAAACTTCCAGCGCCAGCTCGATCGACTGTTCGGCGAGCAGGATGGTCAGCCCTTCCCGGTGCAGCCGCTGAAACGTGTCGTACATGGATTCCACCACGGCTGGCGCCAGGCCGAGCGACGGCTCGTCCAGCATCAGCAGTTTCGGATCGCTCATCAGCGCGCGGCCGACCGCCAGCATCTGGCGTTCGCCGCCGGACATGGTGCCGGCGCGCTGGTTGCGGCGCTCTTTCAGCTTTGGAAAGATTTCGTAGACGCGCTCAAGCAACGCGGGCGCGCGGCTCTTGTCGCGTAGCGGCGTGGCGCCGAGAATGAGATTGTTCTCGACGCTTTGCTGCACGAACAGCCGCCAGCCTTCCGGCGACAGCGCCAGGCCCTTGCGCACGATCGAAAACGCCTGCTGGCCGCCGATCTCTTCGCCGCCAAAGCGGATCGATCCGGCATGGACGGGAATGAGGCCAGCGATGGCGTTGAGCACCGTGGTCTTGCCGCCGCCGTTGGAGCCGAGCAGCGCCACCACGCTGCCCTCGGGCACCTCGAGCGAGACGTCAGAGACGCCGATCAGGTCGCCATAGCGAACTTCGAGATGCTGGATGGAAAGCAGCGGCGCGCTCATGTCGCGGGTCCGCCCATCAACTCGACCGGGGTATGGCCGGCGGCGGCCTTGGCGGCGCGGGTGCCGAGATAGGCCGCGATCACGGCGGGATTGGCGGTGACCTCGCGAGGGCTGCCGCGCGCAATTTCCTTGCCCTGATGGAACACCACCACCCGGCTCGCCAGCGACATGATGACTTCCATGATGTGTTCGACGATCACGAGCGTGATGCCGGAGCGATGGATATCGCGCACCAGATCGATCGCAAGCCGGACCTCGCTCTGGGTCAGGCCGGCCATGGCCTCGTCCAGCAGCAAAACCTTGGGCTCGGTGGCGAGCGCACGCGCGATCTCCAGCCGCTTGCGGCCGGGCGTGCCGAGCGAACGCGCTGGCGCGTCGGCGAACCGGCTCATGCCGACGCGCTCCAGCACGGCGCGCGCCTTGGTCTCGGCTTCCGCGCGGTGCGGCGTGCGCAGGAAAGCGCCGATCATGACGTTCTCCAGCACCGTCATGCCCTCAAAGGTCTGCGGCACCTGGAAGGTGCGCGCCAACCCGAGCTGCGCCCGCGCCTCCGGCGTCATGGCGGTGATATCGTGGCCTTCGAACAGCACCTTGCCCGAAGTCGAAACCAGATCGCCGGTCAGGCAGTTGAACAAGGTCGACTTGCCGGCGCCATTGGGGCCGATGAGGCCGAGAATATCGCCCTGCTCCAGCGTGACGCTGGCGCCGTCAACCGCCTTGAAGCTGCCGAAGGCCTTTGTCACATCACGGGCTTCAAGGAGCATGGGGTGCTCCCTGCGCAACCGGCGCCTCGGCGGGCTTGCGCTTGGCCCAGAGCCGGTTGATCAGCGCCAGAATGCCGCCGGGCTGGAACCGGGCGATGATCACGATGATGGCGCCATAGACCACGAAGGTAAGGCCCGCGCCCCTGCCGCCCAACAGGTTGTTGGAGATTTCCTCCAGCGGCACCAGGATCGCCGCGCCCACCAGCGGGCCGAACAGCAAGCCGGCGCCGCCGAGCGCCGCCATGATCAGCATTTTGACGGAGATCAGGATGCCGAGACCGGACTCGGGATCGACAAAACCGAACATCATCGAATAAAGCGCGCCGGCGACGCTGGTGAGCCCCGCGCTCAGCATGTACGCATAGAGCTTGGTGCGGCTCGCAGGCGCACCGAGCGAGCGCGCCGCGCGCTCGGAATCCTTGATCGCGCGCAGATAGAATCCCATCCGGCTGTTGGTCATCCACCAGGTGATCCCGAGTGTGATCACGAGCACGGTTAAAAACAGATAGTAATACGGCAACGCCGAGATGAAGGAGAGATCGAACACCGTGCGCGGCACGGTCGGGCCGCTGAGGCCGACGGCGGCGCCGAGAAATTCGGTGTTGGTCACGATCAGCCGCGCCAATTCAGCGACTGCAATGGTCGCCATGCTGAAATAGTGTCCGGACAACCGCAGCGTCGGGACGCCGATCACGGCCGCGATCGCAACGCTGATAACGATCCCTGCGGGAACGCCGACCATCGGCGGCAGCGCGAAATGCGAAGAGGCTGCCATCGAGGCATAGGCGCCGCAGCCAAAGAACACGACATGACCCACCGACACCTGGCCGGCATAGCCGCCGACGATGTTCCAGGCGGAAGCCGCGATCGCATAGAGCATGATCAACGCGCCCAGCCGCTGCTGGAACGGCGTCGTAAACACCAGCGGATACAGGATGACCAGTGCAAGCGCGACCGTGGGCCAGAGGTAACGCCGCATCACATCTTGCCCATCAAGCCTTGCGGCCGGAACCAGAGAAAACACAGGAACAGCGAATAGACCACGATGTCCTTGTAGACCCCGCCGATCCAGTAGGCCGAAACGGATTCGATGACGCCGATCAGGAGCCCCGCGACCAGCGCGCCGGGCACGCTGCCGAAGCCGCCGAGCGACACCGTGACAAAGGCGACGATGCCGAGTGTCTCGCCGACGGTCGGCGCGATATAGAAGAAGGTCGCAATCAACGCGCCGGCCAAGC
>JBBRSX010000181.1:0-12476 GCA_038244925.1 Hyphomicrobiales bacterium | reverse complement strand
GCCTAACCTGGATGCTCGTTTGCGCTCAATGATCCATCTATTGCACGCGAGACCGCGGGTGCTGCGAGCACCCGGTCTTCCTTGCGCCCTCTATCTCTTGGAGGGCCTACGAAATGCAAAACTCCGGGCAGATCATGCCGCGAGAAGGCGGAGTCATATCCTGATCTATCAACGTCTTTGCGAGGAGCGTAGCGACGCGGCAATCCATTCATTCTTCGCTCGCAATGACGGCGTGTCGCTCTCACCAAGACGTGGAGGCCATATCCTGGCCTCCACGTTGCCTCGGTCCGCCGAATAAGGGGTCGCGTGGGCCGGCACCCTTCACCACGGCAGGCTCGGGCTGGGGAAGCCTGCCATCTCGGGAGGAGGGCGGTGCCGGATGTCGGCCCGCGCTAACCGCGGTTCACACCAGATGGTGAGTGTGAAACCCGGCCAGCCGCCATAAAGCAGCGTTCCCGGCAAGAAGACTTTGCGAATTCCTCGATTTTTCCTTCGCGGACGCTTGAGAATGCGATGCCGCGTTCCGAAATTGACATGGCGCCAGGGCATGATCCGGAAAAGCTCAACCGAAAAGATGACCGACGAGCATGATTCAACTCGGTTGAAGCATGCTCTAGGTGAGCTTGAGCACGGTCTCCATCGCGGCGGCAAAGCCGTCGCGCTCGTTGCTGTCTGTCACATGGGTCGCGTGCCGTTTGACGTCGTCGGTGGCGTTGCCCATCGCGAACGAGACGCCGCTTTTGGCGAACATCGCGAGGTCGTTCTGCATGTCGCCGATGGTGGCCACCGCGTCGGTGGAGATGCCGAGCCGTTTGGCCATCGCCTCGACGAAGGTGCCCTTGTCGAAGCCATCAGGCGTGACGTCGAGATAATAGGTCTGCGAGCGAACCGCGGTGGCTTCCCGGCCGACGGCCTGCTGCATCGCCGCCTCGCAGCGCTGCAGCAGCGCGGCATCCGAAGAGGCGCCGACGATCTTGCAGGCCTTTGTCAGATAAGGCGTGAAGTCGTCGACGATGGTCGGATCGGCCTTGATCGCGCGCTTCTCGTGCGGGACGTATTCGCCGTCGCGGTTGCGGGTGTACCAGCGGTCGCTGCTGAACAGCCAGATATCGACGCCGAATGCATTGAGCACGTCGAGGCTGCGCCGCACCACGTCAGGCGCGATCACATGCTGCTCGATCGGCTTGAGTTGCGCATCAACGATCGAGCTGCCGTTGAAGGCGCCGATCGGCAGGCTGATCCCAAGCGGCTCGATCAGAAAGCCCATTCCGATCGTGGGCCGGCTGGAGACGATGGTGAAGCCGATGCCGGCTTCGCGCAGTTTGGCGACCGCGCGCTTGCTGCCCTCGGTCAGGACCTTGTCCTTAAGCAGCAACGTGCCGTCGACATCGGAAACCACGAGCGAGATACGTGTCATGAGGCTATCAGATCCAGTTGGCGGATGACGTCGTCAATAATGGTCTCAACCGGGGCTTCGATCGAAACCGTGACAGGCCGCTCGCGTGGTTGCGGCGGCTCCAGCGTCCGGAATTGGCTGTCGAGCAGCCCCGGCGGCATGAAATGACCCTTTCGCGCGGCAAGGCGCTTCGCGATCAGGTCCTGTGTACCCTCGAGAAAGACGATGCGGACGTCATCGCGGCCGTGCACGAGGATATCGCGGTAGGCGCGCTTCAGCGCCGAGCAGGCCACGACGGCGCGGTTGCCTGCCGTCGAGAGGCGGTCGATTTCTGCGGCGATCGCCCGCAGCCACGGCCAGCGGTCTTCGTCGGTGAGCGGGTGGCCGGCGCTCATCTTGGCGACATTGCCGGCGGGGTGAAACAGGTCGCCGTCGACATAGCGCCAGCCAAGACGCGCGGCCAGATGTTCGGCAACCGTGCTCTTGCCCGAGCCGGAGACGCCCATCACCACCAGCGCGCAAGGGGTTTTAGTGCCCACGAAAATTCTCCGGCAGCGCGGCCTGATCGACCAGCCAGACCGTCTCGCCGATCGACCTTGCGCGCGCGGCCGGCAGATTCTCGCCTGAAAGTACCTGCGTCAAGATCGCGCGTTTTCCCGCACCGGCGACCTCGAACAGCATTTCGCGGCAGGACGCCAGCGTGGGCAATGTGAGGCTGACGCGGGGGACGAACGGCTCGACATTCGCGCGGGGAACGCCGACGACCCAGCGCGCGGTTTCATCGAGCGCGGGGTATCCGGGAAACAGCGAAGCAGTGTGGCCGTCGGGGCCGACACCCATCAGCACCAGATCGAACAAGGGCCGCGCGTGATCGAGCGTATCGGCGCCATAGAACGATTTCAGTTCGCCCTCGTACAGCGCGGCGCTGCGATCGGGATCGGCGGGGTCGGCGGTCCCTGTCGGGATCGGATGGATGTTGGCGGCCGGCGCGCATTGATCCAGAAAAGCCGATCGCGCCGTGGCCATGTTGTGGAGCGGGTCGCTTGCCGGCACCAGGCGTTCGTCGCCGATGAACCAGTGCACGCGGTCCCAGGGGATCTGATTTCGAAAAACATCCGTCGCCAGCAATTGGTAAAGCTGCTTCGGGCTGGATCCTCCGGTCAGGCAGATCGCCACCCGGCCGCTGTTGGCGGCAATTCTGGAGATCAGGCGCCCGGCGGCAGCCTGCGCCAGCGCTGCCGGATCGGCAACCGTAACGACGTGGCGCAAGAGAACTTGGCGCTTGTCGTTGGTTGTCATCGGCTAACCCAGCTTGCGCCAGCTGCGGCCGTCGCGTTCGATGAATTCGTTGGCCTCCTCGGGACCTTCGCTGCCGGGCTCGTACACCTTCAATCCCTTGGCGCCTGCCTTCTTCCAGGCATCGAGGAACGGCTGCACGGCCTGCCAGCCGGCTTCGACGCTGTCGGCGCGCTGAAACAGGATGTTGTCACCGATCATGCAGTCGTAGATCAGCGTCTCGTAGCCGGTGGAAGGCTCGGCCTTGAAGTAGTCCTTGTAGCGGAACCGCATCTCGACGCCGTCGATGTCGATGGTCGGCCCCGGCACCTTGGTGTTGAACTGCAATGCGATCTCTTCGGTCGGTTCGGTCGAGATCACCAGGTAGTTCTGCGACAGCCGGTCCACCGGCGTATCGCGGAACATCGCGAACGGCGCCTGCTTGAACTTGATCGCGATCTCGGTGCGCTTGATCCCGAGCGCCTTACCGGTGCGCAGATAAAAGGGAACGCCGGCCCAGCGCCAGTTGTCGATGGTCAGCTTCAGCGCAGCATAGGTTTCCGTGGTGCTGCCGGGCTTGACGTCCGGCGTCTTGCGGTAATCGTCGATTTCGACATCGCCGACCTTACCCGCGCGATATTGTCCGCGCACCGAGTTGCGCAGCGCCTCTTCCTCGGTCTGGGTCTGGATCGCCGCCAGCACCTCGGCCTTTTCGGAACGCACCGCGCGCGCATCGAATTTCGCGGGCGGCTCCATCGCGACCAGCGACAGCAATTGGAACAGATGGTTCGGCACCATGTCGCGCAACGCGCCGGTGGCGTCGTAAAAACTGCCGCGATGGCCGACGCCGAGTTTTTCGTCGACCGTGATCTGGATGTGGTCGATGTGGTTGCGGTTCCAGATCGGTTCGAACATGCCGTTGGCAAAGCGCAGCACCAGGATGTTCTGGACGGTTTCCTTGCCGAGGTAATGATCGATCCGGTAGATCTGGTGCTCCTCGACCAGCGCCAGCAACTCGCTGTTGAGCGCCTTCGCCGAGGCCAGATCAGTACCAAACGGCTTTTCGATCACCAGCCGCCGCCATGCGCCATTCTCGGCGAGCATGCAGGTGCGGCCGAGTTCGCGGCTGATCGGCAGGAACGCAGCCGGCGGCGTCGCCAGATAGAACAGCCGGTTGCCGCCGGTTTTCTGCGCGGCTTCGAGCTGGTCGAGTTGTTGGCTCATCGCGTCGAACGAGGCCGGGTCTTTCGGATCGGCCTCGATGCAGGTCACGCATGCGAGCAGGCGCTGCGCGATCGCGTCGTCCACCGTCCGGGTGGCGTACTGGTGCAGGCCTTTCATCAGGCTTTCGCGCAATTCGTCGCTCGACATGCCCTTGCGGGCGACGCCGACCACGCAGAATTTCTCCGGCAGCAGATTGTTGGCCGCGAGATTATAGAGCGCGGGCACCACCAGCCGGTGCGCAAGGTCCCCGGTGACGCCGAAGATCACGAACGAGCAGGGATCGGGCTTGCTCTGCGCCGCTTTACCGACCGCCATGCGTCAGGCCTTCGCGCCCGGCTTCTTCGGCGGTTCCTTGTGGCCGCCAAAGCCTGCGCGCATCGCCGAGAGAATCTTCTCCGCAAACGTGTGATCCTTGCGCGAGCGGAAGCGCGCATAGAGTGCCGCCGTCAACACTTCCGCCGGTACCGCCTCGTCGATCGCGGCATTGACGGTCCAGCGGCCTTCGCCGGAATCCTCGACGAAGCCGGAGTAATTATCCAGCGTCTGGTTTTCCGCCAGCGCCGAGGAGGTGAGATCGAGCAGCCAGGACGGGATCACGCTGCCGCGCCGCCACACTTCGGCGATGTCGGCGATATCGAGGTCGAAGCGATGCTCGGCGGGCAGCGCCTCGATGTTGGCGCTCTTGAGAATGTCAAAACCTTCGGCATAGGCCTGCATCAGGCCGTATTCGATGCCGTTGTGGATCATCTTGACAAAGTGGCCGGCGCCGACCGGGCCGGCGTGGATGTAGCCCTGCTCGATGCGCGGATCGCGCGTCTCGCGTCCCGGCGTCAGCGGAATGTCGCCGATCCCAGGCGCCAACGTCCTGAAGATCGGATCGAGCCGGTCGACGACAGCCTTGTCGCCGCCGATCATCATGCAATAGCCGCGATCGATGCCCCAGACGCCGCCACTGGTGCCGACGTCGAGATAGTAAAGACCGTTCTCCTTCAGCGTCTTGCCGCGGCGGACGTCGTCCTGCCAGAACGTGTTGCCGCCGTCGATGATGACGTCGCCGGGCTGCATCAGCTTTGTGAGTGCCTCGATCGTTGCTTCGGTGATCTTGCCGGCGGGCAGCATCACCCAGGCGGTCCGCGGCTTTTCGAGTTTGGCGACGAAGTCTTCCAGCGAGGAGGCGCCGCTGGCGCCCTCAGTGGCGAGGCCGGCGACGGCCTTGGCATCCTTGTCGTAGACCACGGCGGTGTGGCCGTTCCTCATCAGCCGGCGAACGATATTGCCGCCCATCCGGCCGAGGCCGATCATGCCGAGTTGCATTCCCGCAATTCCCTAATTGAGTGCTTCCGATATCGCGGCATCCAGCGCAGCCAGCGCCGGGCCGATCTCGCCCTTGAGATGAACGCGCAGCGCGCGCCGGCCGCGTTCGGTCAGCACGTCGAAATCGCCGCGCGCCTGCGCCGCCTTGATGACGCCAAAGCTCGCCTTCTGGCCCGGCACCTTCAAGTCCTTGGCGTCACCGGCGGTGATCTGCAGGAACACGCCGCTGTCAGGGCCGCCTTTGTAGGCCTGGCCGGTCGAGTGCAGAAAGCGCGGGCCGAACTCGGCACAGGTCGCGACGTGGCGTTCGTCGCGCACGGCAAGCCGCATCTTCTGCAGCGCACCGATCGAGCCGGGGTTGCGCGCGATATAGGCCAGCAACGCGACATAGTCGCCGTCGCCGGAGCGCGAAAGATGCGCCTTGATCCAGGAGCCGAGGCTGCCATTGGCTCCGGCCTTGCGCAGCGCCTCGACGTTGGATTCATCGGTATAGAGATCGGCTTCCGCGGTACTCATGACCGGCGTTTCGGCGGGCAGGGCGCCGGTCTTCTCGAACGCGCTGGTCAGCTCACGCGTCTTGATCTTGGCGGCCTCGACGTCGGGCTGGTTGAACGGGTTGATACCGAGCACCGCGCCGGCCACCGCGGTCGCCATTTCGAAGCGGTAGAATTCCTGCCCGAGATGGTCGATCGACTTCATGACGATGCGGACCACGGGATGTCCGGCCGCTTCCAGCGCGGCGAGCCTGCCGTCATGCGAGGCGTCGTCGTTGCCTTCGACCCGGATGTCGATGAAGAAACGATCGTTGCCGTAGATCTCGGGAGTGCCGAGTGGCTCGCCGTCGATCGGGATCAGGCCCTTGCCTTCCTTGCCGGTGGATTCGGCGATCAACTGTTCAGCCCAGGCGCCGAAGTCGGCGACATTCTTGGACGACGAAATCGTTACCTTGTCGCGGCCTTCGAGGCCGGCGAGGCCCATGGCAAGTCCAAGCTGCACGCCGGGATTTTCATGCGGCGGCACGTCGGGGCCGCAGGAACGCACCATCGCCAGCGTATGCTTGATCAGGCTCTTGACGTCGATGCCGGCGGCAGCGGCCGGCACCAGTCCGAACGGCGACAGCACGGAATAGCGCCCGCCGATGCTGGGATCGCCATGGAAAATCCGCGCAAAGCCCTGCTTGGTCGCGACCTTCTCCAGCGACGAGCCGGGATCGGTCACGGCGATAAAACGATGCCCGGCCTTGTCCTTGCCGATCGCCTTGGACACGCGGTCGAAGAAATAATCCTTCATCGCGTTCGGCTCGGTGGTGCCGCCGGACTTGCTGGAAACGATGAACAGGGTGTTGGCGAGATCGACGGTGGCTTCCATCGCCCGCACCTGCGCGGGGTCGGTGGAATCGAGCACATGCAGTTTCGGAAAGCCGGATTTCTTCGCAAAGGTTTCCGCCAGCACTTCGGGCCCGAGGCTCGATCCGCCCATGCCGAGCACCACGGCATCGCTGAAATTCTGCCCCTTCACGCGCCGCGAAAAATCCTCGTAGTCGGCGACATTGGCCGTCGCGGGACTGGTGAGCCAGCCCAGCCACTTGTTCTCGTCGTCATTGCTCCAGACCGACTTGTCCTTGTGCCAGAGCCGGCGGATTTTTGCCGAAGCACGCCATTCCTCGGTGCTCTTCTCGACGGCCTTCTTGATGCCGTCGCCGAGCGCGAACGACGCGCCGCTGAGACCGCCGCCGAGCGAGGCCGCGCGCTTGTGCGCGACCGCGCCATAGAGTTTGTCGGCGGCATCCGCAAACTGCTTGACGCCGTCCTTGACCAGATCGGTCGTGATCGCATCGAGCGAGACGCCGGATTTTTCAAGTTCTTCCAGTACGCGGGCTGCGTCCTCGACATTTTCCTCGAGGCTGTCGCGCGTCTTGCCGTGATCACGGAACGCATCGAGCGTCGCCGGCGGCACGGTGTTGACGGTGTTGGGGCCGATCAATTCCTCGACATAGAGGACGTCGCTGTAGTCCTTGTTTTTGGTGCCGGTGGAAGCCCACAGCAGCCGCTGCGGTTTTGCGCCCTTGGCCGCAAGCTTTTCCCAGCGCGGGCCGGTGAACAGGCGCTTGTAGTCCTGATAGGCCATCTTCGCATTGGCGATCGCGACCTTGCCCTTCAGCGCAGAGAGTCGTTCCTTTTCGCTGGGGTCGTTGGCCTTGGCGATCTTGTCGTCAAGCTGCTTGTCGACGACGCTGTCGATCCGGCTGACAAAGAACGAGGCGACGCTGGCGACATGGGAGGGATCGCCGCCCTTGGCGACGTATTTCTCAAGCCCCGCGATATAGGCCTCCCCCACGTCGCGATAGACACCTTGCGCGAACAGCAGCGTGATGTTGATGCTGATGCCTTCGCCGATCAGATGCTCGATCGCAGGCAGGCCTTCCGGCGTCGCCGGCACCTTGACCATCAAATTCCGGCGCTTGACGTCCTTCCACAGCCGCTCGGCCTCGACGATCGTGCCCTTGGTGTCCATCGCCAGATAGGGCGAGACTTCGAGGCTGACGAAACCGTCATCGCCCTTCAACGCGTCGTAAACCGGGCGCAACACGTCGGCGGCGTGCTGGATGTCCTCGATCGCCACCGCCTCGAACAGGTCGGCGACGGAGCGGTCGCCCTTCTTCAGCGCAAGGCCGATGGGGCCGTCATACTCGTCCGAACTGCCGATCGCCTTTTCGAAGATCGCCGGGTTGGACGTGACGCCTTTGACGCCGTCGCTGTCGATCAGCGCCTGGAGGTCGCCCTTGGCGACGAAGCCGCGGGCGAGGAAGTCCAGCCAGACGGCCTGGCCATGGTTTTCGAGTGCTTTGACGGGATTCATGATGCCTGTTCTGTTCGATCGGTCGGTTTTCGGGTTCCCGGCAGCTTTCGGGGGCGGGGCCGGAAAGTCAACAATTGGTTGGGCATGGCGCCGGTTGGAAGGGCTCTAACCGGGGTGATAACGCAATAGACACCGGATCGATCCCCCGGGAGGCCATCCCGAGCGTCGCCGCAATCCTGCACAATTTTGTGACGGCGGTGCGTCCGCAATCAGGGCCGCAAATAGAGATAGCCCTGCGATTGCAGCTCGGCGATCCGGACCACGCCGCCTCTTTCCGCGGCAATGAAGCCCGGCAGCAAATCCTTCAGTTCGACCTTCTGCGACTTCATGCTGTTGCCGCAGGCAGCGAATTCGATCCCGGCCCTGGAGAACTGTCCGACGCGCTTCGAAATATCCGGATTTGCGGAAGCCGAGTGGAATGATCGCAATGCCTGTCCGTGAATCACCAGCGCGATCGTCACGTTATCGGGGCCGCCGACACCGTCGAGATGGTTCTGGATGTTGCCGAGGACAAAATTGACCTTGTCGAGGTCGCTGAGGTGATAGACGACTTTCAGTCTGGTCGAAGGCTGCGACGCCTCGGTGGCCGCGCTGGCGCGCGAGGCGGCAAAGGCCGCACCGAAAGCCGTTATCGTGCCCCAGAGAATGTTGCGTCGGTGCATGGTGGCCTCCTGAATGCGGTACGGTTGGCGGCTTGTTACTTGTGCCTGATCGCCGCCAGTTCCTTGCGGTCGGTTACGAGCTCGGCGCATTCGCGCGTATCGATGCGGTCGACACGAAAAATCTTGTCGTCGGCGCCAGCGACCAGGTCATCACCGGCATCATCGTCGGGCTTGTTACGCTGCCAGATTTTGACCCGCTCGAGCCGCACGATGGCGGACTTGTCGTCCTTCGACAGCGCCACACCGATGCCGCCGCCGTCGCAATCGACGCCGCAGCCGAAGCGAATTTCGTTGCCGGCGTCTTCGAAAACCGCGTGACCGCAGCTGCCGCTGGAATCGAAATTGCCGGAGCGGTTACGGTATTTGACACCGAGGCGGAACGAATAATTGAGGACTTTCTCGTCGGACGGAGTCTCCGCCGTCATCAGCAGCTTCATCGTCGTCACCTTCTGCTTCGGATGGTGCGCCATGTGTTCGCTGTCGTAATGGCGGACGAAGCAGGCATAGGACTTCTTGCCGGGTGCGCCGGCGAACATCCGGCTGTCGAACGCATCGGCCGTCGCCTTGTCGATGACTGGGCGTGGCCGGGGCCGGTGAGCGAAATCGTAGCGATCGACGCAGCGAGCATCAGGACTGCAACGAGAGAAGAACGTTTCATGATTGTTCCGGATATCCGTGACAGATCGATCGCCCGGCGCGCCACGCCGGCGCGGCGATCCGCGGGTTCGATTTGATCGATTAGTCGTTCAGGAGGCCGGGGGCGTTCAAACCGTCCCCGTGGCCAGCCTTAGCGCAAACTGGCGTTGATCTTTTCCAGCGCCGACGTGCCGGGGCAGAGATCGCCGGCGTCCAGCGTATTGAGCGGCCGTTCGACGGTGTCGAGATGGGTATGCAGGTCGTCGGACTCATGGTCGACATAGAGCAGTCCGGTGACCACCTGGCCCTTGGCGGCGTGCTTCTGCAGGAAGGTCATCGCCGCCAGCCGGTCGTTGGGATCGTAGTCGGCGTCGATCTTGCGCAGCGCCAGCCGCGTGCCGTCATGCTGCTCGACCACCTGCACCGAGCCCGGCGAGTAATCGACGGTGATCGGGTCGCGGCCGGTGAGGACGTCGAGCCGGTTCACCGCGTCGTTGTGTTCGCGAACGTAGTCAAAGCTCTTGGTCGAGCCGGCATGGTTGTTGAAGGCGATACAGGGGCTGATGACGTCGATGAACGCCGCGCCCTTGTGGCTGATCGCGGCGGCGATCAGCGGCACCAGCTGGGTCTTGTCGCCGGAGAAGCTGCGCGCCACGAAGGTCGCGCCGAGCTGCAGCGCGATCGCCACCAGGTCGATGGCGTTGTCGGTGTTGGTCACGCCCTTTTTCGACTTCGAGCCGCGGTCGGCGGTGGCGGAGAACTGCCCCTTGGTCAGGCCGTAAACACCGTTGTTCTCGACGATGTAGGTCATGTTGACGCCGCGGCGGATCGAATGCGCGAACTGGCCGAAACCGATCGAGGCACTGTCGCCGTCGCCGGAGACGCCGAGATAGATCAGGTCGCGGTTGGCGAGGTTGGCGCCGGTCAAAACCGACGGCATGCGGCCGTGCACCGAGTTGAAGCCGTGCGAATTGCCGAGGAAGTAATCCGGCGTCTTCGACGAGCAGCCGATGCCGGAAATCTTGGCCACCCGATGCGGCTCGATCGAGAGCTCGTAGCAGGCCTCGATGATCGAGGCCGTGATCGAGTCGTGGCCGCAGCCGGCGCACAGGGTCGAGACCTTGCCCTCGTAGTCGCGGTGAGTATAGCCGAGCTCGTTCTTCGGCAGGCCGGGATGCTGGAACTTTGGCTTTGCAATATAGGTCATGACACGGCCTTGCGGAGAGGGGTCACTTTCAGATGGTCCTGGTGGTCGGCGATCGCGTTGGCGATGAAGCGCGCGGTAATCGGCGTGCCGTCATAGTGCACGATCGGCACCAGCCGGACAGGATCGATGCCGTTCTCGTTGACGATCAGTGAGCGCAACTGGGCGTCGCGGTTCTGTTCGACGACGTAAACGAAATCGTGATCGGCAATGAAGCTCGCCACGCTGGAGTGGAACGGGAAGGCGCGGATGCGCATGCGGTCGAGCTGATGCCCGCGCGCTTCCAGGAGCCCGATCGCCTCGTCCATCGCCGGCGAGGTCGAGCCGAAATAGATCACGCCGTATTTGGTCGGCTTGGCAGCATTGGCTTGCAGCGGACGCGGCACCATGTCTTGCGCGGTTTCGAACTTGCGCACCAGCCGCTGCATGTTGTCGGCGTAGACGGCGCCTTCTTCCGAGTAGCGCGCGTAGCGGTCGCGCGAGGTGCCGCGGGTGAAGAACGAGCCTTTGGTCGGGTGGGTGCCCGGATAAGTGCGGTAGGGAATGCCGTCGCCGTCGACGTCGAGATAGCGGCCGAAGTCGCGGCCGGGCTCGTCGAGCATTTCTGCGGTCATCACCTTGCCGCGGTCGTATTGCCTGGCGTCGTCCCACTTCAGCGGACGGCACAGCCGGTGGTTCATGCCGATGTCGAGGTCGAGCATCAGGAAGATCATGGTCTGAAGCCGTTCGGCGAGATCGAACGATTGCGCGGCGAATTCGAACGCTTCGGCCGGATCTTCCGGGAACAGCAGCACGTGCTTGGTGTCGCCGTGGGACGCGTAAGCGCAGGCGATGATGTCGCACTGCTGGGTTCGCGTCGGCATGCCGGTCGAGGGGCCGGCGCGCTGAATGTTCATGATCACGGCTGGAATTTCGGCAAAATATGACAGGCCGATGAACTCGGTCATCAGCGAGATGCCGGGACCGGAGGTTGCGGTGAAGGCCCGCGCGCCATTCCAGGAGGCGCCGATCACGATGCCGATGGAGGCCAGTTCGTCCTCGCCCTGAACGATCGCGTATTTCGCTTTGCCCGTTTCGGGGTCGTGCCGCAGCTTCTTGCAGTGGTTCGTGAAGGCCTCCGCCACCGACGACGACGGCGTGATCGGATACCAGGCGCAGACGGTGGCGCCGCCATAGACGGCGCCAAGCGCGGCGGCGCTGTTGCCTTCCATGAAAATGCGGTCGCCGACCTTGTCTGATTTCTTCACCCGCAGCCCGATCGGGCATTTCAGGTTCTGCAGCGCCCAGTCGCGGCCGAGCGCCAGCGCGTGGACGTTGGAGGACAGCAGCTTTTCCTTGCCCTTGTACTGCTCGCTGAACAACTGCTCGATCAGCTTCGGGTCCATGTCGAGCAGCGCACAGAGCGCGCCGAGATAGATGATGTTCTTGAACAGCTGGCGCTGGCGCGGATCGGTATAGGTCGAGTTGGTGATCGCGGTCAGCGGTACGCCCATGACCGTGATATCTTCGCGGAATTTCGACGACGGCATCGGTTTGGTCGAGTCGTAGAACAGGTAGCCGCCGGACTCGATCGAGGCGACGTCCTTGTCCCAGGTCTGCGGGTTCATCGCCACCATCATGTCGACGCCGCCGCGGGCGCCGAGATGGCCGGCTTCGGTCACCCGCACCTCGTACCAGGTCGGAAGGCCCTGGATGTTGGAGGGGAAGATGTTGCGCGGGCTCACCGGCACGCCGTGGCGCAGGATCGCGCGCGCGAACAGTTCGTTGGCGCTGGCCGAACCCGAACCGTTGACGTTGGCGAACCGGACGACGAAGTCGTTTATGCTGCTGATCGGGCTTTGGACGGACATGATGTTCCCGCGTGAGTCATATCGATGAGGTATTTCTGCATGTCCCAGGCACCGGT
>JBBRSX010000180.1:0-12790 GCA_038244925.1 Hyphomicrobiales bacterium | reverse complement strand
TCGCCCCATGAGGGAATCACGAAATCGAATCTGCAAGGTTCCGATGCCAAAAGCACCAAAACCTTGCAATCTCAAATCAACGTTCCAACCGAAATGCGATTCCAGATCAGCCGCTTAGCCGTTCTTCACGGACGACTAGTTGAGCAAGATGGGTTGCCCGTCGGGCAAAACAACCGCGTGCGCCGCTACTCCTCCACGTCCGCTTCATGCGGCGTGAACTGGTACGTCGACGAACAGAATTCGCAGGTCACCTCGACCTTGCCGTCCTTGACCATCTCCGCGCGGTCCTGCGCGGCGAAGCTTTTCAGCATCGACGAGACAGCGTCGCGTGAGCAGGAACACTGCGCGCGCAAGGGCAGCGGCGGAAACACCCGCACGCCGCGTTCGTGGAACAGGCGATAGAGCAGGCGCTCGCCGGACAGATCAGGATCGATCAGTTCGACGTCTTCGACAGTCGCGATCAGCGACTGGCCTTCGACCCAGGCGTCGTCTTCCTCGATCTCGGGCTTCGGCACGCCGGCCGGGAGGTCGCCGGGATCGAGATCGGGCTGACGGGCGCGCTCCGGGGCTTTGGGTAAAAATTGCAGCAGCATGCCACCGGCGCGCCAGCGATGCTTTGGGCCGTCGCCGCCGCCGCGCCATTCCTCGCCGACCGCGAGCCGCACCCGGGTCGGGATCTGTTCGGAGCGCAGGAAATATTCATGGGCGGCGTCTTCGAGATTGCCGCCCTCGAGCGCCACCAGGCCCTGGTAGCGGCTCATGTCCGGGCCCTGATCGACGGTCATCGCCAGATGGCCCTTGCCGAGCAGGGCGGCGGAATCCTGGCCGTCCCTCAGCTTGGTCGCGTCATAGCGCGCATAGGCGCGCAGCCGATCGGGCGCCTGGAAGTCGACGATCAGGAACGACACCGGGCCGTCGGTCTGAGTCTGCAGGATGAAGCGGCCATCGAATTTCAGCGACGATCCCAGCAGCGTCGTCAGCACGATCGCCTCGCCCAGCAGCTTGCCGACCGGGGCGGGGTAATCGTGTTTGGTCAGGATGTCGTCGAGCGCCGGGCCCATGCGGGTCATCCGGCCGCGCAGGTCGAGGGCATCGACCTCGAACGGCAGCACCGCGTCATCGACGGGAACGGACGACGGCGCACGAATAGGCGCCTCGGTGGTGATTTTCGGTTCAGGGGATTGTGACATGGCGCTTTATCTGGGGTCGGGAGGTCGAAAACGAAAGGGGGTTGGAACGAGCGAAATCATCTCCACCGTCGTCCCCGCCCCCCCCCGTGCGCAATTGCGCACCAGGCGGGGACGACGTTGAGGGAGCTACGCCACCGTCTCGAAACACCAGGCCAAAATGCCTTTCTGGGCATGCAACCTGTTTTCGGCTTCGTCGAACACCACCGATTGCGGGCCGTCGATCACCTCGTCGGTGACTTCCTCGCCGCGATGGGCCGGCAGGCAGTGCATGAAGATCGCGTCATTGCTCGCCAGCGACATCAGCTTGGAATTGACCTGATAGGGTTTCAGCACGTTGTGGCGATGCTCGCCGTCCTTGTCGCCCATCGACACCCAGGTATCCGTGACGACGCAATCGGCGCCGCGCACGGCGGCTTCCGGATCGCTGCCGAGTACGATCGGGGCTTGCGTCGCCTTGATCCAGTCCTTCATCGCCTTGTTCGGCGCGAGCTGCGGCGGGGTGGCGACATTGAGCTTGAACTTGAAACGCTCGGCCGCATGTGCCCACGAGGCCAGCACGTTGTTGTCGTCGCCGGTCCAGGCCACGGTGCGGCCCGCGATCGGCCCGCGATGTTCCTCGAACGTCATCAAATCGGCCATCACCTGACAGGGATGCGAACGCCGCGTCAGCCCGTTGATCACGGGCACGGTGGCATGCGCGGCCAGTTCCAGCAGTGCCTCGTGGTTGAGGATGCGGATCATGATGGCATCGACATAGCGCGACAGCACGCGCGCGGTGTCGGCGATGGTCTCACCGCGGCCGAGCTGCATCTCGGCACCGGTCAGCATGATCGACTCGCCGCCGAGCTGGCGCATGCCGACGTCGAATGACACCCGGGTGCGGGTCGACGGCCGTTCGAAGATCATCGCCAGCGTCTTGCCTTCGAGCGGCTTCTTGGCTTTCTCGTGCGCCTTCAGCTTCGCCTTCATGGCAGCACCGGCGTCGAGCATGTTGCGCAGTTCGGCGAGTGGCAACTCGCTGATATCGAGGAAGTGACGGGGGGACTTGCTCATTATCCCGCGGCCTTCTTCAACGCCGTTCCGGACAGCGCAACACAGGCGCGCTCCAGCATCTGCACGGATTGGTCGATCTCGGCTTCGTTGACGATCAACGGCGCGAGGAAGCGCACCACATTGTCGCCGGCGCCGACGGTCAGCAGTTTCTGGTCGCGCAACGCAGCGACGAGATCGCCCGAGGGCACCACGGCCTTGACGCCGACCAACAGCCCCTCGCCGCGCACTTCCGACAGCACGGAAGGATAGCGATCGACCACCGAGGCCAGCTTCTGCTTCAGCAGCAGCGACATTTTTTGCACGTGATCGAAGAAGCCGGGCTTCAGCATCACGTCCATTACGGCGTTGGCGGAGGCGATTGCCAGCGGGTTACCGCCGAAGGTCGAGCCGTGCGACCCCGGCGTCATGCCGGACGCGGCTTCCGCGGTCGCCAGACACGCGCCGATCGGAAAACCGCCGCCGAGCGCCTTCGCCAGCGACATCACATCAGGCGTAACGCCGAGGCGCTTGTAGGCAAAGAGATCGCCGGTGCGGCCCATGCCGGTCTGCACTTCGTCGAACGCCAGCAGCAGGCCGTGCTTGTCGCACAATTCGCGCAACGCCTTGAAGAACGCGTTCGGCGCCGAGCGCACGCCGCCCTCGCCCTGCACCGGCTCGATCAGGATCGCCGCGGTGTTGGGGCCGATCGCCTTCTTCACCGCGTCGAGATCGCCATGCGGCACCTGGTCGAAGCCGTCCATCGGCGGACCAAAGCCTTCGAGATATTTCGCTGAGCCGGTCGCGGCCAGGGTCGCCAGCGTGCGGCCGTGGAACGCGCCTTCGAAGGTGATGATGCGATAGCGCTCGGGATGGCCCTTGGCGGCGTGATACTTGCGCGCGACCTTGATCACGCACTCCATCGCCTCGGCGCCGGAATTACAGAAGAACACGAGATCAGCGAAGCTCTGCTCGCACAGCCGTGCAGCGAGCTTGTCGCCATCCGGGCTCTTGAAAAGGTTCGACATGTGCCAGAGTTTGGTGGCCTGCTCCTGAAGCGCTGCGACCAGATGCGGATGGCAATGGCCGAGCGCATTCACCGCAACGCCCGAAGTGAAATCGAGATATCGATCGCCGTTGGTGGCGATAAGCCATGCGCCCTCGCCGCGTTCGAAGCCGAGATCGACCCTGGCGAAAACGGGGAGCAGATGCGACGTGGCGCTGGTGGTCATGACTATCACTGAAGGTTTGAGTCTGGCCGCAGAATGCGTCTGCTTGAGCGCGAACGCAGGCAACAACCAGCCTTGGATTACAACACGGAAAACAAAACGTGCCGCCTTTTGGGGCGGCACGTGAGAGACATTCTATGCTGGCGGCGGAGCGTGTCAACACGCCGTAGAGCCTGCTTTGCAGGCTCGTTCATCTTGTTTGAGCATGATCTTTTCGGAAAACCGGTGTCCACTTTTCCGGATAATGCGCAAGAGCGGCCTTCCTGCACTGCAAGATAAAGGCAATCCGTAACATTCCGGTGTGGTGGAAAACCCGCACTGCAATGCCTAGATGTCGGAACATGTGGACGCACCGCCGCGGACTCTTGCGCCTGAGTCACGCCATATTGTAGCTTCTGGGCTGTCGGGTACGACATCTCGTGCGGCGGTTCTGATCCCAAGAGTCCATTTGTACAGCGTACACGTTCGGGCGCGTTTTTTGTGCCCGGCGAGGGCTAAGGGATTCTGTCCGCAGGGATTTTTGAGCGAATTGGATCGCCAGCGCTGTCCCGGTCAGGCCCGCGCTACGCGAAGGGAAGAATGCGATGACGGTATTGACCTGGTCAGAGGATCGCGTCGAGCAACTGAAAAAGCTCTGGGAAGGTGGCCTGTCCGCCAGCCAGATCGCCGCGGAACTCGGAAATGTGACGCGCAATGCCGTGATCGGCAAGGTGCACCGGCTCGGCCTGTCCGGCCGCGCCAAGAGCCCCTCCTCGGCGGCGCCGCGGCAGCGCAAGGCACGTCCGGCCCAGCACATGATGCGGGTGGCGCGCCCGGTTTCGCGCGGCAACACCGCGCTGGCGCACGCCTTCGAAGTCGAGATGGAGCCAGATCCGATCGCCTTCGACAATGTGGTGCCGATGAGCCAGCGGCTGACGCTGCTGGAATTGAACGAGGCCACCTGCCACTGGCCGGTCGGCGATCCCTCGAGCGCGGACTTCTTCTTCTGCGGCGGCAAGGCGCTTGCGGGCCTGCCTTATTGTGCGCATCACTCGCGCGTCGCCTATCAACCCGCCAGCGACCGCCGCCGTCCGGCGCCGAAGCCGACGCGGTAAGTAGCGCGACACTTGTAGTAACTGACGCGGATAATTTCCGCTTTCGTCCCCGCGAAAGCGGGGACCCATAACCACGAATGTTCGTGGTTATGCCAAGCTGGTGCTCCAGCTCGCTTAAACAATCACCGTCGGTGGTTATGGGTCCCGGCTCAAGGCCGGGACGACGGCGGAGTTTTTGTTACGCCGCGTTAGCAGTGACGCTGGCGAAGCCCTTACGACTCCACCTTCGCAAAGCGGTCATCCAGCGCGTAGCCAGCGCCGCGGACGGTGCGGATCGGGTCCTGCTCGCGGCCGGGGTTGAGCAGCTTGCGCAGGCGGCCGATATGGACGTCGACGGTGCGCTCATCGATATAGATGTCGCGGCCCCAGACGCTGTCGAGCAGTTGTTCGCGCGAGAACACGCGGCCGGGATGCTCGAGGAAGAATTCCAGCAGGCGATATTCAGTCGGGCCGAGATCGATCTGGCGGCCGGAGCGGGCGACGCGCCTTTTCTCACGATCGAGTTCAATGTCGCCGTAGGTCAGCACGGTGGCAAGCCGCTCCGGGCTCGCCCGCCGCAGCAGGCCTTTTACCCGCGCCAGCAGCTCCGGCACCGAAAAGGGTTTCACAATGTAGTCGTCGGCGCCGGTGGCAAGACCCCGGACCCGCTCGCTTTCCTCGCCGCGCGCGGTCAGCATGATGATCGGCAGCGTCTTGGTTTCGGGACGCGCGCGCAGGCGGCGGCACAGTTCGATGCCGGAGAGACCGGGCAGCATCCAGTCGAGCACGATCAGGTCGGGAACGCGCTCCTTCAGCCTTGTGTCGGCGTCATCGCCGCGGGCAACGGTTTCGACTTCATAGCCTTCGGCATCGAGATTGTAGCGCAGCAGCGTGGTCAGCGCTTCCTCGTCTTCGACCACCAGAATGCGTGCGTTCATCTTATGCTTCCCCTGGTTTCGCCACGTCAGTTACCGGGTACTGTCGTGGCGAAGGTCGTCATGTCGCCCTTCGGGCGCTTGTCGAGAATCTGCTGACCCTCGATCATGTAGAACACGGTTTCTGCAATGTTAGTGGCGTGATCGCCGATCCGCTCGATATTCTTGGCGCAGAACATCAAATGAATGCAGAACGAGATGTTGCGCGGATCTTCCATCATGTAGGTCAGCAGCTCGCGGAACAGCGAGGTGCAGATGGCGTCGACTTCCTCGTCGCCCTTCCAGACCGCCATCGCCGCCGGCAGGTCGTGCGCGGCATAGGCGTCCAACACCGACTTGACCTGCGACTGCACCAGATCCGTCATGTGCTCGAGGCCGCGGATCAGTTTCAGCGGCTGAAAATCGTTTTCCAGCGCCGCGACCCGCTTGCCCATGTTCTTGGCCAGGTCGCCGATCCGCTCCAGATCGGTGGCAACCCGCATGGCGCCGACGATTTCGCGCAAATCGACCGCCATCGGCTGGCGCCGTGCGATGGTCAGCACCGCGCGTTCCTCGATGACATGCTGCAGGCGGTCGATCTCGGCGTCAGCAGCGACGACGCGGTTGCCGAGCGCGATGTCGCGGCGGACCAGCGCATCGACGGATTCGGTGATCATGCGTTCGGCGAGGCCGCCCATTTCCGCGACCAGGCGGGTCAGTTCCTGCAGGTCGCCGTCGAACGCCTTGGCGGTGTGTTCAGAAGCCATTTGTTCTCTCCTCAAATCATGATCCGACAGGATCGGATCATGATTTCAAATTTTCTGTTTGAGCATGATCTCTTCGGAAAACCAGGTGCCACTTTTCCGGATCATGCTCAGCCAAACCGACCGGTGATGTAGTCTTGGGTTCGTCGATCGCTCGGCGAGGTGAAAATCTTGTTGGTGTCGTCGAACTCGATCAGTTCGCCGAGATACATGAAGGCGGTCTTGTCGGAGACGCGCGCCGCCTGCTGCATGTTATGGGTGACGATGGCGATGGTATAGTCTTCCGCCAGTTCCTGGATCAGTTCCTCGACCTTGGCGGTCGAGATCGGATCGAGCGCCGAACAGGGCTCGTCGAACAAAATAACCTCGGGCCGCACCGCGACGGTGCGGGCGATGCAGAGCCGCTGCTGCTGGCCGCCGGAGAGGCTGAGGCCGCTTGCGTTCAACTTGTCCTTGACCTCGTTCCACAGCGCCCCGCCGCGCAGTGCCTTCTCGACCCGGCCGTCCATCTCCGACTTGGAGATCTTCTCATAGAGACGGATGCCGAACGCGATGTTTTCGTAGATCGTCATCGGGAATGGCGTCGGCTTCTGGAACACCATGCCGACACGGGCCCGCAGTAGATTGAGATCGAGCTTGGGGTCGAGGATGTTGGTCTGATCGAGCATCAGCTGGCCGGTAGCCTTCTGGCCTGGATAGAGGTCGTACATCCGGTTGAAGATCCGCAGCAAGGTCGACTTGCCGCAGCCGGACGGGCCGATGAAGGCGGTGACGCGGTTGGTGCCGAGCGCCAGGTTGATGTTCTTCAGCGCATGGTTCTCGCCGTAATAGAAGTTCAGGTTGCGCGCGGTCACCTTCGGCGGCGCCTCGGGCAACGCCTGCGCCGCGGGAGGAAGTCCGCCGGCAGCACTCATCGATGATACGGAAGCGTCGGTCATTTTGCGGTCCTCTCGGCGCCAAGGATGCGTGCGCCAATGTTCAGGGCAAGCACGGTAAGGGTGATGAGCAAGGCCCCGCTCCAGGCGAGCTGCTTCCAGTAGACGTAGGGGCTTTGCACAAAGTTGTTGATGGTGACCGGCAGGTTCGCCATCGTCTTGGTCAGGTTGAGGCTGAAGAACTGGTTCGACAGCGCCGTGAACAGCAGCGGCGCGGTTTCACCTGCGACGCGGGCGGTGGCCAGCAAGACGCCGGTGATCAGGCCGCTTCGCGCGGCGCGGTAGGCGATGCGCCGGATCACCAGTGAGCGCGGCAGGCCGAGCGCGGAGGCGGCTTCCCGCAGCGGATTGGGCACCAGTCCCAGCATGTCCTCGGTGGTGCGCACCACCACGGGAATGACGATCACGGCGAGCGCCAGGCAGCCGGCAAAGGCCGAGAAGCCACCCATCGGGACGACAATGGCGCCGTAGACGAACAGGCCGATGATGATCGACGGCGCGCTCAGCAGGATGTCGTTGATGAAGCGGATGATCGAGGTCAGCTTGTCGTGCTTGCCGTATTCGGCGAGATAGGTGCCGGCGAACAGACCGAGCGGCGCGCCGATGCCGACGCCGATCACGGTCATGATGATCGAACCGATGATGGCGTTGCGCAGGCCGCCTTCGGTCGAGCCGGGCGGCGGGGTGTCCGCGATGAAGAGCTGCAGGCTTATTCCCGCCAGGCCATTGTAGAACAGCGTGAACAGGATCAGCGCGAGCCAGGTAACGCCGAACAGAGCGGCGCCGACGCACAGCGCCCGGATGACGACATCGAAGCGGCGGCGGGAAGCGTAAATCGGGTTCATCTCAGTTGCCCGCCTTCTTTTCCAGCCGCATCAGCATCAGCCGCGCGGCAGAGAGCACGAAGAACGTCAGCACGAACAGCAGCAGCCCGAGCAGGATCAGGCCGGACTGGTGCAACCCGTCGCTCTCGGCGAATTCGGAGGCGATCGCCGCCGAGATCGTGGTGCCGGGCGCGAAGATCGAGGACGAGATCTTGAACGAATTGCCGATGATGAAAGTCACCGCCATGGTCTCGCCGAGCGCGCGGCCGAGCGCCAGCATCACGCCGCCGATGACACCGACGCGGGTGTACGGGATGACGACGTTGCGGACGACTTCCCAGGTGGTGCAGCCGACGCCGTAGGCGGCTTCCTTCAGCACCGGCGGCACCGTCTTGAAGACGTCGACCGAGATCGAGGTGATGAACGGCAGCACCATGATCGCGAGGATCAGCGCGGCGTTGAACAGCGAGAGATAGGACGGCGGGCCGGCGAAGATGGTGCCGAGCACCGGAACGCCGTCGAAGATCTTGATCATGAACGGCTGGAACGTGTTGGCAAGGAACGGCCCCAGCACGAAGAAGCCCCACATGCCGTAGATGATCGAGGGAATGCCGGCGAGCAGCTCGATCGCAAGCCCGATCGGGCGGCGCAGCCACAGCGGGCAGATCTCGGTCAGGAACACCGCGATGCCGAGGCCCACCGGTATGGCGATCAGCATCGCGATCCCCGAGGTGATCAGCGTGCCATAAATTGGCCCGAGCGCGCCGAGCACTGGCGGATCGGCCGATGGCGCCCAGCGCTGCGTCCACAGGAACGCAAAGCCGTATTTCTTCATCGCCGGCCATGCGCCGACGATCAGGGAGATGATGATGCCGCCGAGAATGAGGAGCACCGAGATCGCGCAAGCGCGGGTGATCCAGTAAAAAGTAACGTCACCGAATTTGAAAGCGCTGAGGGCCTTGGCACGATCGTAAGGTCCAGCAGCTTCCATCACGTCGCCTTGAACCGCCATGTCTGCCACGCCAATCCCCTGTACTTATAACCCATCAACCCGGATCCGATGCACGGGTTTTGCAGCCGGTTCGGCCGCGAATTGTTTTTGGTTTTAGCTGCGTCATTCCGGGATGGTCCGAAGGACCAGACCACAGATGCGCAATTGCGCATCGGGGAATCTCGAGATTCCGGGTTCGCTCGTTTCACTCGCGCCCCGGAATGACGGGGCGCGAGTTTGTTGCAATGGGCCTCAATTAGCTCTTGATGTCGGCCGACCAGGTCTTTTCGATCATCTTGACGACCGAGTCCGGCATCGGGATGTAGTCGAGTTCTTCGGCCATCTTGCCGCCCTTGGCGAAGGCGTACTTGAAGAACTTGATCGCTTCCTGGGAAGCCGCCTTGTCGGTCGAATCCTTGTGCATCAGGATGAAGGTCGCCGCGGTGATCGGCCAGGAGGCCTCACCCGGCTGGTCGGTCAGGATCACGTAATAGCCGGGCGCCTTGGCCCAGTCGGCGTTGGAAGCGGCCGCCTGGAAGCCCGCGATGGTCGGCTGCACGGTCTTGCCGGCCTTGTTGATCAGCGCGGTGTAGGTCAGCTTGTTCTGCTTGGCGTAGGCATATTCGACGTAACCGATCGCGTTCTTGGTCTGGCCGACATTGCCGGCAACGCCTTCATTGCCCTTGGCGCCAACGCCAGCCGGCCATTCGACCGCGGTGCCGGAACCGACCTTGGTCTTCCAGTCGGCGTTCGACTTCGAGAGATAGTCGGTGAAGTTGAAGGTGGTGCCCGAACCGTCGGAGCGGCGCACGACGGTGATGGCGTCGGTCGGCAGCTTCAGCTTCGGATTGAGCTTGGCGATCGCGGCGTCGTCCCACTTGGTGATCTTGCCGAGATAGATGTCGCCGAGCACTTCGCCCGAGAGGACCAGCTCGCCCGGCTTGATGCCTTCGAGGTTCACGACGGGGACGATCGCGCCCATCACCATCGGCCACTGCACCAAGCCGTCCTTTTCGAGCACTTCGGCCTTCAGCGGCGCGTCGGTGGCGCCGAAGGTCACGGTCTTGGCCTGGATCTGCTTGATGCCGGCGCCCGAACCGATCGACTGGTAGTTCAGACCGTTGCCGGTCTCCTTCTTGTAGGCATCGGCCCACTTCGAATAGATCGGGAACGGGAAGGTGGCGCCCGCGCCGGTGATGTCAGCCGCGAAGGCCGACGTCGAGGCGGCGACCAGGCCGGCTGCGACAATCATCTTGATGAAATTCATGGTTGGTCTCCATTTGTGAGCGAAGCGCCTGTTGCGCCCGATCGCGCTCACGCCGCCCGTTTAGGTGCGGTCGATGCTGCTTTTACGAAGGTTTGGTGACAGTTGGATGACATAAACAAGCCATTGAAATAGCTTGTGTTTATGCCTGTATCGGAGCCTTCGCCTGGGGAAAACAAGCGGTAAAGGTCGCCCCGTTTTTCGGCACGCTTTCGATCAAAAGCCGGCCGCGATGCCGGTTAACAATATGTTTGACCAGCGATAAACCGAGCCCGGTTCCACCCTGGGCCCGGCTGTCGCCGACATCGACCCGGTAGAAGCGCTCGGTCAGCCGCGGCAGGTGTTCCGGTGCGATACCGGGGCCGAAATCGCGGACCATGACGCGGATTTCCGGCGCGCCCTCGCCCGAACTCGCCTGCACCAGCGAAACCATCACCCGGCCGCCAGACGCGCCATATTTGAGCGCGTTCTCGATCAGGTTTTCGAACAGCCGCAGCAACTCCTCGCGGTCGCCCGGGATCATCACCGGCGTTTCCGGCAGGTCGATCTCGATCGCGACCTGGCGCTCCCTCGCCAGTGGTTCCAGTCCGTCAGCGACCTGGCGGATGATCGGCACCAGATCGACCAAAGTGTCGGGGCGGACATGGGCCGACAATTCCACCCGCGACAGCGACAGCAGGTCGTCGATCAGCCGCGCCATCCGCGTTGCCTGCGCATGCATGATGCCGAGAAAGCGCTCGCGTGCCTTGGCGTCGTCCTTGGCCGGCCCCTGCAGAGTATCGATGAAGCCTGACAAGGCCGCCAGCGGCGTCCGCAGTTCGTGGCTGGCGTTGGCGACGAAGTCGGCGCGCATTTCCTCGACCCGCCGCAGCGGCGTCTGGTCGTGGAAGGTCATCAGCATGCACTTGTCGGTGCCGCCGAACAGCGTCGGCACCGGCACCGGCGTAATGATAAGTTCCAGCCAGCGGTCGACCGGCACGTGGTCGAGATAGGTCGCGCGCCGCGGTTCGGTGGTCGCGATCGCTTCGCGCAGCGCGGTGATGATTTCGGGCGAGCGCAGCGCGAACTGCGCGAGCTCGTTCTTGCGCAGCGCCGGCGCCAGCTGGGCCGCCGCGGCATTGAGATGCAGGACGCGGCCGGCGCGGTCGAGCAGCACGGCCGGATCGGGCATGCCGGCGACGACGGCGCTGACGGCCGCCGCTTCGACCGGATTGACGCCACGGACATCCTCGCGCGACTTGACCGCGTCATGCAGCCGCCACGGCACCAGGGCGGCAGCGGCGATGCAGACGAACACCGCGGCGGCGCGCGCCAGCGACAGTTCGGCCAAGACCACCAGCACGGAAAGAGCGATCGCGGCGGCAAGCAGAATGATAGCGGCGTGCCGCAGCCGGTCTGGCCACGGCGCAAAGATGGAAGAAGAGGAGGAATCGTCTATCGCCATCGCGCCGGCTTTCTTCCCTCAATCTATCGGGGTCTAAAACCCCCCTTGCTGTCGGGGTCTGGAGCCCCCTTGGGCCACATCGTCAGGCGCCGGTGTCGCCACGCTCGCGCACATATACGGCCTCGCGTCTCGGTTCAGCGTCGGGACCAGGCGTCATCTGGCGCAGGCGCTTGAGTCGCGCGCCGAGGATAAGCTCCCGAAGCGTCAGCAAGATTACAGATATGATGAAGGGGGAAATATAATAGAGCACCCGGAACAGCAGCATTCCGGCCAGCAGGTCTTCCCTGTCCATTTGCCAGAGGCCGACCAGCATGGCGGCGTCGAACACCCCGAGCCCCCCGGGCGAATGGCTGGCAAAGCCGAGCAGCGTCGCCGAGACGAAAATGACCGCGACGACGACAAAACCGAGATTGGGCTCGTCCGGCACCAGCACGTACATTGCGAGCGCGCAGAAGCCGAGATCGACGATGCCGATCGCCATCTGCAGCAGCGTCAGCGGGCCTCCCGGCAGCGTGACGGTCCACGGGCCGCGGCCGACGCTGCGCGGCTGGGTCCAGACCCAGACCACATAGCCGACGAGGCCGACAATGATCGCAAACGCCGCGATCCGGTTGAGCCAGGGCGGCAACTGGTCGATCGAGGCGGCGGCCTCCGGATGATAGGCGATGCCCAGTCCCAGCACCGCGGCATTGCCGAGCCAGAAGGTCAGCCCGGCGAGGAAGCAGATCTTGGCGACATCGATCGCGTTCAAGCCCCAGGCCGAATAGATCCGGTAGCGCACCGCGCCGCCGGTGAAGACGCTGGCGCCGACATTGTGGCCGATCGAATAGGAAGTGAAGGCGGCCAGCGCGTTGACGCGGTAGGGAATGTGGCCCTTGCCGATCGCGCGCACCGCGAACCAGTCGTAGAAGGTCAGCGTGAAATAGCCCGCCGCCACGAACAGCGCCGCCAGCCATATCTGGCGTGGCTCGGTGCTCTTGATGGCTTCGATTACCTCGTTGGAGTCGATGCCGCGCAGCATGTGATAGAGCACGTAGCACGCGACCGCGATGACCGCGATGCTGATCACAACCCCGAGCTTATGCAGGACCTGCTTCTGGCGCAGAAACGAGATCGCCCTGCGTATTGCTTCC
>JBBRSX010000179.1:0-12850 GCA_038244925.1 Hyphomicrobiales bacterium | reverse complement strand
CAACCCCGGACGGTCACAGCCGTATGACCTACCGCAACTTCTTTTATCCGCACCACCGCTGGCAATTTACGGGGTTACGCCTCGCCGACTACGTCTGAATTTCCCGCTGATCAAAGCGCGCCGGAAAGCGCGTTCAGGAGAGTATCATGAATGTGCATGCCCCCGCTTTGGCCCAAGTGCACCCGTTCGACGAAGCGACCTCGGCCTTTGCCGGCGACGTGATCGGCGACCTGTCGCAGCATCCCAAAAAACTATCGCCGAAATATTTCTACGACGCCGCGGGGTCCGAACTGTTCGAGCAGATCACGGTATTGCCGGAATACTATCCGACCCGCACCGAGCTCGGGATTTTGCGCAGCCGCGGCGACGAGATCGCCGCACTGATTCCGAAGGGCGCCGCATTGGTGGAATTCGGCGCCGGCGCCACCACCAAGGTCCGGCTGCTGCTGGAGCGCTGCGAATTCGGCGCCTATGTGCCGGTCGATATTTCCGGCGATTTCCTTAAGGGCCAGGCCGACGCGCTGCGCAAGGATTTCCCCGATCTTGCGGTTTATCCGGTCGCCGCCGATTTTACCGCGCCGTTCGCGCTGCCCGCCGAGATCGCCGGGATGCCCAAGGTCGGCTTTTTCCCGGGATCGACGCTCGGCAATTTCGAACCGCACGAGGCCAGCGCCTTCCTGCGCAGCGCGCGCGACATTCTCGGCGAAGGCGCGCAGATGATCATCGGCGTCGATCTCGAAAAGAACGAGCGCGTGCTGTACGACGCCTACAACGATGCCGCCGGCGTCACCGCGCGTTTCAATCTCAATGTGCTGGTCCGCATCAACCGCGAACTCGGTGGCAACTTCGATATCTCCGCCTTCATGCATCGCTCGATCTATAATCGCGAGCGCCACCGCATCGAAATGCACCTGATTGCCAAGAAGCCGCAGTCGGTGCGGATCATGGGTCGGAATTTTTCATTCCGGCCCGGCGAAAGCATCCACACCGAGTCGAGTTATAAATACAGCCTCGAGCGCTTCACGGCACTCGCGCGCGTATCGGGCTGGTCGGTGCGCGACTCCTGGACCGACGACGAACAGATGTTTTCGGTTCACGCACTGGTGGCCGAAGGCTAAGGCAGCGGAACCCGCCTTCAATCGGCCGCCTCACGTCCCGGCTCCGGACTTGTGGCGGGCCAGCCGCGGTCTGCGCGCCGGCACGATGCGAGGCGCCGGAGATATCCAGTGGTCGGACAAGCGCTCGCCATCCAGCAACCAGGCGTGAATGATCCGCCACTTGTCGTGTCCGCGGGACTGGAAGTCCAATAGCGGCGAATTGGTGTCCTGAAGCTCGTGAAAGAATTTCAGCGAGTCTTTTCCGGTGGGGCCGCCCGGATCAAGCTCCCGTGCCGAAATCCAGCCGTCCCATTGCTGAAGGATCAGAACTCTTGCTTCGCTTTGTTTCATAGGCGCAAATTCCCAGCCACGAGAGACGTGGGGACTGAGGGTTGTCACGCTGGTCAAAGTGAAAGCGAGGTATCTGCGCCGCCGCGCGCGTCAACACCTTGCAACCTGAATGTGGCAGAGAATGGTTAATGTTTCTTGACCATGACGATTATGTCGGCAAATCGCTGCACCCGCGCTGCGGTTTCCCCCCCGAAACGTCCAAATTTTGACTCGGACTCAGCCGAATCTCTTCTCAGGGCTTGGCGGGGGTGAGTTTGTGCCAGGGGGTATCAGTCATGGGTAAAGTGTATTTGGTGTCCGGCGATGCCGGACAACGGTTGGCTCCGTCGTCCGTCCACGACGACGATGGCTGGGATGCCGAGGTCGGCACCGAAACGGAGTCGCTGCTCGAGGAAAATGCCAGGCTGCGGGCGCTCGTCGTCCAGCTTTCGCAGCTCGTCCTCAAAAATGTCGTCGAGCAGAAATAGCCGGACCTATTCCTCGGGCCTGGATCGCAGCGAAATCGATTCCCACACCGCGACCATGATCATGATCGCCGATGTCAGGATCGACAGCATCAGCGGCGACAATCCGCTCGCGAACCATGCCAGCGCGCACAGCGCGATGATACCGATGCCGTGCGAGAGCTGAAGAAAACCGCGAAAACTGTGCTTGAACAGGATCGTTCCGAACAGAAACAACAGCGGTCCGCCGATCGCGCTCAGCACGGTCCTGAGATCGGAATGACCGGCCGGGTGCTTCAGCACGAGTTCGTCCGCCACCGCCGAAACGATGATGCCGGCCACGATCGGCATGTGCAGATAGGTATAAGCCAGCCGCGCCATCCTTCCCGGTTCGCTCGATTTCGAAATCTCCTCGGAGCCGGCTTCGACACCCCTGTGAAAATAGATCCACCACATCGCGATGCTGCCTACGAAGGCAGACACGAATGCAACGACGTTTTCGGTGGTCCAGGCCAATTCGGCGAAGGTCGCACCGGTCACGACGACCGATTCGCCGAGCGCAATGATCACGAAAAGGGCGCAGCGCTCGGCCATGTGGCCACCTTCGATCACCCAGTCGGCAACCGATGAAGCACCGTAGCGCGGGATCCAGAACCGCGCCGCCGGCGAAATATACTCGATCGCAAGTGCTACTGCCCAAAGCAACATCCGCGACTGACCTTCCGCCAGCCCGCCCGCGATCCAGAAAATCGCCGATATCGACAGCCAGGTGGTGATGCGCATCGCGTTCATCCGCGCCAGCGGCTGCGAAGGCGTCGTCGATCCCCAAAGAAACACGGTTTTGCCGACCTGCATCGCCGCGTAAGCAATTGCAAACCACAATCCGCGCCCCTCGAACGCCGTCGGAATCGACGTCGACAGCACAAGGCCGCCCAACATCAACCCAAACAGCAACAACCGGACCGGGGTCTTTTCGGGATCGAGCCAGTTGGTGATCCAGGAGGTGTAGACCCATACCCACCACACCGCGAGAAACAGCAGCGTGACTTGCAGCGCACCGAGCAGCGTGAAATGCGCCAGCAGGGTATGGGAGACCTGCGTGACCGCAAAAACAAAGACGAGATCGAATAACAGCTCCGCGTAAGTGACGCGGCTGTGCTGGTGCGGCACGATCGGGCGAAACAGCGCGCCGCGTAGATTGTCCGCCATCGGCGCCCCCGTCCGCCGCTCGGGGCCTAGCCCCCCGGCACCCCGGGTCCGTCAGGTATCCCGGTCTGCAGCGCCAGCGCATGCAGCACGCCGCCCATCTGTCCCTTGAGCGACTGGTAGACGATCTGGTGCTGCTGGACACGCGATTTGCCCCGGAAGGATTCCGAGATCACGGTCGCGGCGTAATGGTCGCCGTCGCCTGCGAGATCGCGGATCGTCACCTCGGCATCGGGGATAGCTGCCTTGATCATCGATTCGATATCGTGGGCGTCCATCGGCATCCAGCAAGTCTCCGTCAGATGTTTCGAATCAGGGCCAGATCGCGCGACCGAGAGGCCCAAACCTAGCGCGTACGCCCTTCTAGGTCACGCCTTCCAATACTATATTCCAGACCCAGTCGTTTTAAATACGCGGTATCAGGTCACGTCCGATCACGGCGAAATGACCGAAAAAGAGGCTCAAAACCATGAAACTTCCCGGTCCCGACCATCCGATCACGATTACGGCAAACCCGAAGCGCGTCCGTGTCTCCGCCGGCGGCGTGGTCATCGCCGATACCATCCATGCGCTGATCCTAAAGGAAGCGAGCTACCCGGCTGTCCAGTATGTGCCACGCACGGACGCCAATATGGCGCTGCTGGCCCGCACCGAGCGAACCACGCACTGCCCCTATAAGGGGGATGCGAGCTATTTCAGCATCAATGCCAACGGCAAGAGCATCGAGAATTCGATCTGGACCTATGAGACGCCGTTTCCGGCGATGACTGAGATCACCGGCTACCTCGCGTTCTATCCGGACAAGGTGACGATCGAGGAAGTGGCGTAGCCTGCTCGCTTCCGTTCAGTTTGATTTAATCGCTTCCCGCCGACTTGGCCCGGGCAGGATCTGCGAGTATGAGGATCGTACCTTGCTGAATCCGATTTCCGGTTGCAACATTTGAGTTGAACAGCCTGCCGGGGGGCGACCATGACATCCATTTCCACCGTGGGACATGCCGAGGTCGGCGCCGTGCCCAAGGTCAAATCGCGAAACCTTTCGCTTGATCGCGCGCGTACCTTCCTGACGCTGGTGGTGCTGATCCACCATGCCGTCATCCCCTATACCTATTTCGGCCACACCGATCCGAAGTCGTTCTTCGGGTTCGACATGATCGTGCTCGCCACCGACAGTTTCTTCATGGCGATGTTCTTTTTCCTGTCCGGCCTGTTCGCATGGTCGGGCATTGCCCGGAAGGGGCCGCTGAATTACCTGTCCGATCGCCTGCTTCGGCTTGCCCTGCCATTCGCGATCTGCGCGCTCACGGTTATCCCGGTCGCCTATTACTCCTTTTCCCTGCGGCAGTATCCCGACGTCAGCTTCGCTTCATTCTGGTGGAAAACAGTGACCGTCGGGCCGTGGCCGAGCGGACCGGTCTGGTTCCTGTGGGTCTTGTTCGCCTTCGACCTGGTTGCCTGCCTGCTCTACAGGCTATCACCGAACCTGCTCGATCCGATCAACCGTCTCTCGCTGCACGGTCGTCGCCGGCCGGCCGTGTTCTTCGCGGTGATGCTTGCCGTCACTGCGGCGTTTTACATTCCCGGACGGATTCACTTCGGCCCAGGCAGCTGGTTCGAGTTCGGGCCGTTCTCGGTCCAGCACGGCCGCGTGATGCTCTACGCGACTTACTTCTTTTTCGGCGCCGGCATCGGCGTTCAGCTTTTGGATCGCGGGTTGCTGGCCGCGGACGGCCGGATGGCGAAGGTCAGTTGGGATTGGTTGATGCTGGCGCTGGTTCCGTATTGCGCGTTATGGGGGCTGATCTACATCAAGCGCGAAATACTTGGGAATCCGGAGGTGCTGCCGCACTGGTATGAAGGGACTTATGCCGTCTTCTTCACCGTCTTCAGCGTCGCCATCATGTTTCTGATCCTGGCCTATTTCCTGAGGTTCAAGCACTCCGGCTCGAGCATACTCGATCCGATGCAGGCCGATGCCTTCGGCATATTCCTGGTGCACTACCCGATCGCATTGTGGCTGCAATACTGGCTGTTCGATTACGACCTGCCGGCCATCGTGAAGGCCACAGTTTGCTTTGTTCTGACAGTCGCATTGAGCTGGGCGTTGACGCGCGCGTTGCGGCAAATTCCCGGCGCCAAGCGGGTGCTATGAGAGGGTCGTCATTCCGGGGCGATGCGAAGCATCGAACCCGGAATCTCGAGATTCCCCGATGCGCAATTGCGCATCTGAGGTCCGGTCCTTCGGACCATCCCGGAATGACTCGCTAAGCCTTGCCGTTCATATACGCCGGCAGCCAGTGCTCGAACGCTGACTCGAGCGCACTCACCGTAACCGGGGTTTCGCCGGCGATCGCAATCGCATCGCCACCGGTGGTGCCGATGCGCATACAGGGCACGGCCGCGCCCTTCATCTTCGCCAGCACCAGACCGGCGTCCGCCGCCGGCACCGTGACGATGTAGCGGGCCTGATCCTCGCCGAACCAGTACGCATGCGGCACGATCGAGGCTGGCGCTGCCAGCAGCTGCGCGCCGATGCCGCCGGCCATCGCCATCTCCGCCAACGCGATCAACAGCCCGCCATCGGAAATGTCATGCACCGCAGTCGCCGTGCCGGCGTGGATCATGCCGCGCACGACGTCGCCGTTGCGCTTTTCAGCGGCGAGATCGACCGGCGGCGGTGCGCCCTCTTCGCGGCCGCAGATATCGCGCAGGTAAACCGACTGTCCGAGCCATCCCTGTGTTTCGCCGATCAGCAGGATCGCCTCATCCGCCGCCTTGAAGGCCAGCGTGGCTGATTTGGTGAAATCGTCGAGCAGGCCGACGCCGCCGATCGAGGGCGTCGGCAGAATGCCGCGGCCGTTGGTCTCGTTGTAGAGCGAGACGTTGCCGGACACGACCGGGAAGTCGAGCGTGCGGCAGGCTTCGGAAATACCCTTCAGGCAGCCGACGAACTGGCCCATGATTTCGGGCCGCTCCGGATTGCCGAAATTGAGATTGTCGGTGATCGCGAGCGGCCGTCCGCCAACGGCGGTGATGTTGCGCCAGGCTTCGGCGACCGCCTGCATACCGCCCTGATACGGATCCGCCTCGCAATAGCGCGGCGTCACGTCGACGGTGAGCGCCAGCCCCTTCGGTCCGTCCTCAACGCGCACCACCGCGGCGTCGCCGCCGGGGCGCTGCACGGTATTGCCCAAAATGACGTGGTCGTATTGTTCCCAGACCCAACGCCGTGAGCAAAGCTCCGGCGTCGCGATCAGTTTTTCCAGCGCCGCCGAAATGCCGATCGGCGCCTTGACCTCGCGCGCCTGCACGACAGGCAGGGCCGCGGACGGAACATGCGGGCGATCGTAGAGCGGCGCCTCGTCGCCGAGTTCCTTGATCGGCAGATCGGCCATGACGTCGCCGCCATGCTTGACCACGAAACGCTTGCTCGGCGTGGTGTAGCCGACCACCGCGAAATCCAGCCCCCACTTCTTGAAGATCGCCTCGGCCTCTTTTTCCTTTTCGGGCTTGAGCACCATGAGCATGCGCTCCTGGCTTTCCGAGAGCATCATCTCGTAGGCGCTCATGCCGGTCTCGCGGGTCGGCACCGCGTCGAGATTGAGGTCGACACCGAGATCGCCCTTGGCGCCCATCTCGACCGCCGAGCAGGTCAGCCCTGCCGCGCCCATGTCCTGGATCGCGATCACGCAATCGGCTTCCATGATCTCGAGGCAGGCTTCCAGCAACAGCTTTTCCGCGAAGGGATCGCCGACCTGCACGGTCGGACGCTTCTCGGCGGAATCGTCGTCGAACTCGGCCGACGCCATCGAGGCGCCGTGAATGCCGTCGCGGCCGGTCTTGGAGCCGAGATAGACGATCGGCATGTTCACGCCGGAGGCCGCCGCGTAGAAGATCTTGTCGGTGTCGGCGAGGCCGACCGCCATCGCGTTGACCAGGATGTTGCCGTCGTAGCGGGTGTGGAAACGCACCTGCCCGCCCACCGTCGGCACGCCAAAGGAATTGCCGTAGCCGCCGACACCAGCGACCACGCCCGACACCAGATGCCGCGTCTTGGGGTGTTCCGGCGCGCCAAAGCTCAGCGCATTGAGGCACGCGATCGGGCGCGCGCCCATCGTGAACACGTCGCGCAAAATGCCGCCGACGCCGGTGGTCGCGCCCTGATAGGGCTCGATGTAGCTCGGATGGTTGTGGCTCTCCATCTTGAACACGACCGCCTGGCCGTCGCCGATGTCGATGACGCCTGCGTTCTCGCCCGGGCCCTGGATCACCCACGGCGCCGTGGTCGGCAGCCCCTTCAAATGGAGGCGCGAGGACTTGTACGAGCAGTGCTCGTTCCACATCGCCGAGAAGATCCCCAGTTCGGTGAAAGTCGGCACCCGGCCGATCAGTTTCAGGATGCGCTCATACTCATCCGGCTTCAGGCCATGGCTGGCGACGAGTTCGGGGGTGATCTGGGGTTCGTTCATGGGTCTCTTATTAGGTAGATCGAGCGGGTGCGAAAAGGCCTTTTATGGCGCATTTTCGCCCTGTCCAGAGCTTTGCGGGAGGAGCCTTGCGGGATCGCTGTTTGCACATCGCGCCCGGATCGGATTTAAGGGCTGAAACACCGATTTGAAGGGCCATTTTTAGTGAACGAACTCCCCAAAAACGCATTCCGCCACCGTCCCGATCTGCACGTCGCGACCGAGGGCGAATTCAAGGGCTGGAGCACCTGGACCCGCGACAGTTTCGAGACCCATAACGGGCCGTTCTGGCACCGGGTCGACCAAAACGGCAGGGTGCAATGCGCGTTCCGGGTCGAGAACAAGCACCTCAACGGCATGCGCAACGTCCATGGCGGCGCCTTCATGTCGTTCGCCGATTACTGCCTGTTCGCGATCGCCTCGCCGGTGCTGGAGGCGCCGGGGGTGACGATCGGGTTTTCGTGCGAATTCCTCGATGGCGCGCGCGAGGGCGAACTGATCGAATGCGACGGCGAAATCACCCGCGCCGGCGGCTCGCTGATTTTTCTGCGCGGGACGCTGAAATCCGGCGAGCGGGCGCTGTTCACGTTTTCAGGCACCATCAAGCGGGTGAAGCAGAAGCCGCAGACGGATAAACCCGCCATTGCCACCTAGCGTTCCCCAGCGCCATCGCGGCTGGCGCGACTATGCGTTGCTGCTCGCGTTGGCGTGCTGCTGGAGTTCGACCTATCCGCTGGCCAAGATCGGCCTCGGCTCGATCCCGCCGATCACCTTCATCTCGGCGCGCTCGCTGATCGCAGCATCCTTCCTGCTCGTGATCCTTTATGCACGTGGTCTTCGGATCCCGACCGACGCCAGGGCCTGGAAGCTGTTCGCCTTCCAGCAGACCATCAACTCGACGATTCCGTTTCTGATGATCACCTGGGCGCAGCAATATGTACCGGCCGCGCCCACCGTGGTGCTGGCCTCGACCACGCCGATCTTCGCCTTCCTGATCACCTGGGGCATCACGCGGCACGAGCCGGCAACGCTGCTCAAGCTGGCCGGCGCGATGCTGGGTCTGGCCGGGACCGGCGTGATCATCGGTCTCGATGCACTCAGCGGGCTGTCGAGCAATCTGTTCCCCGAGATGGTGATCCTGCTCGCGACCATCTCGTTTGCCTGCGCCACGATCTTCGGATTGCGGCTGTCCGATTACGATCCGATGGTGGTCGCGGCGGGTTCGCTGCTGTTCGGCGGCACGCTGTTGCTGCCGGTAGCGCTTGTCGTCGAACACCCCTGGACCCTGCACCCGACGCGGGAGGCGATCATCGCCATCGTCACCATCGGGATTTTCTCGAGCGCACTGGGGCTGATGCTGTTCTACATGTGCCTCGCCCGGCTCGGTACGCTGATCACCAACGCGCAAGGCTATCTGCGGATTCCGATCGGCGTCGGACTGTCGGTGGTGCTGCTCGGCGAAGCCGTGCCGGCGAATCTCGCGCTCGGCCTCGTCCTGGTCATGGCCGGTGTCGCCGCCATGACGATCCCCGCCGACCGCTATGGCCGGTGGATCAACCGCCTGAGCGGCCGGGGCTGAGCCAGCCCGGCGGCAATTTCCCGCCACGGCTACCGCTTTTGCAGGCCAGCATTTGATCGGCATCAAGGCGCCGGGATTTCGGTGAGCTCCAATGTCGCACACACGTGGACCGGGAGATCGCCATGAAAATCCAGCAAATCCATCACGTTGCCTACCGTTGCCGTGACGCCAAGCAGACGGTGGACTTCTACAAGACGGTTCTGAACATGGACCTGCTCGGCGCCATCGCCGAAGACCGGGTGCCTTCGACCAAGGCGCCAGACCCCTACATGCACATTTTCCTCGACGCGGGCGCGGGAAACATTCTGGCCTTCTTCGAGCTTCCCAATTCGCCCCCGATGGGAAAGGACCCCAATACACCGGAATGGACGCAGCACATCGCGCTGCAGGTCAAGGACATGGGCGAGCTGCTGGAAGCCAAGGCGCGGGCCGAAGCCGCCGGGCTCGATGTGATCGGCCCGACCGATCACACGATCTTTCAGTCGGTCTATTTCTGGGATCCGAGCGGCCACCGCCTTGAGGTCGCGACCTGGACCGCCACGCCCGAGCAACTGGCGCGGATGCAATCGGTCGCGCACGACATGGTGGACGAGTGGTCCAAAACCAAGAGCCCGCCGCGGCATACCGCGTGGCTGCATCAGAAAGAACTGGCGGCGACCTGACCCCAGGTCGATGACGGCTGCGCTGCGGCTACTTCTTCTCTTCCAGCAGCTTGCGGTATTTCTCGACGTCGCGCGTTACCAGTTGCCCGAGTACGCCAGCCGCGTGCTCGTTGGCATCGGGCGCAACCGTTGAGAGATCCTGGAACCGCTTCTTGACCGGCTCGCTCTCGACGGCCGTGCGCGCTGCCGCGTTCAGTTTTTCGATAATCGCCGGCGGCGTTCCCTTTGGCGCGAACAGCCCATTCCAGCCCTGCGCCTCGAATTCGGGCAGGCCCGCTTCCGTCGAGGTCGGCAAGTCAGGCAGGCTCGCCAGCCGCACCGTCGAGCCGACAACCAATCCCCTGACCAGCTTGTCGTCGATCGCCTGTGACACCGAGGCTGCGGCATCGCAGACGCCGTCGATCTGGCCGCCGATCGCATCGGTCAGCGCAGGTGCTGCGCCGCGATAGCCGACCAGCGTGACGTCGATGCCGGCGGCCTGCACAAAGCTCTTGCAGATCAGGAAATTCGACGAGCCGATCCCGGCATGGCCGAGGTTGATCTTGCCGGGATTGCTCTTGGCGTAGGCGATGAATTCCTGCAGGTTCCTGGCCGGAAAATCCTTGCGCAGCGCGACGATGCCGAACGTCTTGGCCACCATCGCAATCGGTGCAAACGAGTCCGGCGTGAACGGCAGTTTCGGATAGATCGTATAGGTCGCCGCACTGGTGCCGGCATTGCCGATCGCGATGGTGTAACCATCGGCTTCGGCGCGCGCGGCGCGCGCCAGCGCGGTCGAGCCGCCGGCGCCCGCGACGTTCTCGATCACGACCGGCTGGCCCAGCGCCTTGCCCATCTCCTCTGCTACCGCACGCGCGATCACGTCGGAGGTTCCACCGGCCGCAAACGGCACGATCATGCTGATCGGATGTTTTGGATAGTCCTGCGCGTGCGCAGCGGTCACAAACGAGAGCGCCGCCAGCGCCACCGCCAGTTTCGCCGTGAACGAGTTCACGCGGCTTTTTCCAGGTGCGCGACGAGGCCCGCAAACAGGCCACGACCGTCGGTGCAGCCCATGATGTCTTCGACGTGGTTTTCCGGATGCGGCATCATGCCGAGCACGTTGCCGCGCTCGCTGACGATGCCGGCGATCGAATGCGCGGCGCCGTTGATGTTGGAGCTCTCGCCGACCTCGCCGTCGGCGGAGCAGTAGCGATAGAGCACCCGCCCCTCGCCCTCGAGCCGCTTCACGGTGTCTTCGTCGGCCTCGTAATTGCCCTCGCCATGGGCGACCGGCACCCGGATGACCTGGCCCGCATTGTAACCGCGCGTAAACGGCGTGTCGGAGCGTTCGACCCGCAGGTGCACATCCCGGCAGATGAACTTCAGCCGCGCGTTACGCATCAGCACGCCGGGCAGCAGACCGGCTTCACAGAGGATCTGAAAGCCGTTGCAGACGCCGAGTACGAGGCCGCCCTCTGCTGCAAACGCCCGCACCGCGTCCATCACGGGCGCCCGCGCGGCAATGGCACCGCAGCGGAGATAGTCGCCGTAGGAAAACCCGCCGGGCACCACCACGAGGTCGGTCCCCTTGGGCAGCGCGGTCTCGGCGTGCCAGACCATCGCGGCCTGCTGGCCGGATGCGAGTTTCAAAGCGCGCGCCATGTCGCGCTCGCGATTGATTCCAGGAAAGACGAGAACGGCGGATTTCATCTTAGGTGCAGCCTTAGAGCAGTTCGACCCGGTAATTCTCGATCACGGTATTGGCCAATAGCTTGTCGGCGGCGGCTTTCAGCGCCGCCTCCGCCTTGGCCTTGTCGGAGCCGGAGAGTTCGATGTCGAACACCTTGCCCTGACGCACGCTGGCGACGCCATCGACGCCGAGCGACTTCAGCGCGCCTTCGATGGCCTTGCCCTGCGGATCGAGAATGCCGGACTTCAGGGTGACGGTAACGCGGGCTTTCATATCAACCTCGTCATTCCGGACGAGCCGCGCAGCGGGTCGATCCGGAATCTCGTCTAAAAACTTCTGAATTCCGGGTACGCGGTCTGCGCCCCGGAATGACTTCAGCTCTTCACCAGCACCGGGCCGGTACCGGCCGGGCGCTCGTTCTCCATCAGGATGCCCAGACGCTTGGCGACCTCGGTATAGGCCTCCAGCACCCCGCCGAGATCCCGGCGGAAGCGATCCTTGTCGAGCTTCTCGTTCGACTTGATGTCCCACAGCCGGCAGGAGTCCGGCGAGATCTCGTCGGCGACGATGATGCGCATCATGTCGTTCTCGAACAGGCGGCCGCATTCCATCTTGAAATCGACCAGACGGATGCCGATGCCCAGGAACAAGCCGGTGAGGAAGTCGTTGACGCGGATGGCGAGCGCCATGATGTCGTCGATTTCCTGCGGCGTCGCCCAGCCAAACGCGGTGATGTGCTCTTCCGAGACCATCGGGTCGTTGAGCTGGTCGTTCTTGTAATAGAACTCGATGATCGAGCGCGGCAGCTGGGTGCCTTCCTCGATGCCGAGGCGCTGCGACAGCGATCCCGCCGCCACGTTCCGCACCACCACCTCGAGCGGCACGATCTCGACCTCGCGAATCAGCTGCTCGCGCATGTTGAGACGGCGGATGAAATGGGTCGGTACCCCGATGTCGTTGAGGTGCTGAAACAGGTACTCCGAAATCCGGTTGTTGAGGACGCCCTTGCCCTCGATCACCTGGTGTTTCTTGGCATTGAACGCGGTCGCATCGTCCTTGAAGTGCTGGATCAGGGTTCCAGGCTCGGGGCCTTCATACAGGACCTTGGCCTTGCCTTCATAAATGCGGCGTCGACGGCTCATAGGGATGTACCGTGTTTTGTTGAAATCCATGAATTTGGTGTGCTCCGGATGACAAGGGTTTACGACCACGACGGAGCTGCCGTGAAGGCTGGGAACCCGAACAAGACGACCGAAACAGAACAAGAACCTAGCCTGGGGGCAACCTATCCGATTGGCCTATCCAGCACAATCGATCAGGCCCGGTTGGGCCAAACTTATACCAGTTGCCCTGCGGCTTAACGGCTCGTTGTTT
>JBBRSX010000178.1:0-12864 GCA_038244925.1 Hyphomicrobiales bacterium | reverse complement strand
GACAAGAACACGATCGCGTTCGCCGACTACAGCGGCAACCGGCAGTACATCACGCAGGGCAACCTGACGGAAAATTCAAAAGCCTATATCTTCGTGATGGACTATGCGCATCGCCGGCGCGTCAAGATCTGGGGCGAGGCCCGCGTGGTGGATGACGACCCCGCGCTGACCGCGGCGATGATGCCGAAGGGCTACAAGGCGCGGCCGGAGCAGGTGATCATGTTCAGGATTTCGGCGTGGGACACCAATTGCCCGCAGCACATCCCGCAAAAGTTCGATGCGGATGATGTGGCACAGGCGCTGGCCTCGCGTGATGCCCGCATCGCCGAACTCGAGGCGGAATTGGCCGCATTGAAGGGCCAGTCAGCGCCGGCGAATTGAGACGCGTTCAGTGAAAAGCGGAAACCCGGTTCTGATTCGTCAGACCGGGATTTCTGTTGTCAGGCCGCCTCCTGCAGCGGCACCCAGGCGAATTCCGGATAATATTGCAGCATCATCCGGTCGACATAGGCGGTGAGGTTGGCGAACTGCTCGGTTCGCTGCCGCAGCGGGGATTCGAAGAACGGCGTCAGGATTCCGGCCAGTGCGCCGAACGCGGTGGCATCGGTACCGCAGGGCTCATCCCCCATCAGATAGGACTTGTCGCCAAGCTGCACCGACAGCGCAAACAGCGAGCGGACGGCGAGATCGACGTCCTCCTCCGGCGCGTGGCGACCGAGACCGCTGAGCAGATAGTTCTCTGCCACCCGAAACTGGGCGTCCTCGCGCAGCTTTTCGCGCTGATGCGCCGGCACCGCGTCGAAGAAATGCGCCGGCCCCTTGGCGAAATTCTCGGTATCGACCCAGCGGGCGCCGACCAGCGCCCAATAGACATGGTGCTCGATCATCCGCTCGAACGCCCAGGCCTGGGCGCGTGCCTGCAGGCTGAGCGGCGCGTCGAAGTCGAAGCCGTATTTGGCTTCGAGATGCGCGCTGATGGAGGTGGAATCGGCGAGGCTTTCGGCGTCATCGACGACATAGGGCAACTGCCCCTTGGGAGAAGCCGGCGGTCGCGCCTTCTCCTTGCGATAGGCAAGGCCGGCCATTTTGAGCTGGACTTCGGTCTTGGTCACAAAGGGGCTGATCTCAGGCAGGCCGAACCCGGCGCCGAAGCCATAGAGCGTAATCATGCAGGGTCTCCCATTCCTCAAAAACGTGCCCGACCCTAGCGACCCCCTGCTGCCACCATGGTGTCAGCAGCATCGATCCCCTGCCCCAGACACCGCTTCCCACGGCGGATTCGGCAGGCCAACAAGGCCAACTGCCCTTGCGCGAGGACGCACATTGCTGTGAATGAACGCAACAGCAGCTCCACCAACGCCCAGCGCAGATCTGTGGTCGTGGCGTGGATGGAAATCAGATGCGCCAGCGCAAAATACCGGGCATTCACGAGAGGCAGGCCTCGTCCGCGGACGCCGAATTCGCTGAAAATCGTCATGGACAAATTCCCTTCAGTTGAGATGTTGTCCTTATCTACGCGACCCCTGCTGCCAACATGCTGTCAGCATCGGACAAGATGCTCCGAGAAAAGAGACGTTTGGGAAAAGAGATTTGCCATGAGACGCGCCGACCGGCTGTTTCAGATCATTCAGGTGCTGAGGCGTACCCGGAAGCCGCTGACGGCGGATGCGATCGCGGCCGAACTGGAGACATCGAAGCGGACAATTTACCGCGACATCGCCACGCTGATCGAACAGCGCGTGCCGATCCGCGGCGAAGCCGGCATGGGCTACATCCTGGAAAAGGGCTTCGACCTGCCGCCGCTGATGCTGACGCCCGACGAAATCGAGGCCGCCGTGCTCGGCGCGCAATGGGTGGCGAGCCACGCCGATCCCGTGCTGGCCCGCGCCGCCCAGGATCTGATGGCAAAGATCGCAGACACCGTTCCGGAACGCCTGCGGCCATTCGTGCTCGAGCCCGCCAGCCGCGCCCGTCCGGTCTGGAACCGGGAACCCGACCGCATCGACATGGTGCGGACCCGCGCCAACATCCACGAAGGCAAGAAGATCACGCTGTCCTACCGCGACGAACATGGCCGCGCGAGCGAGCGCACCATCTGGCCAATTGCGATCGGCTACCACGAGGCGGTGCGAATTCTGGCGGCGTGGTGCGAACTGCGCAAGGATTTCCGCAGTTTCCGTACCGACCGCGTCGTCGACGCGGTGTACCACGACGAAAAATATCCAGAGCGGCGCGATTTGCTGCGGGCGAAATGGCGCAGGAGCCTGGTCTGGGAAGCGCCGAAGGATACCTGACCGCAACTGTGCGACTCGCCGCTCGCCGTGTTCGGGGCTAAACAAACTGATGGATCGAATCGACCCGGCCAGCGACAACGACAACGACAGCCCCTGCCAGGCCTGCGGCGCCTGTTGCAGCTACTCGGAAAATTGGCCGCGCTTCACCACCGAGGACGACGCCGAGCTGGATCTGATCCCGGCAAAATTCGTCAACGAAAGACTGTCGGGAATGCGCTGCGACGGCAACCGCTGCTCGGCACTGTCAGGCAAGGTCGGCGAGGCCACCGCGTGCACGATCTACGCGGTGCGGCCCGAGGTATGCCGGACCTGCATGCCCGGCGATCCCGAATGCGCGATGGCGCGGAAGCGGCACGGGTTGCCTGCGTTGGCGGTGTAACAGCAATGCTGTCGTCCCCGCCTGGTGCGCAATTGCGCACGGGGGGCGGGGACCCATACCGCGTGATCTATCAATAGGACAGGATAGCTGACGCCGTCTTTTTACACCAAAGCCGGTGGCTATGGGTCCCGGCTCGCGCTTCGCTTGGCCGGGACGACGGGCGGATAGATTCGCCTACCTAGTTTACGCCGTAACCGCCTGCACTTCTTCCTCGTCGATCTCGTCCTCGATCGGGGCGAAGGTCGAGAGCGGTTTGGTCGACAGCGTGATCGGCTTGCGGTGGCCGTAGGACGACGAGGGCGCGGAGCGCGCTGCGGGTTCGCGCGACAGCGCGTAGAGGGTGGAACCGACACGGCCGCCGAGCTGGATCAGGTCGCGCTCGCTGCAGCTGGCAGCGATCGAAAGCGCTAACCCGTGCAGATGGCTGCGGCGGTAGCAGAACAGCGCCAGCATCGCCCTGACTTCGGAAGAGACACTCTCCACGAGGACAGGCAGACCGTTGGCGTTGGCGCGGTACATCTCGCCGAGCAATTCATCTCGGACCGGACAAAAATCGTTCTCGAATGCGTCACGGCTTGAAAACATGAGGGTTCTCCCTATGCGGAAGATGCAACGCAATACTCTAATGAAAGGTTAACCAAGGCGGGCAGTAGTGTCCCGGGGCACTTGCCACTTTTGGCCGAATCGGAGCCGCCGCAGACAGCGAGGCGTTTACGGGGGCCTTCAACGGAGGTCCCGATCTGCCGCCGCCGTCCGGCGACGCCCGGTCAGTTCGACGCCATGAAAATCGAGAGGCCGAAACCGGTGAGGTGGTGCAGCGCCTGGTCGACGCCGATCAACGTCCAGAACCACGGGTGCTCCTGCTCCAGCGTCACGCCGAACGACGAAGCGCAGATCCCCTTGAGGCGGTCGATCGTGATGTGAATCGCGAAGTCGATCAAAGCAACGAACCAGAACCGCGGCGCGACCACAAGGATCAGCGACATCGACACCGCGAGATGCACGAGACAATGCGCCAGCAGCGGCAGCGCCCAGCCGGTCTTCTGGTCCTTGCCGATCGCCATCCAGGAATTTTGCAACACGAAATCGGCGATGACGTGCTTCACCGTGAGAAGCAACATCCATCCCACCAGCGCACCAACCGGGACCGACGACGACATGGAAGGAAACAACAAAGCTGACGCCCTTTGCTGGGACTGACGAAATGACGAAAAACCGGAGGTCTAGGCTGTCAGCGCAATTTTCTTCTCAAACCCGGACGGAAACATTGCTGTCATTTATGGCACCTCCCGGACCGGATTGCACCTGTGAGGTGTCCGAAATTCGCGCGGTGTGGCTGAACTGCGATACTGCGGAATCGGCCCGCAGCCGCCGCGGTAAGGTTACCGGCCTGGGCCGGTTTGCAATCTGCCGCAGCCGCGATATCATCGCCGGGTAGACGGAATTATCGTTCGTTTCTAGGTATTTACGAAATCATTAGGACGGCCCGCTGCGCCGGTTTGACGGCGAATCGTCCCCGACCGGGTATGAGCCATGAGCGCCGACGCCCCAATGCCGCAACCGGAAAAGCCAAGCCGACGTTCGCGGGTGGTCAAAAGCAACCGCTCGCAAATCGTGCTGTTCTCGATCCTGACCTTGCTTCTCACCGCCGCCACGGTTTGGGGCGGCCGGACCTGGCTGCGGAATTCCGAGACGCTGGTGTTCGCGGTCGGCGAGGCCAATGGCCCCGAGGCGCGCTTCGCGGCAAAACTGGCCACGCTGCTGAAGAGCAATACGTCGCGGTTGCGGCTCAAGATCGTGAGCAACGGCGACAACGCCAAGGCGCTGGCGTCGTTCGATCGCAAGGAAGCCAACCTGGCGATCCTGCGCACCGACGCCAGGATCCCGTCCCGCGCCCGCGCCGTCGCGATCCTCGAACATGACGTGCTGCTCCTGATCAGTCCGAGCGGCAAGAAGATCAAGACCGTCGCCGACCTGAAGAAAAAGAAGATCGCGGTGCTGGCCGACAGCGAGGGCAGCGTGACGCTGGTCCGCACCATCCTCGAACTTTCCGATACGCCCGACGCGGCGGCGCGGGTCCAGATGGCGCCGCCGGGTTCGACCCTCGACAAGCTGCTGGCATCGGGCTTCGGCGCCGTGGTGGCGGTCAGGCACGCCTCGCAGATCGTCAAGGACAAGAGCTACGAGCAATATGCCAAGCACGGCGGATTTACCCTGAACGCGATCGATTCGGCCAAGGCGCTGGCGCGCAAATATCCGGCGCTCTCGGCGGAGACGGTGGAGACCGGTATGCTGTCGACCTCACCGGCGGTCCCCGAGGAAGGTGTCGACACCATCGGCCTGGAGTGGCTGCTGGTCGCGCAGTCCAAACTGTCGACCACGACCATGAGCGACCTCGCGCGCCTGATCTACGAGAACAAGTCCGACCTCGCGCTGGCCGACGGCTTCGCCAGCAAGATCGAACCCGCCGTGACCGACAAGGACGCCTTCGTCGCCGCGCACGCCGGCGCCGCCGAATACATCAACGACGACACCAAGTCGTTCATGGATCGCTACAGCGATTTGATGTATCTGGCCGCCTTGGCGCTGAGCGTCATCGGCTCGATCTGCGCCACCATCTACACCAAGGTCACGCGCGTCGCGCCGGAAAAGGCCGGCGAACTCGCGACCGCCATTCTCGATATCGGCGAGCGGACGGAAGACGCCAAGACCCTCGATGCGCTGGATGAACTGCAGGACGAACTGGAGAAGATCCTGCGCGGCGCGGTGATAGGCCTGCGCGACGGCACCATTTCCAGCGACGGGCTGGAGACCTTCAAGCTCGGCTATGAATTCGTGCGCGACGAGATCGGCATGTGCCGCGAGCACCTCAAGCGGCACGCTGCGCAGAATCCGGGTACCCAGACCTCCGTCGCGCATGACGACAAGGTGGTGGTCGTGAAGACCGCGCAGAGCGCTTAACGGCGGCTGACCTGCCCCGCCGCTGCGTTCGGCTCGGCCGGCACCCGCGCCCTGATCTCGGCGATCTTGCGCTTCAAGGCCGTCTGCCGCGGATCGGGCAAAACCGCCGCGCGCGCTTCCACAACCGCAGCGGCGAGATCGGGCAGCGCCAGCACGCCGTCAAAAGTCGGCTTGACCAGGCCGTCGATCACGGCGTTCCAGTCCGCCATGCCCTGGCGATAGGCATCGCCATAACCCTCGATCATGGTCGCGGTCTGCACGATCACGGGCGCCGCCGCGGGCTGCTTGGTCAGGCTACGATCGATCATGTGCAGCCAGCGCTCGACCCAGGCCCGTTCCTTGGGGTAGCGCACCGACAACAACCGCCAGCGCCGGAGCCCCGCCTCGATCTTCAACCGGCGAATGCCCCACCGGCTGGCCGAGCTGAAGCGGATCGAGAGCGGCATCCGCAGCCACCCGACCCATTCGAGCGTATCCAGCACGGGTTCGGCGACAAGCGCGGGCAGCGCTCCGATCAATTCATCGATCCTGAATTTCCTGACCTCGTTGGTCGGCGCCGTCGGCGCATCGTCGAGGACGGCGAGCGTGAGCTGCGCGATCCGGATCGGATCCTCGTAGCTCATGCGCGCCGCCATCAGCCGCGCGATCTCGGTGAACAGGACGTCATCGACACCGCGCCGGCCGATGAAACGGCGCAGCCGATCGACGTAAAGCTGGGCGTAGCTCGACCCTTGATAGTCGATCAGCATATAAATGGCATCGCTGGCGACCGGTACGACGGCCTCCGGAAGCCCTTCGGGCAGAAACGGCGGCGTAACGTCGTCCTCGCCGATAATATCGGCGAACAGATAACGCAGCGAAGACAGGATACCACGGTCCGACACGCCGTTCGCCCCTGCCCGTTACGCGGGCTTCGGTGCGGCGGCGGAAGCCGCCGTCTGCTGGGTCAGTTGCTTCTGCAGCGTTTCGAGATTCTGAAACAGCCGGGCACTGGCGAGGCGCAGGAAATAGAAGCCGAACGCGGGATTCTGCACATAGAGTTCCTCGACCTTGCTGTAGCTGACGCTGAGCACGAGGCCTGGCTCGACGCATTCCAGCGACTGGGTGCGCACGTTCGACGGCGACAGCATGCCGAGTTCGCCGACGATGGCGCCGATCGGAAATTCGATGCCGGACTCGACCAGCTTGAACTTGCCGCTGACGATGTAGAGCATCTCCTCGGCCTTTTCGTCCTTGTAGAACAGCATTTCGCCGGCGATGCATGGACGCTCGGTCATGAACGGCTTCAGCCAGTCCATCGACAGGTCGCTGTTGACGGACTTTTTCACGTCGCGCACCAGCTGCAGCATCTGGTGCAACCGGTAGGAATTGACGAAACACATCACCGACTGCACCAGCATGACCAGGTAATTGTGCGCCGGAATGGCCGTGATGAAGAGGACGACGTTGGCGAGAATGCCAAACACCCGCAACGGGATCATTGTCCGCATCGTGGTGGTGGCGACCACGAAGATCGACGCGAACAGCGTGCCGGCGGTTCCCGCGTGTTCTGCCAGATGAGACGTATCCATTGGAAGCCAACCAGTTCTTCGAAAATGAAACTTGGGAAGTGAATCTTGGGACGTGAACGTTTCGCGATTCTGCTGCAGTGCCCGCTATCGTAATGGCCGCGAAGCTTTTTTGATATACGAGGAAAAAGCGGCGTTTTGTCGGGATTCTCACCAATCCCGGGGCAAATTCCGCCCCCACCCGCCACGAATAGGGCTGGCGCGGCCGTCGCTCCGGCACGATAACGCTGTTTGCCTGATGTCGTTGACGGCCTCACCGGGGGCGGGCACGTTGCGCGGACCGGTCACGCCATGGCATGACCGCAGGCACGCTTTTTCAGCATCGCTCAGGCGCCGTCTTTCCAATGCCCAAACAGCTCGTTCTATCGGCTCTTACGCTGTTCGCCGCCCAGACGGCCGGCCGCAACATGACCAAGGCGGCCTATGTCGCGGTGACGGTCGGCGTCGGCGTCATGGTCCTGCTGACGGTGGCGCCCGCCTATGAGGCCGCGCATCACTGGGTCGATGCCGTGCTGTGGGCATGCTGGGCCTATTTTGCGTTCGAATGGCTGGTGCGGCTGCGCCACGCCGTACTGTCGCAGCGCGGCTGGGGCTATTCGGTGTCGATCCGCGGACTGGTAGACGCCGCCGCCGTGATCGCGATGCCGCTGGCGCTGGTCTGCGGCGTCGATCCCCGGACGGCCTGGCTGCTCGCCGTGCTGTGGGTGCTGAAGGTGGTTCCGGGCATCCCGGGCTTGCGGCAATTGCGCCGGGTGCTGGTGGTCGAATCCGGTCCGCTGCTGAGCGTGCTGGTGATCTTCCTGATGGTGCTGTTTCTGGCCTCGGTCGCGGTCTATTTCTTCGAGCGCGACGTTCAGCCAGGCACCTTCGCCAGCGTGCCCGCTGCGTTGTGGTGGGCGGTCGCGACCCTGACCACCACCGGTTACGGCGACGTGGTGCCGATCACGCTGCCCGGCCGGATCGTCGCGGCACTGGTGATGATCTGCGGTCTCGGCGTGTTCGGGCTCTGGACCGGTATTCTCGCGACCGGATTCGCCGCCGAAACCCGCCGCGACAATTTCCTGAAGACCTGGGAGTCCGTCAGCAAGGTGCCGTTCTTCGCGGCGCTTGGTCCCTCCGCCATCGCCGACGTCACCCACATGCTGCGCACCATGGACCTGCCGCCGCGCACCATGATCATCCGCAAGGGCCAGCAGGGCGACTGCATGTATTTCATCGCCGCGGGCGAAGTCGAGGTCGATTTGCCCGGCAAGAAGGTGCGGCTGAGCGAGGGCGCGTTCTTCGGCGAGATGGCGCTGCTCGGCAGCAACCTGCGCTCGGCGAACATCACCACCACGCGGTTGTCAAAACTGCTGGTGCTCGATCTCGTCGACTTTCGCCTGCTGATGGCGCGGCATCCCGATCTCGCCGAGACCATCGACGTCGAGGCCAAGCGGCGCGCGCAAGAGAACAAGTAACAAAACAAATAACAAGAATGGAGACCAAGATGTCCGATCCAGCCGAAACGGCGAGCGCGCCGCTCCTCGAAATCAGCGGCGCCCGCGCCACCGTCCGCCTCAACCGGCCGAAGCATCTGAACCGGCTGCAGAACGAGGATCTCGGCGACCTGATGAAGCTGTTCGACCGGATCGAGGCCGATCCCGCCATCCGCGTCATGGTGCTGACCGGCACCGGCCGCGCCTTCAGCGCCGGTTATGATCTCAACTCGGTCGCCGACCGCGCCACCAGCGCCAGCGAGGAGCCGAGCGCGGGTTCGGCGTTCGAAGTGGTGGTCAACCGTCTCGAGGATCTCGGCGTGCCGACGATCTGCCGGCTCAACGGTGGCGTCTATGGCGGCTCGACCGATCTGGCGCTGGCCTGCGATTTCCGTATCGGCGTCGATACCGCCGAAATGTTCATGCCGGGGGCGCGGCTCGGGCTGCATTATTACAAGAGCGGCATCGCGCGCTACGTGGCGCGGCTCGGCCTCGACAACGCCAAGAAGCTGTTTTTGACGGCGCAGAAAATCACCGCACCGGAAATGCTGCGGATCGGCTACCTCACCGCGATGGTGCCGATGGAATCGCTCGACGAGGAAGTCGACCGACTCGTCGCTATTCTCGCCGGCAACGCACCGCAGGCGATGCGCGGCATGAAGCGCGCGATCAACGAATTCTCCCGCGGCAAGCTCGACGAGGAAGACGCCGATCGCCGCCATCGCGAAAGCATGCGCAGCGCCGAGATCAAGGAAGGCATCAAGGCGTTTGCGGAAAAGCGCCCGCCGCGGTTTTGATTGGATCGAGATTTGTCGACCGGCTGGAACGCAACGTTAACCGTGTGCGGGAAGCCTCAAGACTGCGTGGCTCTCACGCCCCACGAAACACTCCGGAAACACGATTCTCCTCCGCACGCGTGAACTCGGCACGCGGCCACTCCGACTGATGGGCAGGGACGAAACAACGGCCTCGTGCCAATCAAATTGGAGAATTAAGATGCTTCGCAAGGTAACTCTCGGACTGATCGCTGCGGCTTCCCTCGGTGCCGCTGCCATGGCGCCCTCCGCTGCTTCCGCGCATGGTTTTCATGGCGGCTGGGGCCATCATGGCTGGGGCCACGGCGGCTTCGGCTTCGGCGGCATTTACGTCAACACCGGCGTCAACGACTGCTATCAGCAGCAGATGGTTCAGACCCGTCACGGCCTGCGCATGCGCATGGTCAATGTCTGCGCATACAACACCTACTGATCGCATCTAAACACAAAGCCCCGATCGCCAGTCGCGATCGGGGCTTTTGTCGCGCGTTGTAACGCGTTCCTACTCGTCGACGAAGGTGACCGTCTCCGCCACGCTCGCCCGCGAGGTGCGGTAGCTGTTGACCTTGTGTGCGTCATCAGCAAATCCAAATGAGATACCGCAGACCACCTTGCGGTCATCAGCCAGTTTGAAGTGGCGGCGGATCAGTCCGGAATGACGCGCCAGCGCCGCCTGCGGAATGGTGCCGAGACCGAGCGCCTGCGCGGCCAGCATGAAATTCCCGACATAGGCGCCACAATCGATCGCGCCATAGATGCCGAGCGGCTCGTCGGTGTGGATGATCGCGACATGCGGCGCGCCGAAGAAATTGTAGTTCTCCAGCGCCTGTTTGCCGTAGGCCGCCTTGTCGCCTCTGGTGATACCGAGCGTGTTGTAGAGCTGAAAACCGCTTTCGCGGCGGCGCTCCTGATAGACCCCGAGATATTCGCGCGGCGGCGTGAAGTCGTGGCCATCCTCGGCGCCGGACGCGGCCTCGGCGTAGATCAGCTTGCGAAATTTCTCCTTGGCCTCGCCGCTGGCAATCAACACCTGCCAGGGCTGGCTGTTACACCATGACGCCGTGCGCTGCGACGCGACCAGAACCCGCTCGATGGTCTCGTGCGGCACCGGCTGCGGCAGAAACGCGCGAACCGAATAACGTTCGCTCAGGAGTTCTTCGAGCACGCCGATGCGATCTTCCGTCGCGTAGCGCGCCTTCGCCTTTGCCGCTGCGTCCATCTTACCGCCCCTTGGTCGGGATCTTGTTGAACGGCACGTCCTTGTCGACGCGGATGTCGCCGGGCAGGCCCAGCACGCGCTCGGCAATGATGTTGCGCAGGATTTCGTCGGTACCGCCTGCAATACGCATCGACGGCGAACTTAACAACATTTGCTGGAACTGGCCGTGTGCCACTTCTTCATCGGCACCGGTGAGCGCGCCGGCGGCCCCTTCCAGGTCCATCGCGTAGCTGGCGATATCCTGCAGCATCGTGCCCGAGACCAGCTTGCCGATCGAATTTTCCGGACCCGGCCGCTCGCCCTTCGACAGGGACGAGATCGCGCGGTAGCTGGTGTATTTCAGTCCGCTCGCTTTCACCGCCCAACTCGCAAGCTTCGAACGGGTCGCGCGATCGTCGATCGCGGGGCCGTCTTCCGTCATCAGGTTCGAGCAGAACTCGAACATTTCCGGAAAGCCGGTTGCCAGCCGCGAACCGATCGACATGCGCTCGTTCATCAAGGTGGTCAGCGACACGTTCCAGCCGTCACCGACCGCGCCGAGACGCTGGTGATCGGGAATTACCACATCCGTGAAATAGACCTCGTTGAATTCCTGCATGCCGTTGGCCTGCTTGATCGGACGCACCTCCACGCCCTTGCTCTTCATGTCGAGGAAGAACATCGTCAGGCCCTTGTGCTTGGGCACATTGGGATCGGTGCGCGTGATCAGAAGGCCGTAGTCCGAGTAATGCGCGCCGGAGGTCCAGATCTTCTGGCCGTTGATGACCCAGTTGTCGCCCTTCTTTTCCGCGCGGGTGCGAAGCCCCGCAACATCCGAGCCGCCGGCCGGCTCCGAAAACAGCTGGCACCAGATATGTTCGCCGGACGCGAGCTTCGGCAGATAGTGGCGCTTGTGCTCCTCGCTGCCGAACGCCATCACGGTCGGACCGCACATGCCCTCGCCGATCTGGAACGGCTGCGTCAGCTTGCCGTATACGCCCTCTTCCTGCTGCCAGATCACCTTTTCGATCGGCGTGGCGCCACGGCCGCCATATTCCTTCGGCCAGTGCAAGCAAGCCCAGCCGCCTTCGGCCTTCTTCTTCTGCCAGGCCTTGCCGACATCGACGATCTCTTCCTTCTCGAGCCGGATGCGGCCGAGCGAGGACTTTGAAAGCTCCGCCTCGTATTTTTTCGGCGCGTTGGCGTTGACCCACTTGCGGGCGGTGGCGCGGAATTCGGCTTCCTGCGGGGTATCGTCGAAGTTCATGGCGGCTTCTCCCTCTTTCCTGTCATTCCGGGGCGCGCGCAGCGCGAACCCGGAATCTCGATCTACAATCTCTGGATTCCGGGTCTGCGCCTGCGGCGCATCCCGGAATGACGAAAAAAATCTTACGCGCGTCCCTTGGTCGGAATCTTGTTGAACGGCAAGTCCTTGTCGACCCGGATGTCGCCGGGCAGGCCAAGCACGCGTTCGGCAATGATGTTGCGCATGATCTCGTCGGTACCGCCTTCGACGCGGGTACCCGGCGCTCGCAGCAGCATCGCCTGGAATTTTCCGGCGACTTCGGCGTCTTCCGGCCCGCTGAGCACACCGGCGGCGCCCTGCAGGTCGAGCGCATACATCGCGACGTCCTGGATCATCGAACCCGCCACCAGCTTGCCGATGGAGTTTTCCGGACCCGGACGGTCGCCCTTCGACAGCGCCGAGATCGCGCGCATGCTGGTATATTTCAGCCCGCTCGCCTTGACCGCCCAGTTCGCCAGTTTGGAACGCACGCCGCGATCCTCGATCGCCGGACCATCCTCCAGCATCAGGCTGTTGCAGAACTCGAACAGTTCGGGGAAGCCGGTGGAAACGCCGGCGCCGATCGACATGCGCTCGTTCATCAGCGTGGTCAGCGACACGTTCCAGCCGTCATTGACGGCGCCGAGCCGCTGCGAATCCGGGATCTTGACGTCGGTGAAGTAAACCTCGTTGAAATCCGAGTGGCCGCTGGCCTGCTTGATCGGCCGCACCTCGACGCCGGGGCTCTTCATGTCCAGGAAGAACATGGTGAGGCCCTTGTGCTTGGCGACGTTGGGATCGGTGCGCGTCAACAGGATCCCGTAATCCGAATAGTGCGCGCCGGAGGTCCAGATCTTCTGGCCGTTGATGATCCAGTCGTCGCCCTTCT
>JBBRSX010000177.1:0-12879 GCA_038244925.1 Hyphomicrobiales bacterium | reverse complement strand
GCGCGTTGCAAAGTACGGGTCGTCAGGCGGTGAAAAGCCGAAGGCAATCCTGTGCGCCTTGTCGGAGCAGAGGTGCGGACGCATCAATCGGGTCAAAAAACCGTACCCTCACGAATAGGACGGGTTAGAGGTTTCCTTTAAAATATTACTAGGAAAGGTTTGGGGGTCAGCTGTGTCACCACCAACGTGACGCGATTGACCCGGACAAGATGACAACTTTGGTGCATCAAATCTTGCCCGTCGGGCGCTACGCCGCCCCTTCCAATCAGCTTCGACCTGCAGGAAGCGCGACCATACCGGCTCGTAACTATTACGATGGTAGTGGCCTCCGTGCCTGATCCGGCGAATGAACCCCAATTTCTGCAATCGATCCGTCGCCCGCATGACCGTACGACGGCTCATGCCAATCAGCTCGGCGATACAATCCAGGCTCGGGTCGCATTGTCCGGTTCGCCGGTTAAAATGATCGATAATTGCTGCAGCAACCTGCTTTTCTGAGTTCGATAACTCTGACGCCAGGCTGATGGCTTTGTGGGCGATCAGGGTGTTTGGGGCTTGCGGCGTCATTCCCGTCCTCTCGCGGCGCAACTGCACGCCGGATGTTGGGGAAGCATTTCAGCTCGAACGATTCGTGGATAATGTGAAGATCGTTCCGTAAGAATGATCGGTGCTATTTCCGGTCGATGGAACAGCTATTCTAACTTCAGAGAATCAATTTGGGATCGTTAAGATGACGACCGCGGTAAGCTTAGAGCCTGTAGATTCCCTGTCTGTTTTTCACAATCGCGATTTGGAGTGGCTTCGGACCATGACACGTGGTGGAAGCGAATTGGCACCCGCCGCCGCTCTATTTTATTGCAATAGGAACAAGATCTCTGCCCCTGATTGGGTCGTTGAGGCCGCAAGCATTGGCTACTGCGAAGCGCTAAACGGAACGCTCGCCAAGAAACTCGGGCGATCCTCGGGGCCAGTTGAGCGCTACCAACAGGATATGGTGGACTACGTTCGCTGGGAGACAGTCAAAGACGTTCGCGAAAGGCAACTTATATTTCCCGAAGATGTGAAAGAGCTGTGTTCGAGACGAAACATTCCAAGGTCCGTCGTCGAACAAAAACAGAAAATGGTGAAGTTGGTTGGCAAGACCTGGCTAAGCGCGTTTCAATACGCCATTACGCTTGTGCGTGGCACGCCCGCCTTCGGCGGGGTCGCCGCCATGAAGGCGAGCTACTACCGGGTGGAGAGAAATTCAAAAGCCGGAATGCTTCGGTACCATCTGCTTGATCCAAGCTTCTTGAGCAGCATTGGCCTGGTCCATCCCATGTTTTGGAAACCAGTTAGGAAAGCGGACTAGTTGTATAACCAGACACTGTATGGGAATCGCTGCCACCTTGGCGCCTAACGAATCACGATCGCCAAGGTGAACAGAATGATCTCCGGGAAACCTCGCCTGTGGGCCAGGGAAGCAGCCCTTTATATCCGCGTCAGCCGTTCGACATTGGCGAAGTGGCGTATGATCGAAGCGGGTCCGCCGTACCATCGCTGCGGGCCACGTCTGATCTATTATTTCCAGCACGAAATTGATGCCTGGCTCGCCGCCTGTGACGCGAGTAGCCCACAGTCGGTGAAGGCTCGGTAAGGTCGTCATGGCTGCCTCCCGACGCGCTTGCCCCACGATCGAAACGGATTCTGAAAGTTTCGATCGGGCATCCGAAATCTCGGAAATCCTGGCCGCCGGCCTCACGCGTCTGGGGGCCCGGAAGTCCAGTCGAAAACCGACCGAATCTGGAGAAAGTTCGCTTCACTTCTCGCCCGACCAGAGCGGTGGTGTGCCTCCCTGCTCCGTCGAGGCTTCCCATGACTGATCCGGTTTTAGCCCAATTAGCCGCCTTGAAGGGCGCAACCGCGAATGCGCTCAAGGTTAAATGGCGCGCACTATTTGATACCGAACCGCCCCCGTATAACCGGCGCTTCCTTGAGAGCCGACTGGCCTACCGTATTCAGGAACTGGCCTATGGCGGCTTGAAAAAGGAAACCGTCGAGCGGCTTCGGGTGCTGGGAAAGCAATACGACGGCAAGCCTGGCGAGAAGCCTAAGGGTCGGAGCCAACGCCTGCCGATCGCGGGAACCCGTCTCATTCGGGAATGGCAGGGGATCGAGCATTCGGTCACCGTTCGGGGCGAAGATTTTGAATATCAGGGAAAGCCCTACAGGTCGCTCTCCGCCATTGCTCGCGAAATCACCGGCGTACGCTGGAACGGCTGGGTGTTCTTCGGGCTAAAGAACCACCGGAGTGCGGCATGACAAGGAAACCGCCCGCCACATCTTCCCCGCCGCAAAAGCTCCGGTGCGCCGTCTACACCCGCAAGTCCAGCGAAGAGGGGCTCGAAATGGAGTTCAATTCCCTCGATGCCCAGAGGGACTCTTGCGAGGCTTACGTCGTCAGCCAGCGTGCTGAGGGCTGGCTCCTCGTGCCCGACCGTTATGACGATGGTGGATTCTCTGGTGGCACGCTCGATCGTCCGGCACTGAAGCGGCTAATTACCGACATCGAGGCCGGCAAAATCGATGTCGTCGTGGTCTACAAGATTGATCGACTGTCGCGCTCGCTGATGGATTTTTCTCGGCTGGTCGAAGTATTCGATGAGCACAAGGTCACGTTTGTTTCAGTCACGCAGTCGTTTAATACCACTACGTCGATGGGTAGGCTGATGTTGAATGTCCTTCTTTCCTTTGCGCAGTTCGAGCGCGAGGTCATTGGCGAACGCATCCGAGACAAATTTGCCGCGTCCCGCAAGCGGGGCATGTGGATGGGCGGTTGGGCACCGCTGGGCTACGAGGTTAAGGATCGCAAGCTTGTCATCAACGAGGTGGATGCCAGACTGGTTCGCTCGATCTTTCAGCGCTTCCTCAAAATCGGCTCCGCCACCACGCTGGCACGGCAACTTATAGCGGAAAACGTCCGCAACAAATACGGCAAGCTGATCGACAAAGGCATGCTCTACAAATTGCTCAGCAACCCTGTCTATGTCGGCGTAGCCATGCACAAGGGCGTCTCGTACCCCGGTGAGCATGCCGGTATCATCGATCGGAAAACTTGGGACAAGGTCCAGGCCCAATTCAGTCACAGCCCCCGCAAGCGCGCGGCCGCCGCACGGGCGCAAACGCCGGCATTGTTGAAGGGGATCATTTTCGGGCCTTCCGGTATCGCCATGTCCCCGACGCACACGCGAAAGAATGGCAGGCTCTATCGCTATTATCTGAGCCAGACCGTCCTTAAGAACGGCGCTGGCGATTGTCCCGTTGCGCGTGTGCCGGCTGCAGAGATCGAAAAGATCGTGATCAACCAGGTCCGCCTTCTCCTTCTCTCCCCCGAAATCATCGTTCAGACTTGGCGCAACGCTCGCAAATCCAACAAAGGCTTGACTGAACCTGATGTCCGCAGTTCGCTGCTGGCATTCGAGCCGCTTTGGAATGAGCTCTTCCCAGCCGAACAATCCCGCATCATTGAACTGCTGGTCGAACGGGTAGATGTCCGGGCGACCCGCGTTGATATTAGGCTCCGAATCGCTGGCGTCACATCGCTGATCGGCGAATTGGCCGGCAATTCGGCTCCCCGGCAGAATGCCGCATGACGATCAGCACCCAACCAAGCAAAGCTTTCATCAGCCAGGATGGACGGACCGCGACGGTCAGCATATCCGAGAGAAATGACCTAATCACCTTTCCTAAAGCCGTATTAAGTTATTCGAATTGATCGAATTCCGAGAACCGTACCGATTGGGTGGAGTCCAGAGGTTCGGAGAGAGACGGGCCTTTTGGAGAACGATCAGGCGATTATACTGACCGGGAGTCCCGAGCTCAGCTTAGATATCGCACTGGCTGCTGGGCAGAACTGCCAACAAATTGCACTGGAGAACTGGCACCCTAGGCCAAGCTGGCGGAGAGAGTGGGATTCGAACCCACGGTACGGTTTCCCGCACACACGCTTTCCAAGCGTGCGCCTTAAGCCACTCGGCCATCTCTCCGGAGGCCCTCTCTTGAAGGGGCAGGACCGATTTTGCAAGGGACGCCGGGCATGGCCATCGAAATTTCCCCAAATCATTGAATTTATTTGGTAATTTTACGCTAATGCCGGGCGCCGCGGCGGCGGGCGCTGGCGCCTCGAACCGAAATCCTGATAATGCCGACGACGGTAGCGGCAACCCCGGCAAATCGCACGGGCGGAGGACGGCATGACCATCAAGCGCACGCTCGTGCTCTCGATCCTGATATCGGCCTTTGCCGCTGATGCCGCCGGCCCGGCGATGGCGCAGGCCTGCACCCGCCAGGGCACGGATGTGAGCTGCGATGACGGCAGGCGCGGAATTTTCGCGGGCGACTCCATCGTCTGGGCCGACGGCACGCGATCGAGTCTGGCCTCGCCGCATCCGAGCGTCATCGTCGGCCACAAGCAATCCGTGGTCGTCGGACAGGGCGTGTTTGTCGGAAAGGGCACCGGCGTGGTGCCGATGGAAAACCCGAGCGATCCGCGCCGGGCGCGCTGCCCGGTGCTCGACGGCGCGTCATACTGCTACTAACCAAAGCGTTTGCGAGCGAAGTGGATCCTGGTCCGCGCAAAGAAAACGCGTCAAACAAGAGAGTTGAGCCCGGTTCTGATTCAGAACCGACAAGACTCTAATGGTACCGCGCGCCGCCAAGGACCGCGCGAAGCGGCCACGGCGTCGGCGGATCAGCCGTGAACGGCCCCAAAGGGCCTTTCTCGACCTGGCTGTCCTGCAACGCGTCGATGAAATCGGCGAACCACTGCTGGATCGTGCCGGTGCGCAGCTTCGCCATCATCGCTTCCCAGCGCATCCGCCGCTCGGTCAGCGGCATCGCCAGCGCGGTCGCGATGGTGCGCGCCATGCCGTCGATGTCATGCGGGTTGACCAAGAGCGCGGTATCGAGCTCGTTGGCGGCGCCGGCAAATTTCGACAGCACCAGCACACCGGGATTTTCCGGGTTTTGCGCGGCGACATATTCCTTGGCGACGAGGTTCATGCCGTCCTGCAGCGGCGTCACCACGCCGACCTGCGCGGTACGATAGAGGCCCGCAAGCACAGCCTGGCCAAATCCCTTGTTGAGATAACGGATCGGCGTCCAGTCGACTTCGCCGTGAATGCCGTTGACGTCGCTGACCAGTTTGGCGACCTCGCTCTGCAGATTGCCGTAGGCTTCGATCCCGCCGCGCGACGGCGTCGCGATCTGCAGCAGCGACGCGGCGCGCTTCAGTTGCGGATACAAGGTCCACATCCTGTCGAACGCCTTGATGCGGTTGACCAGTCCCTTGGAGTAATCCAGCCGATCGACGCCGATGGCGAGCGCCTCGCCGTTCAGGCTGCGCCGCAGCCGCGACACGTCCGGATGGGTCACGGCCTTCGCCGCGAGCTGGGCGAACTTCTGCGGATCGATGCCGATCGGGAATACCGCGGCGCGGGTGCGGCCGTGCCGCGAGATCACGACGCCGTCGTGCACGACGAGATCGAGATCGGACTGCGCGTAGGACAGAAAATTCTCGCAATCCTCCTCGGTCTGGAAACCGATGAGATCATAGGCCAGCATCGCCTCGATCAGCGCGCGATGATGCGGCACGCCCGATATCACGGCGCGCGTCGGCCAGGGCGTATGCAGGAACAGGCCGAGCGGCTGCGTGATGCCGAGATCGCGCAGCTCCGCGCCCAGCGCGAGGAAATGATAATCCTGGATCCAGAACATGGAATCCGGCTTCTGGAATCGCAACAGCGCGCGCGCCATGAACGCGTTCACTTCGCGGTAGCTGGCGTAATCGTCCTCGGACGCGCGGATCAGATCGGCGCGCGAATGCAATGCCGGCCACAGCGCCGAATTGGCAAAGCCTTCATAATAGCCGCCGTAATGCGCCGCCGGCAGATCTAGCATCGCCAGCGCGCCGGCGCCGAGCGCCTCAATTTCGGCAAAAGGTTCCTTCTGGTTCCCGTCGCGGACACGTCCGCTGGAACCGACCCAGATAGCGCCCGACTTCTCGACAACCGGCAATAACGCCGCTGCAAGTCCCCCCGTCATGGGTTCGTTCGGTTTACCGCGCGAAACGCGGTTAGAGACGACGACGAGGTGCACAGGTCCCCTCCTGTTGGTTTCGCTCGCAGGTTAACAACCATTCATCAATATGGTTCCTCACCACCTTTTCAACGAATTGAAACCAAATTCGGGCTACAGCGCACGGAACTCACTGGAACTCACGAAAAATAAAATTCATCGTGAGATCGCGGATGAAGCGCGAAGAAATGATGTTCGAAACCCGGCGACACCGGAGTTTTTATGGCAGCGCCGCGTCCCTTTCGTCGTCAAGCAAATGCGAGAGAAATTCCCTGACATCAACAGGCGCATCGAAATGTCCGGCGACGCCTTTGGCGCGACGGCCGACGGAAAAGGCGAGGCCCTTCATGTCCGGCATGATCGCAAACACGGTTTCGTCGGTGACGTCGTCGCCGATGAAGAACGGGCGACGACCTCGAAACGGTTCATGCATCATCAGCTCGCGCACACCCGTCGCCTTGGTGAAGCCGGCATGCTTGATCTCGCAGACGCATTTTCCGGGCAGCACCTCGATCGGCGCGTTCGGCAGATCGGCCCTGATCAGCGACACCGCGGCATAGATCGCCTTCTCCGCATGCGGCGCGAGCCGGTAATGCAGCGCCAGCGAATAGCCCTTGTCTTCCAGCAATATTCCCGGGCTGAGCTTTGCAATCTCCGCCAGCCGGCGCTTCAACTCCTTGTCCATCGGCGGCGCATGAGTCGCGACGGCTTCACTGTCGCCGCGAATTCGCATTTCCGCGCCGTGGCCGCCAACGACCGGGAATTGATCCGGCGCAAAAATCAGATCGATGTCGTTGAGCGAACGCCCGCTCACCAGCGCCAGCGCGCCGCCGGTACGCGCCAACAAACGATTCAGCGTCTTCGCCAGCCCCGGCGGCACCCAGACTTCGCGCGGCGTCGGCGCCAGATCAAGCAGCGTACCGTCGATGTCGAGCAACACCGCGGTTTCGCTCAAATGCGGTATCAGCGAGCGCGGCACCGGAACGGTATCCGGCGCAGCCTCGTTGTCATCGGCGATATCGTCTTCCAGCGGCATTCCGGCCAATTCCTGATTCATCATATCCTACTCCACAAAGGCGAGCGGCCGTGCGACGGTTTCGAGCGATTTGCGCTCGGCCGCGACGGCATATCGCCACGCGACAATGGCCGCCACGGCCATGAGAGCCGACCCGAACAGATAGCCGGCGAAAACAGAGTTGCGCGATCCGGTATCGATCAGCGCGCCGAACAAGGCGGGGCCGGCGACGCCGCCGATGCCGGTGCCGATCGCATAGAACAACGCGATCGCCAGCGCGCGGACTTCCAGCGGAAAGGTCTCGCTGACCGTGAGATAGGCCGCACTCGCCGCCGGCGACGCAAAGAAGAAGATCACCATCCAGGCGATGGTCTGGGTCTGCGCGCTCAGGACCCCGATCGAGAACAGATAACCCGATGCCGCCAACAGCACGCCCGAGACTCCGTAGGTAAACGTGATCATGGCGCGCCGGCCCAGCGTGTCGAACAACCGGCCGAGCAGCAGCGGCCCCAGGAAATTGCCGGCCGCAAACGGCAGGATGTACCAGCCGACCTGATTGGCCGGGATGCCGAAGAAATCCGTCAGCACCAGCGCAAACGTAAAGAAGATCGCGTTGTAGAAGAACGCCTGCGCCGTCATCAGGACCAATCCGACGAGCGAACGCGTCCGGTAGGTCGTGAACAACGTCCGCGCCACTTCGCGCAGCGGCGTGTGGCTGCGCATCCGTATCCTGATCTTCGGCAGCGTCTCCTGTGGTACCTGCCCGGTTGCCGATTTCTCGATCTCCTCCACGATCGCATGAGCCTCGTCAGGCCGGCCATGGATCATCAGCCAGCGCGGGCTTTCCGGGATCCACATTCGCATGACGAACACAACGAGCCCGAGACCTGCGCCAGTCAGATAGGCCAGCCGCCAGCCATGGTCCGGCGCCATGACCGCGGGATCGAGCAGAACGATGGCGCTGATGGCGCCGATCGCGGCGCCGATCCAGAAACTGCCGTTGATCAGCAAGTCGGTCCAGCCGCGATAGCGCGCCGGCACCAGTTCCTGAATCGTCGAATTGATCGCGGTATACTCGCCGCCGATGCCGGCACCGGTCAGAAAGCGAAACAGCGCGTAGCTCGCGACGCTCCATGACAGCGCCGTCGCCGCGGTCGCCGTCAGATAGAGGGCGAGCGTGATGAAGAACAATTTCTTGCGCCCGATCCGATCGGTCAGCCAGCCAAAGCCCAATGCGCCGAGCACGGCGCCGGCGAGATAGGCGCTGCTGGAAAGTCCCACGTCGAAATTCGAAAACTGCAGCGCCGGACTTTCCTTCAACGCGCCGGCCAGCGAACCTGCCAGCGTGACCTCCAGCCCGTCCAGCACCCAGGTGATTCCAAGCGCCAACACCACACGGGTGTGAAACCCGCTCCAGCGCAGATTATCGAGCCGCGCGGGAATGCTGGTTTCGATGATGCGGTCGTTGTGTTGCGGCAACGGCTGGGAAGCGGGCGTATCGTTACCCGCGATCGAGCCGCGCCGGGTCGCCTGCACATCCATTGAATTCAACCAACGAAAACAGTCCCCGGAAATTGGAGTTTCCAGGGTTCCCTCGCCCAAATTGCGGCAAACCGGATGCCCGCCACGCATCACAACGTCTGCGCAGCGTCGGGGTTCCCGCATTGCGGTAGGGGAAGTGGCACGATGATCGGAAGATGACGGCACCGCAGCCCGGATGGCGCGAAGCGCAATCCGGGCTACGACGCTACGAGGCTTGCGCTCTTACGCCGCCCGGATATTCGCCATGAAGCGGTCGAGTTCCTCGCGCAGGCGGGTGCTTTCGCTCGACAGCGAACGTGCCGAGTTCAGCACTTCTTCCGAGGCCGCGCCGGTTTCGGTGGCGCCGCGGTTGACCTGCATGACGTTGGTGGCGGCTTCCTGGGTGCCTTGCGCGACGGTCTGGACACTGCGTGCGATTTCCTGCGTCGCCGAGCTCTGCTGCTCGACGGCGCTGGCAATCGTCGAGGCGATTTCCGAAATCTTGCCGATGGTGCCGCCGATCTCCTTGATCGCCGCGACCGACTCCTGCGTCGCGCCCTGCATGCCCGAGATGTGGTTGGAGATTTCGTCGGTCGCCTTCGCGGTCTGGCTGGCGAGCGATTTGACCTCCGACGCCACGACCGCAAAGCCGCGGCCGGCATCGCCGGCGCGGGCCGCCTCGATGGTGGCGTTGAGCGCCAGCAGATTGGTCTGCTCGGCGATCGCCGTGATCAGCTTGACGACGTCGCCGATCTCCTGCGCCGCGCGCGACAATTTTCCGATCCGGCCGTCGGTCTGTTCGGCCTGAAGCACGGCGGCTTCGGCGATCTGGCTGGATTCCTTGACGCGCCGGCCGATCTCGTCGACGGAGGTCGATAGTTCCTCGGTCGCGGAGGCGACCGCCTGCATATTGGTGGAGGCCTCTTCCGAAGCGCCGGCCACCTGGCTCGACAGGCTCTGGGTGGTCTCCGCCGTCCGCGTCAGCGTGCCGGCGGCGGCTTCAAGCTGCACGGCCGAGGCCGAGACATTGGCGACGATGGCGCCAACCGCTGTCTCGAAATCATCGGCAAACCGGATCAGCTCGGCGCGGCGCGCGGCGCTCGCAGCCGTGTTCTGCGCCTCTTGCGTGGCGGCGTCGCGTTCGGCTCTCGCCACCGCCTGCACCTTGAACTCCTCCACCGCACCCGCCATCTCGCCGAGTTCGTCCTTGCGCCCGAGGCCGGGCAGAACGACATCGAAATTGCCGGCGGCGAGTTCACGCATCGCGCTGCACATCGCCGTCATCGGCCGGGAGATGCCCTTGCCGAGGAAAAATGCCCAGACGCAGCCGAGCACGAAGCCGCCGGCCGCCAGCATCAATATGAGTTGCTCGGTCGCGCCGATGGTCGTGTTCGATTCGGCCTCGAGCCGGTTCTGGTCGGCCAAAAGGGCCGACTTCATCACGCCCGAGCCCTGGTTGATGGCGGCCGCCGACTCCGTCATGTCGAGGGTCAGCTCGTCGATCTCCTTGGAATTGTCGACCAGCTTGGCCAGCGCCTGCCGGTATTCCTCCAGCATTCCGGAAATCTCCTTGATTCCCTGCTGGATCTTGTCGGTGTTCGACGAGATCGCCTTCAGCGAGCCGTCGACGAATTTCAGCCGCGCCAGCGCGCTGGCCGCGGTCGCCTTGTCGGAATTGATCACAAAGGTGTTGGCCAGTGCCGCCACCGCCTGAAACTGCTCCAACACGCGCTTCGATCCGAGGGTGATCAGCTGCATTTCGGCGTCGTCGGCGTTGCTGGGGAGATCGTCGAGCTTGTAGCGCAGCGTCATGCCGGTGCGCGTGAGCTGGTTCTGCGTAATCTGGGCGCTCTGATCCTTGACCTTGACGATATCGGCGAAAATCTTGGTGAAGGTGCGGAATTCGCGCTCCAGCTTGACGACCTGCTCGAGCCGGGCCGGGTTGGTCGTGCCTTTCATCGAGGCGAGGATGGCTTCCTTCAGGCTGGCTTCGGCCGCCAGCGCGGCCTTGCCATCCTCTTCCTTGGCCGTCGCCACGAAATAGCGGGCGAGCGACCGGTAGGAGATCAGTTCGCGGTCGATGTTGCGCGCCAGATCGGCCTCCAGCACGCTGCGCCGGTAGGAGTCGACGCCGCCCGAAACCCGCTCGAACCCGAGATAGGCAAAGCCCATGCTGGCGGCCGAAATTGCCAGCGTCACGGCAAAGCCCAGCATGATCTTGGCGCGGAACCGGAGGGTCGGGAATTTGATCGACAACGACCCGGTACGTTTCTTCAGACCCACCTCAGCCCCCCGTCTTTATTCTGAAAACTCGGGGATCGGGCAGCCCGAGGCCCCCGATCCCCGGGTAAAACTACGGCAGAATGGATAAGGGTGAGTAAATTCGGACCGGATTCCCTTGGGTTGTGGGGGTGGACACTTTCTTACCCTCCCCTGGAGGGTCCGAGACGAGCGAAGCTCGCTCGGGCCCCTCCGGGGCAGGAAAAGAAAGAAAACGGTTAGCACCGGGAATCCTCATCGCGCCCCTTTGGTGTCATCACAATGACCAGCGCGACCAAAATCCCGGTTGCAAGTTCCCTCCCGCCTGTTTCTAATTGGAATAATTCAAAAACATCGGGAGGTATCACGCGTGTCTACCATCAAACTGACGGTGAACGGCAAGGCCGTCTCGGCCGACGTCGAGGACCGGACCCTCCTGGTCCATCTCCTGCGCGAAACCCTGAACCTGACCGGCACCCATGTCGGCTGCGACACCAGCCAGTGCGGCGCCTGTGTCGTCCATATCGACGGCAAGGCGGTCAAATCCTGCACCGTGCTGGCCGGCCAGGCCGCGGGCTCCAACGTCACCACCATCGAGGGCATCTCGAAGGGCGACGAACTGCACCCGATGCAGGCCGCCTTCCGCGACAATCACGGCCTGCAATGCGGCTACTGCACCCCGGGCATGATCATGTCGGCGATCGACATCGTGCACCGCTACAGCGGCAAGCTCGACGAGGAAACCGTCCGCCACGAGCTCGAAGGCAACATCTGCCGCTGCACCGGGTACCACAACATCGTCAAATCTGTGCTCGACGCGGCCGGCCGCATGAAGGTCTCGCAGGCGGCCGAATAGCCTCCGCCGGCTACCAATACCAAGCTTCAAGACCGCCAGCTTTCGATGGAAAGGGCGGAAACAATAACTCCGGTTGGGAGGACAGAACATGGGCGTTGAAGGCATTGGCGCAAGCGTTGTGCGCAAGGAAGACCGACGTTTCACGACCGGCAAGGGCCGTTACGTCGACGACATCAAGCTTCAGGGCATGACCCATGCCCATTTCATCCGCAGCCCGCACGCGCATGCCAAGGTCAAGAGCATCGATTCATCCGCGGCGATGAAGATGCCGGGCGTGGTCGGCGTACTCACCGGCCAGCAGATCGTCGACGACAAGGTCGGCAATCTCATCTGCGGCTGGGCCATCGCGTCCAAGGACGGCAGCCCGATGAAGATGGGCGCGTGGCCGGCGATGGCGCCGGAGACCGTGCGTTTCGTCGGCCAGGCGGTCGCGGTCGTGATTGCCGAGACCAAGAACCAGGCCAAGGACGCGGCGGAAGCCGTGGTCGTCAATTACGAAGAACTCCCCGTGGTTGCCGACATCCGCGCGGCGATCAAACCGGGCGCGCCGCAGTTGCATCCGGAAGCGCCGGGCAATGTCATCTACGACTGGCACATCGGCGACGAAGGCGCGGTCAAGGATGCCTTCGGCAAGGCGGCGAACGTGGTGACACTGGAGCTGACCAACAATCGCCTGGTGCCGAATGCGATGGAGCCGCGCGCGGCGATCGCGGAATATGACGAAGCCGAAGAACACTTCACGCTGTACACGACCTCGCAGAACCCGCATGTCGCGCGGCTGGTGCTGTCGGCGTTCTACAACATCGCGCCGGAGCACAAGCTGCGGGTGATCGCGCCCGATGTCGGCGGCGGCTTTGGCTCCAAGATCTTCATCTATCCGGAAGAAATGGTGGCGCTGTGGGCGTCAAAGAAGGTGCGGCGGCCGGTCAAGTGGAATAGCGACCGCACCGAGGCTTTCCTCACCGATGCGCATGGCCGCGATCACATTTCGAAGGCCGAGATGGCGTTCGACAAGGACAACAAGATCACCGGCCTGCGGGTGAAGACTTACGCCAATCTCGGCGCCTATATGTCGCTGTTCTCCTCCTCGGTGCCGACCTATCTCTATGCGACG
>JBBRSX010000176.1:0-13009 GCA_038244925.1 Hyphomicrobiales bacterium | reverse complement strand
GGCTCGGCCGCCAGCCAGACCATCAACCGCGGCCCCTACCAGGCCGCCAGTCCCCAATTGGCCAACAGCCCGATCATGCGCGGCCAGCGCAGCGCGATCTCCCGCCGCGAGGCGCTGATTTTGCAGTCCCTGATCAACCACCCGTGGCTGCTGCACGACCACCTGGAGGAGGTGGCGGCGCTGGAACTGGCCCATCCGGAGGCCAATAAACTGCGCGCCGGCATCATCGCGGCCTTTGCCAACGACCATCACCACTCCCCGGAGCCGGAAGAGCAGTCCGAGAAGATGCGGGGCGATCTTGAGGCGCGCGGATTAGGTGATATTCTTCAAAGGGTTGAGAAGGGTATCACGACCTCGGCGGTGTGGGGGTCAAAGCCCGGCGCCGCGCGGGAGGACGTTTTGGCGACATGGCAGCAACTCGTTGCCTTGCATCAGAAAACCCACGCCTTACTTAGGGAGAAGAAGGACGCCGAGCTGGCGCTGGGCGAGGAGCCCAGCGAGGCCCATCTGGGCTGGCTCAGGGATGTCAGCGCCCGGCTGGAGTCGCTGGATGGCACGGAGGCCCTGATCGAGGGTTTTGGCGAGCTTTCGGGCCGGTTCCGGAAAAGCGTCTGATGAAAAAATGATGCGGACGGCGGCGGCCGGAGCCGTTAAAAGACTCGCCAAACCCATGGTTTGGCTGCAAAAACAGGGTTAAGCGAAACTTAATAGCCGCAAGGTTACTTAGGCTGACCAAGGTTACTTAAGCTGACAAGGGTACTTGAGCCAAGAGGCTGCTTAACAGCCTCGAGGTTATTGGCATAACACCGGCGACGAAGGGTAGGGGGTGGCGACGGTTTGCGCCGCCCTTTCCGCGTCATGCGCATGACGATCATGCGCGACGGTTGCGATAAAGCGAGACGATCCTTCGAACATGGATCATCTCGACGTCAGAGTTATCAAAGGCAGGCAGCGGCTTGAGGCCGTCCTGCATGAGCGTGTTTCGGGAGCTTGATGAATGGCCACCAAGGCAAAGACGCTGCAGGTTAAAGACAAGGAAAAAGACGACAAGGCAGCGGACGCGCCCGAGAAGGATGGAGCCGACGCGCCGTCGCCGTTGCTCGATCTTACGGATGCCGCGGTCAAGAAGATGATCAAGCAGGCCAAGAAGCGCGGCTTCGTGACCTTCGATCAGCTCAACGAAGTGCTCCCCTCCGACACCACCTCGCCCGAACAGATCGAAGACATCATGTCGATGCTCTCCGACATGGACATCAACGTGTCCGAAGCCGAAGAGGCCGATAGCGAGGAAGAAAAGGAAGAGGACGACAACGAAACCGACAACGAGCTCGTCGAGGTCACGCAGAAGGCCGTCACCGAGGTCAAGAAATCCGAGCCCGGTGAGCGCACCGACGATCCCGTCCGCATGTATCTGCGCGAGATGGGCACCGTCGAGCTGCTGTCGCGCGAAGGCGAAATCGCGATCGCGAAACGCATCGAGGCCGGCCGCGAGGCGATGATCGCGGGCCTCTGCGAAAGCCCGCTGACCTTCCAGGCCATCATCATCTGGCGCGACGAACTGAACGAAGGAAAGATCTTCCTTCGCGACATCATCGATCTCGAAGCCACCTATGCCGGCCCCGACGCCAAGAACAACATGAACCCGGCGCTGATCGCAGCGCCCGTTGGTCCCGACGGCCAGCCGATCGCTGCCACCAACGGTGCCGCAGGTGCAGCGCCTGCGCATGTAGCACCCCCGGCCGCACCGCCGTCGCCGACCCCGTTCCGTGCCGCGCCGCCCGCGGGCGGTGCCGAAGGGACAGAAAAAGAGTCGACCGAGTCCGCCGCCGACGGCGACATGGATGACGACGAGTTCGAAAACCAGATGTCGCTCGCGGCCATCGAAGCCGAGCTGAAGCCGAAGGTGGTCGAAACCTTCGACAAGATCGCCTCCGAATACAAGAAGCTGCGCCGCCTGCAGGAGCAGGACATTGCGAACCAGCTGCAGAGCGAAACGCTGTCGCCCTCGCAGGAGCGCAAGTACAAGAAGCTGAAAGACGAAATCATCGTCGAGGTGAAGTCGCTGCGGCTGAACCAGGCCCGTATCGATTCACTGGTCGAGCAGCTCTACGACATCAACAAGCGACTGGTCTCGTTCGAAGGCCGCCTGCTGCGCCTCGGCGATAGCCACGGCGTCGCGCGCGAGGACTTCCTGCGCAATTACCAGGGCTCGGAGCTCGATCCGCGCTGGCTCAACCGTGTCTCGAAACTCTCCGCCAAAGGCTGGAAGAATTTCGTCCATCACGAAAAGGACCGCATCAAGGAGCTGCGCGGCGAAGTCCAGCAGCTCGCGGCGCTGACCGGTCTTGAGATCGGCGAATTCCGCAAGATCGTGCACGGCGTGCAGAAGGGCGAGCGCGAAGCGCGCCAGGCCAAGAAGGAAATGGTCGAGGCCAATCTTCGCCTCGTGATTTCGATCGCCAAGAAATACACCAACCGCGGCCTGCAGTTCCTCGACCTGATCCAGGAAGGCAATATCGGACTGATGAAGGCGGTCGATAAGTTCGAATACCGCCGCGGCTACAAGTTCTCGACCTATGCGACGTGGTGGATCCGGCAGGCGATCACGCGCTCGATCGCGGACCAGGCGCGCACGATCCGCATTCCCGTGCACATGATCGAAACGATCAACAAGATCGTGCGCACCTCGCGCCAGATGCTGAACGAAATCGGCCGCGAACCCACGCCAGAGGAACTCGCCGAAAAGCTCGGCATGCCGCTGGAAAAGGTTCGCAAAGTTCTCAAGATCGCGAAAGAGCCGCTGTCACTGGAGACTCCGGTCGGCGACGAGGAAGACTCGCATCTCGGCGATTTCATCGAGGACAAGAACGCGATCCTCCCCATCGACGCCGCAATCCAGAGCAATCTCCGCGAAACCACCACCCGCGTCCTGGCCTCGCTGACGCCCCGCGAAGAACGCGTGCTCCGCATGCGCTTCGGCATCGGCATGAACACCGACCACACGCTGGAAGAAGTCGGCCAGCAGTTCTCGGTGACCCGAGAGCGCATCCGTCAGATCGAAGCCAAGGCGCTGCGGAAGCTGAAGCATCCGAGCAGGTCAAGGAAGCTGCGGAGCTTCCTGGATAACTAAACCGTCATTGCCGGGCTTGATCCGGCAATCCATCTGAAATGAAAAGCGGCGGGCGAATGCCCGCCGTTCTTTTTTTGAAAGAGCGGCTTTTCAGAATTATGTCCGCCATAGCGCGAACACCAAACGTCGTTACTCTGATGAGATCCGCTGCGCAAAGCATTAGGCCTCGACTTGCCCGAGCATCGCCTCGTCGTCTGGTACAACACCCGCTGCCCCGTCTGCGATGCCGGCATTGACTGGCAACGCAACAAGCTGCTCGCCGCAGTCCGCGCTGGCACTCTTTCATTCAGGGATATCAATGAAGAACCCGAGGCGCTGGCCGCCTATGGCGCCTCACTCGACGACGTGCGCCGTCGCCTTCACGCGACGGATGAAGCCGGCCGCCTGATCGTCGGTGCGGATGTCGTGATTGCGATCTGGCGGATGACGCCGGGCGAGATCTGGCTGGCGTCGCTGTTTGGGAATCCGGCAATGCTGCCCGTCACGCGATTTGCCTATGATCGTTTCGCGGACGTGCTGTTCGCCTGGAACAGGTGGAAGGGGCATTGGTGACGCCGACCAACGCGCTATCTTTGTTTGCCTGAATCGTTGTGAACGTCGACGGGCAAGCCGAACGCTTCAACCGGGCCGCCTACTTCTTCTTCGCCCCAACCCGCTCGAGGCTCTTGATCGCAACCGTCCCGCGTCCGGATTTCTCCGCGATTTCGCGGTCCTGCTCCAGGATATAGTCGCGCGCGGGCTCGTCGCCGTCGAGGCCGCCGAGCAGCTCGGAGGGCACGCGCCGGTTGGAGCGCTGGGTGTCGTCTTCATAGACGACGTTGAAAAAGGCGAATTCGCCTTTGGGGTTGGTTCCGGGTTTCTTGGCCATAAGCGGGCTTGTCCTCGATAAGGGCGCCACTGTCAATTATCGATCCTGCATGCCCCCGGCCGGTTGTTTTGAAGCGTTTTCCCGGCGTTTACCGGCCTCCAGCCCGGATCGGGTCCGAGGGCATGGGTCGCTCGAAAACGCGATAACCGACGCGGAACCGGCGTTCCGCATCGGCGTCGTTCCAGGCCCTGGTCGCCGTGCCCTTACGCGGCGGACGCCGCCGCGGCCGGACCGTCGTTGCCGGCCACCTGCTGATTCGCCAAAATGCTTTGCCAGAGTGCTGCGACGCTGCGCTGGGTCTCGGGCGCGATCAGGCAATGGCCCTGATTGTCGAAGCCGCAGAACGGCGCGGACGGATCGCGGCGGACGCGCGCCAGCGCCTGGTTGATCGCTTCCAGGCATTCCAGCACCTGATCGATGCTCTGCAAGCGCGTGTGATGGAGGATATCGATCAGGCGGAACGCCGTCACCGGCGGCTGGCCGTAGGAAATGCCTGGCCGCGCGAATTCGAAGAACACGTTGAAGGCGGGTATCAAGCCGTTGATCTGCGCCAGCACGGCGGCGGCTTCCTCGGTATGGCAGCCGACCAGATGGGCGCCCTGGCTGGGCTCGGCCGCGGGCGGCGCGTCGGCCGCCAGCCCGAGCGAAGCGATCACTTCATGTTCGATCCACTGCCGAACCTGCGGCGGCGCGTTGCGGATCTGGTCGGTGGTCAAGGTAATGCCGATCATGGGGGTCTCCTTTGGCCGCAACCTTAGGAAAACCACGGCTGGAACTATTGATGCGGATCAATCAGGCGTCGGCTTTTGCGCGCAGAGGTGACAGGTGACGGCTGCGCGACGAGTTTTGGCGGCCCGCGCGGCGCGTCATCGGCAGCAGGCTGCCCCAGTGCCATGATCGCGGTGCCCATCGCGGCCGAGCCGAAGGTGACGACGAAGCCGAACAGCAACAGCCCGAGCGCGGTGACGGGCGAGCGGTCGGCGAAGATCAGGTGCCGCAGGCCGCCGGGATCGAGCGCCAGCAGCCCGCCGACCAGCAGCGCCGCCACCGCGACGCCGGCGGCGAGGTTGATCGCCAGCAGCCGGAACAGCGGCAGGCGAAGGAGACCGAACCTTCGCGGCATCCGCCTGTTGCTTTCTCTTTCGTCCGGCATCGCAGTTTGCCTCTGATCGACGACAGCTTATGCCGCCCGGCTCACCGGTTTTCAACCCGCCGTTACGGCGCCACCAGTTCAACCCTTCGGTTCAGCGCCCGGCCGCTGTCGCTGGCGTTGGAGCCGACCGGGCTCAGCAACCCGACACCCGCGGTGCGCAGCCGCGGTTGCGCGATCCGGTAGCTTTTCACCAACTCAGCGGCGATCGCCTCGGCGCGCCGCCGGGACAGCTCCATGTTGTAGTCGAATGCGCCCTGGCTGTCGGTGTGGCCGACGATGAAGACGTTGAGCTGCGGCTGGCCGGTCAGGAGCTTTGCGATCTGCTCCAGCGTCGGGCGGCTTTCGGGCTTGATCACGGCCTTGTCGGTGTCGAAATAAATGCCGTAGAGCGCGATGTGGCCGGTCTCGCCGAGGCCTTTTGCCATGGCTGCCGCATCCACCATCTTGTTGGCGATTGCGCCCACTTCGGCGACGGTGAGCTGCGCATTGATCTCGCGGTTGTTCTCGCTGACGACGACGCTGGCAAAGATCTCGCGCCCGCCGTCGGTCTTGCGCCCCGCGTAGTAATGATAATTGAAGCCGTCGACCCACATCTGCGGGACTGGCAGCGCGTCGATCGCTTCGGTGAACGGGATGCCGCCGCAGGCGTCGGTGTCGCAGGCCAGCAGCGTTTCGAAGCCGGCCTTCGCCAGTTGGGTTTCGAAATTGCGCGACACCTCCAGGATCGAGGGGCCCGGACTGGTGCGATAGGCGATCCTGGTGATGCGCCCTTCCAGCCGCCGCGCATCGGTGGGCTGGCCGTCCCTGAAGGCCGCCGCCTGCATCCGCGCGGCGTCGAAATCCTTGACCTGATGGCCCGTGATGGCGCTGCCGCCGAAGCGGCCGATGCCGGGATAATCCCGGGCGCCCGCCACGTCGCGGGTCTGGGCCATGGCGCCGGCGGCGATCTGGCAGGACAGCAGGCAAGACAGCAAAATCGGCAAGGCCAGCGATCTGAACAGCTTTTGCGGAAAGGGCATTTGAATTTCCGTTGAAAAGAAGAGGGGATCGACAGGCGCACCATACCCGGCATTTGGGACATTTTGCGACACACGAGAGCATTCCCGGCGGCGCTCGAAGATTGACGGCGGACGTGCTAGAATGCGGTCAGATTCACGCCCGATATTTCCCCCCGGAGGAATGCTTTCCAATGTCCAGACTTCGTTTCGCTTTCGTTGGTTCGGCACTCTTCCTGATTTCGCTGCTTTCCACCCCCTCTTACGCCGCTCGCTGCGGCGGCGATTTCAACACTTTCGTGGCGGCGATGTCGCAGGAGGCGGCTGCTGCCGGAGTCTCGCAGGCCGTGATCAGCCAGGCTTTCGCCGGTGTCACGCAGGACATGACGGTACTGAATTTCGATCGGCGCCAGCGCGGCACCTTCAACAAGTCGTTCGAGCAATATGTCTCGACCCGCGTCGGCGCCGGGCGGATCAACATGGGCCGGCAGATGCTGGCGAAGCACGCCGCGCTGCTCTCCAGCATCGAGGCCAGGTTCGGCGTGCCGCGGCAGATCATCATCGCGATCTGGGGACTGGAGTCCGATTTCGGCAAGGGCGATATCGGCAAGATGCCGGTGGTCCGCACGCTCATGACCATGGCGCATGATTGCCGCCGCACTGAACTGTTCCAGGGCGAACTGCTCGCGGCGCTGAAGATCCTGCAGCGCGGCGATCTGCCGTTGCGGGACTTGATCGGCGCCTTCGCCGGCGAGATCGGCCAGACGCAATTCCTGCCGTCGTCCTACATCAAGTACGGCGTCGATTTCGACGGCAACGGCCACGTCGACTTGCGCCACAGCGTCCCCGACGTGCTGGCCTCCACCGCCAACCTGCTGCACACGAGCGGCTTCAAGATGGGCGCGCCCTACGGCGAGGGCACGGCGAATTTCGAAGCCATGCGCGAGTGGAACCGGGCCACGATCTACCGCAAGACCATCGGGTATTTCGCGGATCAGCTAGGCGGACGGTAGTTCGCTCTCTCCCGTCATTGCGAGCGTAGTGAAGCGCGAGCCCGGAATGACGACGCTTCTCCCCTTCTCCCCTTGTGGGAGAAGGTGGCGCGGACGAAGTCCGTGCCGGATGTGGGGTCTCTATCCGCGGAGACACCCCCCTCACCCGTCTGGAATGAGCTGACGCTCATTCGATCCACCCTCTCCCACAAGGGGAGAGGGGAAGGAGAGCTCCGGAAAAGAAAAGAGGGAGCTGTCTGTCAGTATCGCAATGACGAACTACTTCTTCTCCGGTGCTGTCACCCTCGCGAGCCGCTTCGCCAGCACCGCCCAATAGGTCGCCGGGCGAAACCGTTGCAGCAGATCCATGAACCGGGCGTCGCCGCCGATCAGGATGCGAGGCTGGTTCTTCTCGATGCCTTCGATGATGCGTAACGCGGCCGCGGGCGGCGTGGTCCTGGCCATGGCGTCGAAGCGGTCGATCGATTCGGCGCGGCGGGCATTGTCGGAGACGCCGCTGCCGGTGCGCGAGTTGCGCACGATGTTGGTCGACACCCCGCCGGGATGCACCACCGACAATTTGACCGGACTGTTGGCCATCGCCAGTTCGTGGCGCAGGCTTTCGGAAAAGCCGCGCACCGCGAACTTGGCCGCGCAATAGGCGGTCTGGCCGGGCGGGGCGATGATGCCGAAGATCGACGAGAGATTGACGATATGCGCGGCGCGCTGCGCGCCGAGATGCGGCAGGAACGCGCGCGTGCCGTGCACCACGCCCCAGAAGTTGATGTTGATCAGCCACTCCATTTGCGCCTGGTCGACCTCGGAAAAACCGCCGAGCAATGCGACGCCGGCATTGTTGATGAGGATGTTGAGCGAGGGGTGCGCGGCGATGGCGGCCACCGCAAAGTCCCGGATCTGGCCGGGCTCGCCGACATCGACCCGGTGCACGCTGACCTTGCAGCCGGGAATGTTGGCGATCTCGGCGGCGAGCGCCTGCAATCCGGCCTCGTCGCGGTCGGCCAGCGCCAGATCGCAACCGCGCCTGGCCAATTCCAGTGCCAGGGCGCGACCGATGCCGCTGGCGGCGCCGGTGACGGCGGCCGCACTTCCGGATATCGCGGTCATTTGGACTCCATTGCGGTCAGGGAAACGACAAGCAACCCGCGAGAGCTCGCGGGTTCCCCGACTTTGGCAAATTGGAACCGAACCATAAAGAAGTTTCGGGGCTTAACCCGGACTGCAACTCTGCACTTCTGATGGGGACATCAAAAAAGGAGGCGACCAATGGGCCAATCAAAACCCTTCCGCGCGACTGCACTTATCGTCGAGGACGACCCGATACAGCGGGAAATGATCTGCCTGCTGCTGGAGGAAAGCGAAGTCGACGTCATCGAGTGCGAAAGCGCGGAGGCCGCCGAACGGGTGCTGGAGCAGGCCGGCGGCAGCGTGGTGCTGATGCTGACCGACGTTGAACTCGCCGGTCACATGAACGGCGTCGAGCTCGCGCATGTCGCCCGCAGATACAATCCCGACATGGGGCTGATCGTCACGTCGGGCCGGCCGCTGCCGCAGCAACTGCCCAATGGCGCCAGGTTCTGGGCCAAGCCGTGGGCGCCGCTCGACGTCATCCGCGAGGCGGAGCGGATGGTCTATGCGAGGAGTCTCGACGAGCCCGGCAGCGGGCGCCCGCCCTCGTAGCCGCGCGCCAGTCCTGCGGCGTCGCGCCAGGTGCTACCGCGGCCAACTCTGTCACAGTAGCGTCTGTCGTAGTAGCGTCTGTCGCAGTAGCGTCTGTCGTTAGCGGCTGTCGTCGTGGCGTCCGCCGTGGTAATGGCTGGGCATGACAGTGTCCTTTCTCCTGACCTCGCTGATCGTAGTCGCCTCGCCCGGCACCGGCGTGCTCTACACGCTGGCGGTGGCGCTGACACAGGGTTCGCGGCCGAGCATTGCCGCGGCCTTCGGCTGCACGCTCGGGATCGTGCCGCATATGCTGGCAGCGATGCTGGGCTTGGCCGCGGTGCTGCACACCAGCGCGCTGGCGTTCGTGGCGCTGAAATATGGCGGCGTGGTCTACCTGCTCTATATGGCCTGGCAGGCCGTGCGTGAGACCGGTGCGCTTTCGATCGACACCAGCGCGGGGCCGACGCGTTCCCGCCGGCGCGTGGTTGCCACCGGATTTCTGATCAACATCCTCAATCCAAAGCTGTCGATCTTTTTCCTCGCCTTCCTGCCGCAGTTCATCGCGGCCGACGACGGCCATCCGATCGGGCGGATGCTGGAACTGAGCGGCGCCTTCATGGCGATGACGTTTGCGGTGTTCGTGGTCTACGGCCTGTTCGCGGCTTCCGTTCGCGACCGCGTCATCTCGCGCCCGAAGGTGATGACCTGGCTGCGCCGGAGTTTCGCCGCAGGCTTCGCTGCGCTCGGCGCGAGACTGGCCTTCGCGGAGCGGTAACGGCCGCCCCAAAATCAAAAAGGCGGACCCGAGGCCCGCCATCTTTCAAACTGCTCTGCAAAACTGCTCTGCAAAACTGCTCTGGAAGTGGATGCCCGGGCGGCACTGAGCGCGCCACCCGGGCAAAAATTCACTTCTTGGACTTCTTGGCCTTCTTCGCCTTTTTCGCCTTTTTCGCCTTCTTCGCTTTCTTAGCCATAGTATCCTCTCAAGGTTTTAATGGATTGAAACGCGACTCCGAGGCATGCTTGGCGGAGGGCCAGCCTCACAACATCCTCGATGACAATTCGAGCAGATTCGCAGCGCGATTCCGCGTGCTGTCATGGCGATGTCATCACGTTATCCACAGCTGTTATGCCTTTTGATGCGATTTCTTCGCGAAAACGCCACCCACCACGCCGTCCGTCTCGCGCGCGTCATGCTTAACGATGGGAAAACGCGCAGCCTCTTCATCAATTTAAAACCACGGTTTGGTTTCGGCGGACGCGGTGAGAGTCCGTTAAGCGACGCCGATGCACCTTGTTTGCAAGACAACGGGGATTGTCGTGGGGGGAAGGCCCGGGAGCGCAGGCTTCGGGTGTTCGGTAGGACAACAGGGGAGACGGAACCGTGTACGTCTTGGTTTCGCGATGCTGAGCGTTCCGACGCTTTGGACGGTGTTCGTCGTCAACTTTCTCGCGCTGGGCCTGGTCTGGGCCTACGTGATGCGCAGCTATCCGACGTTCGCGCCCGCGCGGTTCTGGACCGGGTCGGCATTCGCAGCGGCGGCAGGCGCTTCGCTCGCGATGTTGCGTGTCGTGGTAACGGACTCGCTGGTGCCGCTGCTGTTCGCCGGCACCGCGCTGATATTGGCGATCTGCCTCTCCGCGATGGGTATCCGCAAATTCTTCCAGCAGCCGCTGACGTGGCGCTTCACCTTGCTCGTGACCGGGCTCGGCTGTGCCGGCCTTTGGTTCTTTACGTTCGGCTATGACAGCGTGCCGGGGCGGCTCGCCGTGTTTTCGATCGCCGAAACCATGCCGCTGGCACTGAGCTTGCGGCTGCTGCTGACCTCGCATGAGGGGCGCGTCAATCCGGGGGCCCGGCTGGCCGGCATCGTCGCCGTGCTCATCATCGCCATTTTCGGTGTCAGGCTGCTTTCCGCACTGACCGGCTTCGCCGGCGGTTTCGCCTATGCCCAGTTCAGCCCGGTGCAGTCGGTACTGGTGCTGGTGCTGGTGTTCCTGTCGATGGCGCTGAATTTCGGCTTCCTGCTGATGGCCATCGACCACCTGCGCAACGAAGTCGCGGATCTGGCACTGCTCGACGACCTCACCGGCGTCGGTAACCGCCGCCATCTGGTGCAGCGCCTGACCGAGGAATGCGCACAATCGGAGCGCAACGGCCAGCCGTTCGCGCTGCTGGTCATCGATCTCGACGGCTTCAAGGGCATCAACGACACCCATGGCCATGCCGCCGGCGACGCCTGCCTGCAGCATTTCACCCTGATGGCGCAAACCCGCCTTCGGCCCGGCGACATGCTGGCACGCTCCGGCGGCGACGAGTTCTGCATCGTGCTGCCGTCCTCGACGTTGCGCGAGGGCGCCATGATCGCGCGCCGCGTGCTGGAAGTCTGCCGCGCGGATGCCGAACAGTGCACGGCTCACGATATTCCGATCGCGGTCTCGATCGGCGTCGCGCAATGGACCCGGGAGACGGGCGGATTCCCCGACCGCCTGATCGCGGCGGCCGACTACGCGCTGTACGACGCCAAGAAGAGCGGCCGCAATCGCTTTGCCACCCATGATCCGGCGCCGCCGCTGGCGCCCGAACTCGAAGCCGCCGTTGCCTCGGATATGGCCGAGCGCAAGCTGGCGTGATACGCGCCAGTGCGTAAACTGGACGCCAGACCATGAACCTTCGTCTCGCGGTAATAGGGCTGCTCGCTTTCGCTTTCGCCGTCATCTTTTTCTTGCCGGCTTCGGCGCAAACGCCCGACCTCGCCACCGTCGCGCGATCCCAGGGCACCCCCGACATTCCCGGCCTGAAAGTGGTCTGGCTGGCGCCATGGGGCGATGTCGCAAAGGCCCATCCGTGGCGCAACATCATCGTGCACCAGACCGAAGGCCCGGCCGGTTCGGCCCGTGGCGGTGCACAGGAGCAGAACAGGAATCCGACCCGGCGCGGCGTCATGGTCTGGGTCGAGACCGACGGCACGGTGTACTGGGCGGTCGCGGAAAATCTGATTCCGACCCATACCGACGGCGCCGACCGCAACGACAACAAATACATCGACAACAGCAAGACCTATCGCCAGGTCAACAAGGACACCTCGATCGGTGTCGAATTCGCCGGCAATTATCCCGACGTGACGCGCGGCGCGACGGAAGCGCAGGTCGCGGCGTGGAAGATTCTGGTCAAGGTCTTGCGCGCGCGCTACGGCATTCCGTTGGAGCGCGTCTATGCCCATAACTGGATCGACTTCAAGGACGCCCGCTATTGCGAAGGCTGCGCGCTGGCGAGGCTGGCGCGGGAGTGGGGCGAGTAACTGCGGTCGATCTGTCCGACAACGTCGCTGATTTTCTGCAGACGTATTATTGAGCGCTCTCAATTGTCGTCCCTGCGAACGCAGGGACCCATAGCCACGAATGTTTATTGCTGCGCCGTGAACGAAGAAAGACGACAAGCACCACCCGTTCCATAACCGCCGACGACGGTGGTGTTGAAACAGCAGCAGCCCCCCAAAAAAACAAAAAGCCGGCGTTGCCGCCGGCTTTCGTCATTTGATGTCTCCAGCCGCGCCGTTGCGCGGCGACCGCGCGGTTAGTGCGCGGCTTCCAGCACGGCGGCTTCCGCCTTCGCAATCGTGCCCTTGACGGCCGACTGCACCTTCTCGAAAGCACGGACCTCGATCTGCCGCACGCGTTCGCGAGAGACGCCGAACTCGGCGGCGAGGTCTTCCAGGGTCATCGGGTCATCAGCCAGACGCCGCGCCTCGAAGATGCGGCGTTCGCGCGGGTTGAGCACCCCGATGGCGCCGTTCAGCGCCTGACGGCGATGATCGAACTCCTCGTGCTCGGCCAACACGGCTTCCTGGTTGGGCGAGTTATCGACCAGCCAGTCTTGCCATTCGCCAGCCTCGCCGTCGTCGCGGATCGGTGCGTTGAGCGACGCGTCGCCACCGAGGCGGCGGTTCATGTCGATCACGTCCTGAGTCGTGACGCCGAGGCGCTTGGCAATGATCTGGACCTGGTCGGGGCGGAGATCGCCTTCTTCCAGAGCCGAGATCTTGCTCTTCGCCTTGCGCAGGTTGAAGAACAGCTTCTTCTGGTTCGCGGTGGTGCCCATCTTCACGAGCGACCACGAACGCAGGATGTACTCTTGTATCGAGGCCTTGATCCACCACATGGCGTAGGTAGCGAGCCGGAACCCCTTTT
>JBBRSX010000175.1:0-13046 GCA_038244925.1 Hyphomicrobiales bacterium | reverse complement strand
TTGTTGATCACGTAAACCCGGCCCTTGCGGCGGACCAGACGGTTGTTGCGGTGGCGGCCGCGCAGCGATTTCAGCGAGTTACGGACCTTCATGGGACAATCCTGATGCTTCGAAAGGCCGTGTTGAAGGCCGAACCTGAATACCTGCCCGAGAGCGGCAAAATGGGATTAACCCCGCCAGCGGCGCGATCCGCCCGGGATGCGCGGTTTCTAAGCCATCGCAGGGCCAGATGTCAATCAAACCCGCAATTGCGGGAGGTCCGCGCGGCGGTTCCGCTATGGAACTGATTCTCCAGCTATTTTCCCAAAAAGCAGCGTCAATTAGTCCCAGATTTTGGACCCCGGCGCAGCTTCGAACCGTATAAGAGGAATCAGGCACCAATGCTTTGACGAGACCTCTCACGGAACGGAACCAACCCCGGAATGATGACCGCTCCCCGGCCAATCGCAAAGACTGCGGTACTTGACCCCGCCGACCTCGCCTCACCCCTCGCCCCGTCCCTGGCAAATTCCGGGATTCCGCTGCCGGCGGGCGTGCGGCCGTTCCAGCTCAACTGGCCCTACATCATCGTCATCGGCGCCTACCATCTGGCCGCGCTGCTGGCCTTCCTGCCCGGCTATTTCAGCTGGAGCGGACTGATCGTCGCCATCGCCGGCACCCATCTGTGCGGACTGTTCGGCATCAACCTTTGCTACCACCGGCTGCTCACCCATCGCGGCCTGAAATGTCCGAAGTGGCTGGAGCGCACGATGGTGGTGATCGCGATGTCGTGCCTGCAGGAAACGCCGGCGCGCTGGGTCGCAATCCACCGCCGGCACCATCAGTTCGCCGACGAACAGCCGGACCCGCATAGCCCGCTGGCGGGCCTGTTCTGGAGTCACATCGGCTGGATTCTGGTCAACCAGCCCGAACTGTCAAAGCTCGGAATCTACGAACGCTACGCCAGGGATATTCTGCGCGATCGCTTCTATGTCGCGCTCGAGCGCCACAACTGGCTGGTCTGGATCAATCTCGGGCAGATGCCGCTCTACTTCGGCGCCGGCTTCGCCGCGGCGTGGCTGTTCGGCGAATCTCCTGCTGATGCCGTACAGACCGGCCTCAGCATTTTGTTGTTCGGCGTGTTCGTGCGGACGGTTCTGGTCTGGCACATTACCTGGGCGGTCAATTCCGTGAATCACCTCTGGGGCTACCGGAATTACGAAACCGACGAGGACAGCCGCAACAACCTCGTCGTCGGGCTGATCTCCAACGGCGAGGGCTGGCACAACAACCACCACGCCGACCCGCGCTCGGCGCGCCACGGCCATCGCTGGTGGGAGATCGACAACACCTGGCTCACCATTCGCCTGCTGGCGCGGCTCGGACTTGCCACGGATGTGGTGGCGCCGAGCACGCATCTTGCCAGCCGGCCCAAGGACAGCCGGCTGACGACACGCGGAAACAGCGGCGTCCCGGCCGAGTAGAGGTTGCTCCCAACCAAAATATCGAAAACAACCCCATGCAAAGTAGCAAGGTGTTCGCCGGCACGGCGGCCTTGCACGCGAAAACATTTGACGCGTCGGGCAAATCAACGGCACTATTCCAACATCGCGCAGCTCAAGACCGCGCTCTGGCAGAAGGCGGTCGGCGTGAGCGGTCCGTCCCGTCCGATCAGGACAATCAAGCTGCCGCAGCAACACCTCGGTCCCCCGGATCAAGTCCGACGGCATGCTCCGCTGGAAAATGCCTTTGACCGAAGCCGCATCACGTCGATCGGCGCTCCATCAGTCGTTCGGAAACTCCACCATCGCCTCGCCGGTGGCGACCTTTTCGCCGGTCTGGTTTCGCACCATGACGTCGATCAGGACCCAGCGCGAACTTTTCGTCACCTGCTTCGATTTCACGATGCCGGTGGGCTGGATGGTGTCGCCGGGCCGTACCGGCTTGACCCATCGCGTTTCCAGCCTGCGGTGGACCGCGCCGGCGGAATAGGCCCAGTCGGTCAGCATCCGCGAGATCAGTCCGAAATTGTTCATGCCGTGCATGATGATGCCGCCGAAATTGGTCTTGCCGAAACTGCCCTTCATGTAGTCGTCGTCGAGATGCAGCGGGTTGTAGTCGAACGAGGCGTCGCAGAACAGCCGGATGGATTCGCGAGAGACCGCGAACTGCGGTCCGTCGATGCTGTCGCCCGCGTTGAGGTTTTCAAAGGTCGTTGTCATCGCGCGTCCCCTCATACCGGCCGGATGGTCCAGCCGCGGCCGGAACAGATCACTTCATTGCGCTGATTGAAGAAGACGTTGTCGTGCACCACGAACAGCCGCTCGCGCTTGATGAACTTGTCGAGCGCGCGGGCCTCGAGCCGGATCACGTCGTTGGGCCGCGCCGGAATGTTGTAACTCCAGGATTGCCCGGCATTGACGGTGCCCGGCGAACGCATCCAGTCGTCCGCCGGCGTGCAGGAAAACATCAGCAGGATATGGATCGAGGGCGGCGCGATCAGCCCGCCATAGCGCGTGGTCCTGGCATAGGCCTCGTCGAAATAAACAGGATGATCCTCGCCGACCGATTTGCAGTACAGTTCGATCGCATCTTTCGTCAGCGTATACGGCAGGGTCTTGCGCGCCGCGCCGGGCACGATGTCGTCCCACGCTTTCCGCAGATTGGCGTCTTTCCAGAAATCGGTCTCGAAGGCTTCCGCCTGGGCCATATCACCCTCCCCGTTTTTCCGCTCTTTTGTTTCTGCCGCCTTGCGGAATTTGTTATATAGTATAATCAATTTTCCAGACTTAAAAATCAAGCCGCCGGGAAACCCCAATGCCCAAGCTCAAGCTGCCCGATATCGATAAAGTCACAGCCATCGACATCCACACCCATGCGGAAGAGCCCTGCGGCATGCATGGCGACGACGGCTATGATGATTTCCAGGCCCAGATGGCCGACTATTTCAAGTCGCCGCACAAGCATCCGCCGACGGTGCCGGAAACCGCGGCCTATTATCGCTCCAAGAACATCGCCGCCGTGATCTTCCCGGTCGATGCCGAGCGCGAGACCGGTTTCCGCCGCTACAACAATTACGAGATGATCGAGGCCGCCTCCGACCATCTCGACGTCCTGATCCCCTTTGTCAGCATCGACCCGCACAAGGGCAAGCTCGGCGTGCGCGAGGCGCGCAAGCTGATCGAGGAATACGGCGTCCGCGGCTTCAAATTCCATCCGACCATGCAGGGCTTCTACGCCAACGACCGCATGGCCTATCCGCTCTACGAAGCGATCAACGAGGGCGGCGCCATCGCGCTGTTTCACACCGGGCAGACCGGCGTCGGCTCGGGCATGCCCGGTGGCATGGGGATGCGATTGAAGTATTCCAATCCGATGTACATGGACGACGTCGCCGCGGATTTTCCGGATCTCAAGATCATCCTCGCGCATCCGTCCTTCCCCTGGCAGGAAGAGGCGCTGTCGGTCGCGACCCACAAGCCGAACGTCTATATCGACCTCTCCGGCTGGTCGCCGAAATACTTCCCGCCGATTCTGGTGCGCTACATCAACTCGATCCTGCAGGACAAGATGCTGTTCGGCTCGGACTGGCCGGTGATCACGCCGGACCGCTGGCTCGCCGATTTCGCCAAGCTCGAGATCCGCGACGAGATCCGGGCCAAGGTGTTGAAGGCCAACGCCCGGAAGATTTTGGGTATATAAGGGTATCGCCATCGCGCGAGCTGTTGCGCAGATGGAGGTCCGTCATGAACCTCGTCAGAGCGACCGCCTTCGTGACCGTGCTTCTGATCGGAGGCTTGGCCCGATGCGTTGCGGCCGGCACCGAGACTTCTGCCAGCGTCGTCGATTTCGAGACCCCGCTTTCCCGGTTGCAACCGCTGCAGGGCTACCTGCGGCAACCCGCCGGCGCCGGCCCCTCACCCGCCGTGGTGCTGCTGCATAGTTGCAACGGCAACTGGCGGCGGCTCGACGAGCGCTGGGGCAAACTGATCGCGTCCTGGGGTTATGTCACGCTGACCGTCGACAGTTTCGGTCCGCGCGGACTGAGCAATACCTGCAGCAGCGGCGCCGTGGTCGACCTTGCCTTCGATGCCTACCGCGCACTGGGCTATCTGGTGCAGCAGCGATTTGTCGATTCCAGCCGTGTGGCCGTGCTCGGATTTTCGCAAGGCGCCTGGCAGGCGCTGACTTCCGTCGAGCGCGGCATTGTCGAGCAGACGTCACCGAACAAGTTTCGCGCCGCCATCGGCTTCTATCCACACTGCCTCGGCTTCAAGGGCAACATGACGGTGCCGGCGCTGATCCTGATCGGCGAACTCGACGATTGGACGTTGGCGAAAGAGTGCCGCAATATGGTAGACGGCCGGGACGACTGGGGGATATCAAGGCAAAGGGATCAGGGCGTTCCGATCAAGCTCGTCGTCTATCCCGGCGCCTACCACGGTTTCGACGCCCCCGGCCTCAAGACACCGGTGCAGTTGCTCGGGCACCATCTCGAATTCAACCAATCGGCAACGGACCAATCGATGTCAGCGGTACAGGATTTTCTGAAGTTGACGATCGGCGAGAGAGAGCAGGACAAGTGAGTATCAAAGCCGTCGTGTTCGATGCCTATGGCACGCTTTACGATATCCAATCCGTCGCCGCCGTGACCGAAGAAGCATTTCCCGGCTACGGCGAAATCATCACCCAGATCTGGCGCATCAAGCAGCTCGAATATACCTGGCTGCGTTCGCTGATGCGGCGCTACGAGGATTTTTCCGTGGTGACGCGGGAGTCGCTGGCCTACACGCTGCGCTGCCTCGGCCTGAAATATGACGAAGCCGCGTTCGCCGATATCATGGAAAAATACCTGCATCTCGATCTCTATCCCGATGCGCTGGCATCATTGAGCGCGATGAAAGACAAAAAGCTCGCGATCCTTTCCAACGGCAGCCCCGCTATGCTGAATGCGCTGGTGAAAAACTCGGGTCTCGACCGCGTGCTCGACGCCACCATCAGCATCGACGCCAACAAGATCTTCAAGCCCAGCCCGGACGCCTACACCTTGATTGAATCAACTTTGCATATCCCGCCGCGCGACGTGCTGTTCATCTCTTCCAATCCCTGGGACGCCTGCGGCGCCAAGGCGTTCGGGCTCAACGTCGCCTGGATCGAACGGGTGACGCCGGAAGCGATGGCGCAAGCCTGCGTCAAAAGCGACCTCGTCGCGCCCTTGACGATGTTCAAGGCGATCCGCACCCAGATGGATGAACTCGGGCTCGCCCCCGATCATCGCATCCATGCCCTCTCCGAATTGCCCGACCTGGTGGCGAGATCCTGACCTATGAGTATTGAATCCGTTCGTGCCTTCTTTGCCGAGAAGGCGCCCGACCTTGCCGTGATCGAGTCGACGATGAGTTCGGCAACGGTGATTCTCGCCGCCGAAGCCTATGGCGTCGAGCCGGCGCGGATCGCCAAGACGTTGAGCCTGCGGGTCGGCGACCGCGTGGTGCTGATCGTCGCGGCCGGCACCTCGCGGATGGACAACAAGAAAGTGAAGGCGGCGTTCGGGGTCAAACCGAAAATGCTCGGGCTCGACGAGGTCGCCGAAATCACCGGCCATGAGGTCGGCGGCGTCTGCCCGTTCGGGCTGAAGACGCCGCTGCCGGTCTATTGCGACGTCTCGCTGAAGGCGTTCGACATCGTGGTGCCGGCGGCCGGCTCGACCCACAGCGCCGTGCGTATCGCACCGGAGCGGATGGCGGAATTGACGGCGGCCGAATGGGTCGATGTCTGCCAGGCGCCGGCACCCGAGTAGGCGATCGGCGTGTCGATTCGCCGGGTTGACCCGTGGTCAAGCGGCGAGCAGATTGGATTCTCTGGTTGGATTTTTCATCTCAGGAAGTCATTTTGATGCGCTCTTTTATTCTCCCGCTCTCCCTGCTTGCTATCGTGCCGTCTCTCGCTTCGATCGCTTCCGCCCGCGCCGATGACAAGCCGAGATGGACGATGATGAGCAGCAGCAACCAGGTCACGCTGGTGTATGGCGACGGCTCCGAGGAAAGCGACCTCGTGTTGAGCTGCAAGCCGCGTAGCAACAGCGTCAGGATTTTCATCGGCGAAACCGACGCTTCGCTGAAGCCCAATATGAAAGTAACCGCATCCGTCACGGCTGGCGCCGCCAAGGCAACCGTAGCCGGCAAGGCCGTCGCGAACGAACTGGCAGGCGTGCCGAACTTTGTCGGCGAACTGCCGGCCGCCGATCCGCTGTTCGATGCGATGGCCGGCGCGCAAACGATCGCCCTCAAGGTCGCGAAGACCACCAAGGACATTCCGCTCAAGACCATCGGCAGCAAGGCGCTGGCTTTCAGCAAGGCCTGCCGTAAATCCTGAAGGCAAAGCGCGCGCCCTACTCCACCTTGCCGATCTTCTTCACCGCCGCGACTAGCCGCGCGCTGTCTTCGGCGACGAACTTTGAAAACTCGGGCGCGTCCTGATACGCGACCGGGCTGCCGGCGGTCTCGAACGTCTTGATCACTTCGGGCGCCTTCACCGCCTGCCCCAGCGCTTCGCGCAGCCGCGTCATGATCGGCGCCGGCAGCATGCTCTGCGCGAACAGTCCCGCCCAGATGTAGAACTCGACATCCTTGTAGCCGAGCTCCTTGAAGGTCGGCAGATCGGGAAAGCTTGCGACGCGTTCCGCGCCCCAGTTCGCCAGCACCCGCATCTTGCCGTCGTCGACCTGCTGCTTCAGCGTGCCCGGCGCCGAGGCCAGCGCCTGCACCGTGCCGCTCAATAGAGCCGTCAGCGCCGGACCTGCGCCGCGGAACGGCACGTGCAGCAATTTGATGCCGGCACTCGCGGCAAACATTTCCATCGCCACATGCAGCGTGCCGTAGGGACCCGAAGAACCATAGGGAATCTGCCCCGGACGTTTTTTGGCGTCATCGACGAAATCCTGCAGCGTCTTCCACGGCGCCGAGGCCGGCACCGCCAGCAATGTCGGGTCGGCCAGCACCCGCGCAACCGGCGCGAACTGCGAGACTTCATAGGATACCGGCCGGTCGAACAGCCGGTCGGCCTCGGGCAACACCGCCAGCGACGAAAGCGTCATACACAGCGTGTAACCGTCGGGTTCGGCGCGGGCGGCCTGCGCATTGCCGACCGATCCGCCGCCGCCGCCGGCGCGGTTGTCGACGATGACGGGCTTGCCGAGTATCCGCTCCAGCGCCTGCGCTATTGGCCGCGCCGCGAGGTCGGCCTGTCCGCCGGGCGGAAACGGCACGATCATGGTGATGTTGCGCGAGGGATACGGGCTTTGCGCGAAGGCGAAATTCGAAACGACGGTCTGCGCGAGCGGAAGTGCGGCTGCGGCTTTGAGAAGTTCACGGCGGTTCATCGGTAGTTTCTCCCCAGCGATTTGGTTTTCGTTGTTTGGGGCAGCCTAGCCTAAACTGCTTAGCTTCGGCAAAGGCACGCCGCCAGTGTTTCCTGTTGCGCGAATGCCATCGCGCCCCTTTAATGCTGCGGCGAGTTTTGGGCGGAGATCGAACATGAGAAAGATTGTTACGATTGTCCTGATGGGCGCGGCGTTGGCCTTGGCAGGATGCGGCAAGGATCCCGGACCTGCAGGTCCCAAGGGAGAAACGGGAGCGCAGGGGCCAGCCGGACCGCAGGGGTCGCAGGGTGTCCAGGGCGTGCCCGGACCGCAGGGGCAGCAAGGTCCTCAAGGGCCACAGGGTCCCCAAGGCACTCCCGGCGCCGCCGGCGCCAAGGGTGATCCCGGTGCGCCTGCGACACCCATACGGTCGGTGCAAGCGGACGGCGCCGTCAGTTGTGACGCAAACGAGGCCTTGGTTTCGGTATTTTGTCCCTCTGGTGGTGCATCAGATGGTGCGAAGTGCGCTACTCCGCCGACCATTGGCCTTTGTCTGAAGAAGCCCTAGGATTTTCGCTTCTTCCCCTTGGCAAATTGCTGCGCCAAAAACTCCGCCAGCACCTCGACCCGGGCTGGGCGCGGGCCGCCGGGTGGCGTCACCAGATGCACCGCGCCTTCCGGCTGCTTCCAGCCCTTGAGGATCACCTCGACCTCGCCGGCTGCGATGGCGTCGCCGACGATGAAGTGCGGCAGATCTGCAATACCGAGGCCGGCGATGACAGACGGCAACAAGGCCTCACCGTTGTTGACGCGCAGTTGTCCGGCCGGTCGCACACTGGCTTCTTCGCCCGACGCGTTGATGTAGTGCCAGACGTTGGGTGTCGAGAGGTAGGCGTAGCCGAAGCACTTATGCTGGGCCAGATGCATCGGATGCGTCGGCCGGCCGTAGCGCTTGAGATAAGACAGCGCCGCCACCGTGTAGCGCGGCATCGCACATAGCCGCCGCGCGATAAGTGAGGAATCCGGCAGCCGCGCGATGCGCAGGCCGGCATCAAAGCCTTCGCCGATCAGGTCGACCGTCGCGTCGCTCAGGTGCAGGTCGATCGAGACTTCCGGATACTTCTCGAGAAACTCCGGCAGGATCGGCGCTACCGCCTTGATCCCGAACGTCATGGGAACCGCGAGCCGCACCAGCCCGCGCGGCGCCATCGATTGCGACAGCGCCTCGCTCTCGACTGCCTCGCCATCGGCCAGGAGGCGCGTGGCGCGTTCGGCCAGTTTTTGGCCGGCATCGGTCAGCGCCAACCGCCGCGAGGTACGGTTGAACAGCCGCGCGCCAAGCCGCTGTTCCAGCCGGCTGACCGCCTTCGACACCGTGGCCTTGGACAGCACCAGTTCGGTCGCGGCCGCCGCAAACGACCGTAATTCCACAACTTTTGCGAAGATCGCCAGTGCTTCGAAGTCCGGGAGTTTGGACACGCCGACTGCCCCTTAAGATCATTTTTGGAAACAATGAGTTTCAATAGTTTCTATTTCTATACCACAGCGGGAGGCATATCCAGGCGTCATCGGAATTCAGGAAACGGAGAAATCCAATGACCAAGAAACTCTCAGGCAAGGTTGCCCTCGTTACCGGCGGCTCGCGGGGCATCGGCGCTGCCAGCGCCCGGGCGCTGGCCGATGAAGGCGCCAATGTCGCCATCAGCTACGTCGCCTCTCCGGACAAGGCCGAAGCTGTGGTGGCTGAATTGAAGGCCAAAGGCGTCAAGGCCCGCGCCTTCAAGGCAGACCAGGCCTCATCGGCCGAGGTCGAGCAACTGGTAAAGGACGTCGCAAAAGAATTCGGCCGTCTCGACATCCTCGTCAACAATGCCGGCGTTGCCGTCAGCGGCGCGGTCGACGATGCCAATGCCGACACCGCGGCACTGGCCCGTCAGGAAGACATCAATGTCCACGGCGTCATTACCGCGATCCGCACCGCTTCGAAGCTGATGGGCGAAGGCGGACGCATCGTGACCGTCGGCTCCGGGATCGCCACCCGCGCCTCGTTCCCCGGCCTTGCCGACTACGCCGCGTCCAAGGCTGCGATCGTCGGCTACAGCAAGGGCGCCTCGCGCGACCTCGGACCGCGCGGCATTACCGTCAACGTGCTGCAACCGGGTTCGATCGATACCGACATGAACCCGAAGGACGGCGGCGACTTCGCGGAGGCCCAGCGCACGCAGCATGCGCTGCAACGCTACGGCACCGCGGAGGAGATCGCAGCCGGCGTCGTGTTCCTCACCAGCCCGCAGGCCTCGTTCGTGACCGGCACGGTGCTCAACGTCGATGGCGGTTTCGGCGCCTGACTCAATCCACGCCAAGCCGGGCGCGCTTCGCCCGGCACCTCTACCAACATTCAATGAAGGGAATATCCCATGATCGAACTCAGACCATTTGCAAAGCTCGGCGGCGCGGATCACGGCTGGCTGAAGGCGAAGCACCACTTCTCGTTCGGCAGCCACTATGACCCCGATAATATGGGCCACGGCAGCTTGCGCGTTTGGAACGACGACGAGATCGCGCCGAACACCGGCTTTCCCGCCCATCCCCACGCCAACATGGAAATCATCACCTATGTCCGCGAGGGCGCGATCACGCACCAGGACAGTCTTGGCAATCAGGGCCGCACGGAAGCTGGTGATGTGCAGGTGATGAGCGCGGGCAGCGGCATTCGCCATTCCGAGTACAATCTGGAGCCGACCAAGACGCGGATTTTCCAGATCTGGATCGAGCCGAACACGAAAGGCGGCCAGCCGACCTGGGGCGCCAAGCCGTTTCCGAAGTCGGATCGCTCCGGCAAGCTCGTCACCATCGCCAGCGGCATTGCCGGCGATGACGACGCACTGCCGATCCGCGCCGATGCGCGGGTGCTCGCCACCACGCTGAAGGCCGGCGAGAGCGCGGAATACGACGCCACCCAGGCGCGCCACCTCTATCTGGTGCCGGCGGCCGGTAGCGTCGAAGTCAACGGCGTCCGCGTCAACGCCCGCGATGGTGCTGCCATCCGCGATGAAGGAAAGCTCACCATCACCGCGCTGGAAGATTCCGAACTGGTGCTGGTCGACGCGGCGTAAGGCCGAACTTTCCACTCGTCGTGCCCGGGCTCGACCCGGGCATGACTGTCTCAAGAACAACAACCCATCTGCAAACTCAAAGGAAAGCCATCATGGCCAAAGTACTCGTGCTCTATTATTCCGCTTACGGTCACATCGAGGCGATGGCGAATGCCGTCGCAGCAGGCGCGCGCGAAGCCGGCGCCACCGTCGACATCAAACGCGTGCCGGAACTTGTGCCGGCTGATGTCGCCAAGGCATCCTATTACAAGGTCGACCAGGCCGCTCCGGTCGCGAAGATCGAGGATCTGGCCAATTACGAAGCCATCATCGTCGGCACCGGCACCCGGTTCGGCCGCATGGCTTCGCAGATGGCGAATTTCCTTGACCAGGCCGGCGGCCTCTGGGCCAAGGGCGCCCTGCACGGCAAGGTCGGCGGCGCCTTCACCGCGAGCGCCACTCAACACGGCGGCCAGGAGACCACGCTGTTCTCGATCATTACCAACCTGCTGCACTTCGGGATGACGATCGTCGGCCTTAACTATGGTTTTGCCGGGCAGATGAAGCTCGACGAAGTCACCGGCGGCGCGCCCTATGGTGCCACCACCATCACCGGCGGCGACGGCAGCCGCCAGCCCAGCGAGAACGAACTCGCCGGTGCGCGCTATCAGGGGCGTGTGATCGCGGAGACTGCGAAGAAGCTGCATGGCTGATGCGATTTGGGCGGCACGCGCTTCGAGCGATGCCGCCCTGTTCGATTTTGGGGCCCCGGGCCAAACCGTGATACGCCATCTGTCTTCACGATCAGCACACACGGAGTTCCGGCATGAGCAACACTTCACAGGCCCCGTGGCCGGAATTGCCGACCGCGGCGTGGCGTGACACTTATGCGACGGTGCAGCTCTGGACCCAGATCGTCGGCAAGATCCGGCTGACCAAGTCACCCTGGCTCAATCACTCCTGGCATGTGACGCTCTATGTCACCCCGCGCGGGTTGACGACCTCGCCGGTGCCGGATGGGACAAGGACATTCCAGATCGATTTCGATTTCATCGATCACGCCTTGCACATCTCGACCAGCGACGGCGCGCATCGGCGGTTCGCGCTGGCCGGTCACTCGGTCGCGAGCTTCTACGCGGCCACGATGGCCGCACTCGCCGAACTCGGCATTGCCGTCACCATCGACGAGATGCCGAACGAATTGCCGGAGCCGGTGCGATTCTCGGTCGATACCGCGCATGCGTCCTACGATCCGGACGCGTTGCGGCGCTTCCTGCAGATCCTGGTCAATTGCGACCGCGTCTTCAAACAATTCCGCACCGGCTTCCTCGGCAAGGCGAGCCCGGTGCATTTCTTCTGGGGCAGTTTTGATCTCGCGGTAACGCGCTTCTCGGGCCGTCGCGCACCGCGTCATCCCGGCGGCGTGCCCAACCTGCCCGACACGGTGGCGTGCGAGGCCTATTCGCATGAGGTCAGCAGCGCCGGATTTTGGCCCGGCAGCGGCGCGATCGATTATCCCGCGTTCTATTCCTACGCCTATCCCGAGCCTGCGGGTTTTCGCGCGGCGAAAGTCAAGTCCGAAGTGGCGTTCTTCGGCGAGGCGGCCGGCGAATTCATCCTGCCCTACGATGCCGTGCGCACGGCCGCCGATCCCGACAAGGCGCTGCTCGATTTCCTGCAAAGCACGTATGAGGCAGCAGCGGTGGCCGCGAAATGGGATCGCGATGCGCTGGAGTGCGACCAGGGCCAGCCGCATGTGGTGCGGCAGATTTAGTTTGTTCGCAGGGTGGGTTAATGCGGCAGCTGCGGCTTCACCACGGTCTGCTTTATTTCCGCGCCGCAGTCGGCGCATTCATAGGTGAAGTCGATCTTCGCCATGCTCCAGTGCGGCTCGACGTCGCGCACGAACATCGGAAGTCCGACGCAACTCGGACAAATCACGAAAGCCGGTTCGGTGTCGTCGTGATGATGGATATAGGCTGGCATGTCGGAACTCCCCACGGAAGCAGTCACCAGTAACCCTTGACCCGAATCACAGCATACGCCGCAGCGACGAATCCGATCATGAACTCTAGCGAACACAGGAAGAACGGCGGCACAATCCTGATTTGTGTGACCGATTTGCACGACCGTGTCCGCGCGGCCACAAAGCGTTAATTCTCGTTTACGAATTACAAGGCCAGGCGCACGAAAACCATCAACCGGCGGCAACGTACCGAAGGGCTCGGGTCGAATTAACGGTGTCGTGCGAGATCTCCCCGCGCGCATTGTCACTATGGCCGAAACATGATTTGTTGCCATTTTGTCGCACCCACAAATCTCGAACTGATCGCAGGCGCGGGCTCGTGCACGGCAACGTTTTGCTCTTATCGCAGCGCCGGATTTCCGATCTGGTCGCGTTCTGCCTCGCTTACGAGTTCGAGGATACGTTCCAGGCCGTCACCGGCGCCGAGCGCATAGACGCCACCGATTTAGTCGTCCGTGAAGAACGGCTAAGCGGCTGATCTGGAATCGCATTTCGGTTGGAACGTTGATTTGAGATTGCAAGGTTTTGGTGCTTTTGGCATCGGAACCTTGCAGATTCGATTTCGTGATTCCCTCATGGGGCGAAG
>JBBRSX010000174.1:0-13049 GCA_038244925.1 Hyphomicrobiales bacterium | reverse complement strand
CGCATGCCCTGGACGGCACGGCGCAGCACGACGCGTTCGCGGTGAAGTTCGATGTTCCGCACGCCGCCGTCGGCGCGCGTATCGTGCGCATCGAAGCGGAGCGGAAGGGAAAGAGGGTCGAGCCGCAAGACACGGCTCGACCCGGCGGGATTGATCCCGCTTGTTGCTGTTTGACGCCCCACGGCTTTATCTCCCCGCCGGGATTATGTTCCCGGTCGATAGGTGAGACCTTAGCGGACGCGTTTCCGTTTCGGCTTAAAAAGGCTGGTTAACCCATGGTCACCCGCCCTGCATTCGCCCGCATGATTGACAAGACCTTGGCTCACATGATTGACGAGACCTTGCACGAATGCCGAAATTGTCTGGCATTTGACGCTGCAAGATGCTTGAAATCCCTGTGAATCAGGCACATCTGCTGAGTCTGCCGGCCGGCGTTCCCACTCGCTACAATGTCAGGGATTTTGTTTGTGAACTCTTCACCATCCACAGATCAGCCGCTTTCCAGACCCGCCACCAATTCCGACCTGTTCGATCAATCGGCACTCTCGACCCTGGCGCAGCGCCTGGTCGAAGCCGCCAAGCGCGCCGGCGCCGATGCCGCCGACGCGGTCGCGGTGCGCGGCGTATCGCAGGGCGTCGAAGTACGCGACGGCCGTGTCGAAGAATCCGAGCGCTCGGAAGGTGACGACGTCGGGTTGCGCGTGCTGGTCGGGCAGCGCCAGGCCGTGGTCTCGACCAACGACGTTTCCGGCGACGGCATCGCCAAACTGGCCGAGCGGGCGGTAGCGATGGCGCGGGTGGCGCCCGACGACAAATATGTCGGCCTCGCCGACCCGTCTCTTTTGGCACATGAATTCGCCGATCTGGATTTGCTGGACAGGCAGGTTCCGACCACCGCCGAACTCGAACGCCGCGCCTGCGAAGCCGAAGCGGCAGGGCTGGCGGTCAAGGGCGTGTCGAAGTCCGGCGGCGCTTCGGCCTCGAGCGGCATCGGCGGCATGGTGCTGGTGACCTCGACCGGTTTCCACGGTTCTTACCTGCGTTCGAGTCACGGCATCTCGATGACCGCGATTTCCGGTGACGGCACCGGTATGGAACGCGACTATGATTTTACGTCGGCGCCGCATGCCTCCGATCTCGCCTCGCCCGAAAGCGTCGGCCGCAAGGCCGGCGAGCGCACGGTGGCGCGTTCCAATCCGCGCAAGGTCGAGACCTGCAAGGTGCCTGTGGTGTTCGACCCGCGGGCGTCGGGATCGATCGTCGGCCATCTCGTCGGCGCCATCAACGGTGCCTCGATCGCGCGCAAGACCAGTTTTCTCAAAGACCGTCTCGGCGAGCAGCTGTTTCCCGCCAACATTCGCATCATCGATGACCCCTTAAGAGTGCGCGGGTTGCGTTCGCAGACCTTCGACGCCGAGGGCGTCAAGGTGAGTAAGCAGGCTTTGATCGACGCTGGCGTGCTTACCACCTGGCTCCTGGATTCCGCGACCGCGCGCGAGCTCGGGATGACCACGACCGGACATGCCCATCGCGGCGTCTCGTCGTCGCCGTCGCCGGGGTCGTACAACCTGCATCTCGAAGGCGGTACGGTGACGCCGAAAGAACTGATCTCCGACATCAAGCAGGGCTTTTACGTCACCGACCTGATCGGCTCCGGCGTCAACGGCGTGACCGGTGATTACAGCCGCGGCGCCTCCGGCTTCTGGATCGAGAACGGCGAGCTCACCTACGCCGTCAGCGAGGTGACGATCGCGGGCCATCTGCTGCCGATGTTCAAGTCGCTGGCCGCGGCCAACGACCTGGAATTTCGTTACGGCGTCAATGCGCCGACGCTGCGGGTCGAGGGCTTGACGCTTGGCGGACGCTGACACGGCCGAAAACATAACCGCGCGCGATGCCGCGCTGCTGATGGACACGGTGCGGGAAGCCGGCGCGCTGGCGCTGTCGATGTTTCGCACCGAGTTGAAGAACTGGACCAAGGGCGCCTCGTCGCCGGTCTCGGAAGCCGATATCGCCGTCAACGATCTGATCGAGAGCCGGCTGCGTTCGGCGGCGCCGGATTATGGCTGGCTGTCGGAAGAAAGCGTCGATGACGAGACCCGCCTCGGCAAGCCACTGGTCTGGATCGTCGATCCCATCGACGGCACCCGCGCCTATCTGGCGCACCGCGAGGACTGGTGCGTCAGCGTGGCACTGGTCGCAGACAGCACGCCGGTGCTGGCGGCGGTGTTCGCGCCGGTCACGGAAGAGTTCTTCTTCGCGGTGCGCGGGCAGGGCGCGGTGCTGAACGGGCGGCCGGTTCGCGCCAGCGGGGGAATCGGGCTGGATTTTTCCCGCATGGCGGGTCCAAAGCCGCTGGTACAGCGATTGAGTCCCTCATCGGACGAGATCACGCTGTTTCCGCGAATCGGTTCGCTGGCGTTGCGGTTGTGCCGGGTCGCGGACGGTAGCCTCGATGCCGCTTTTGCGGGCGGTCAGAGCCGGGACTGGGACCTTGCCGCGGCGAATTTGATCGTGCACGAAGCGGATGGTAGAATGACCGCGCTCTCGGGGGATACGATTGAGTACAATCGCCGGGAGGTGGCGCACGGGGTGCTGTTGGCAGCGGGACGCGATCGTCATGCACGCATTGTCGATCATTTTCGAAATCGTCCGCTGCCCTGAATCCGTAGTACTACGCGCTGCAAATCCTTCGCCACACGTCGCGCGTCTTGCGCTATACACGACCGACTTGCTTGCCGGGCATCTCGTTAGGAACAATCATCATGCCAGATAGTGCCCAGCCGCAATTGCTTCACCTGGTCATCGGCGGCGAACTGACCGACCTCAAGCACACGACGTTCAAGGACCTCGATGCCGTCGAGATCGTCGGCGTCTATCCCAACTACGCCACCGCGCATGCGGCCTGGAAGGCGAAGGCGCAGCAGACCGTGGACAACGCCCACATGCGCTATTTCGTGGTCCATCTGCATCGGCTGCTCGACCCGAGCGAAGACGCGAAGCCCTCACGTTGAAACGTTTCTTTCGCGATTTGCTGCGCAGCAGCTGGGTTCAGCGCGCGCTGGGTTTCCTCGCGGCCGAATATCTGCGGCTGGTCTGGCTGACCAACCGCTTCAGTTACGACCCGGCCGACGTCTACGACATCGTCGAGGCTCAGCAGCCGGCGATTTTTGCGTTCTGGCACGGCCAGCATTTCATGACGCCGTTCATCAAGACCAAGGAAAGCCATCGCGCCAAGGTCCTGATCTCGCGGCACCGCGACGGCGAGTTCAACGCCATCGCGGCCGAGCGGCTCGGGATCGCCACGATCCGGGGCTCCGGCGATCATGGCGGCGCGTTTCATCGCAAGGGCGGCGTCGGTGCCTTCAGGGAAATGCTGCATGCGCTGCAAGACAACTGGAATGTCGCGACCACCGCCGACGTGCCGAAGCGGGCGCGGGTGGTCGGGCTCGGGGTTATCATGCTGGCGCGCGAATCGGGGCGGCCGATCATGCCGTTTGCGATGGTGACCAGCCGCTTCGTCAGGTTGAAAAACTGGGACTCCACTACCATCAATTTACCCTTCGGCCGCGGCGCCGTGGTAGGCATTGATGCGGTCCACGTGCCGCCCGACGCCGATGCCGAGACCATGGAAAAACTGCGCCTGCAGGTAGAGAGTTATCTGAACGAAGCGACCCGGCGCGCCTATGCCGCGGTCGGTCGCCCGGAGGCCGCCCTTGGCTGATCCGCTGCCGATGACGTTGCGCGTCTACCGGAAACTGTCGTCCGCGATGGTGCCGTTCTCGCCTGCGTTGATCAACCGGCGGCTGAAGCTCGGCAAGGAAGATCCCGCGCGCGTCGGCGAGCGCCGCGGCGTCAGCGCCGATGTCCGCCCGGTTGGACCTTTGGTGTGGATTCACGGCGCCAGCGTCGGCGAGGTGCTGGCAGCCGCAGCGCTGATCGAAAAGCTGCGGGCCTTGAATCTGCGCATCCTCTTGACCTCCGGCACCGTGACCTCGGCGGCGATCGTCGCCAAGCGGTTCCCGCCCGACGTCATCCATCAATATGTGCCCTACGACTCGCCGCGTTACGTCGCGCGGTTTCTCGATCACTGGCGGCCATCGCTGGCGCTGTTCATCGAATCGGATTTATGGCCGAACCTGATCCTGTCGAGCGCGGCGCGACGGCTGCCGATGGTGCTGATCAACGGCCGGATGTCGCACCGCTCGTTTCCGCGCTGGCGCCGCGTCTCCGGCACGATCTCGGCGCTGCTCGGCCGCTTCGAGCTGTGCCTCGCGCAATCCCGGCTCGACGGCGAGCGCTTCGCGGCGCTCGGCAGCCGCAACGTCACGGTCACCGGAAATCTGAAACTCGACGTTCCCGCGCCGCCCGCCGATGCCGGCAAGCTCGAGCGGCTGATGTCGGTCACACGTGGCCGCCCGGTCGTGGTCGCGGCCTCGACTCATCCCGGCGAGGAAGAGATTCTGGTCGAAACCCACAAGACGCTTGCCGGATTTTTTCCAAAACTGTTGACCGTGATCGTGCCGCGGCATGCCGACCGCGGCGAGGCGATCGCGCGCATGATTGCCGCGTCCGGACTAAATGCGGCCTTGCGCTCGCGCGAGGAATTGCCGACCGCGGCGACCGACATCTATGTCGCCGATACCATGGGCGAGATGGGCCTGTTCTACCGGCTGGCGCCGATCGTGTTCATGGGCGGATCGCTGGTCGCGCATGGCGGACAAAATCCGATCGAGGCGGTCAAGCTCGGTGCTTCCGTTGTCCATGGTCCGCACGTCTTCAATTTCACCGATGTCTATGAAACGCTCGACGCCGCCGGCGGCGCCCGAAAGGCCGACACCCAGGAAGCGCTGGTGAAGCAGCTCGGTCAGTTGCTGGCCGATCCCAAGGCGCGCGAAGTCCAGCTTGCGGCCTCCGAGCGCGTGGTCGAACAGCTCGGCGGCGCGCTGGAGCGGACGCTCACCGCGCTCGAGCCCTATCTGTTGCAGTTGCGGATCGAGATGGGAGCGGCGAATGCGTGAGCCGCGCTTCTGGCACGGCCCGTCTTCGTGGAAATCGCATCTGTTGAGGCCGCTTGGCGCGATCTATGGCGCCATCGCCGCCAACCGTCTGCGGCACCGGGGTCTGGAGGCCGGCATCCCCGTGCTCTGCGTCGGCAACTATCACGTCGGCGGAGCCGGCAAGACGCCGACGGTGCTGGCGCTGGCAAAATTGTTGCGCGAACTCGGCGAGACGCCGGTGGTGCTGAGCCGCGGCTATGGCGGGAAATTACGCGGGCCGTTGAGAGTCGATCCTGCGCGGCATGCGGCGTCCGATGTCGGCGACGAGCCGCTGATGCTGGCGGGCACGCTGCCTGTCGTGGTCGCGCGCAAGCGTGCGGACGGCGTGCCGCTGGCGCGGTCGCTGGCAGCCAGCGTGATCCTGATGGATGACGGTTTTCAGAGTCCATCTGTGGCCAAAGACGCGTCGCTGATCGTAATCGACGGCGACCGCGGTGTCGGCAACGGGCTGGTGTTTCCCGCGGGTCCATTGCGTGCGCCATTGCGACCGCAACTGGCGCGCACCGATGCGCTGATCATTGTCGGCAGTGGCAACGCCGCCGAGGCCGTGGCCGCCGGGATCGCCGCGCAGGGCAAGCCGGTGCTGTGCGCGCATCTGAAGCCGGACGAGGCGCAGGTGGCGTTGCTGCGCGGCCGGCGCGTCCTGGCGTTCGCCGGCATCGGCGATCCCCGCCGATTCTTTAATACGCTGGAAGCCAGCGGCATCGATGTGGTGCAGCGGCGCGCTTTCTCCGATCATCATCCGTTCTCGGAAACCGAGATTAAGGGTCTGATCGCCGAAGCCAAGCGCGACGCGCTGACGCTGGTAACGACGGAAAAGGATCTGGCGCGGCTGAAGCGCGGCGGCAGCCTGCCGGATTGGGCGCAGCAGATTACGCCCTTCGCGGTGACGCTCGCCTTCGACGACGCGGCGGCCTTGCGGAAATTCATCACCGCGCGCCTGTTCAAGGCACGCGAGAGCAAGCAACGCGAGGACGACTAGTTCTGGTCCTTCACTTCGCCGGGAAAGTGCCGCTGCAGCACGGCGTTGGGAACCGAATAGGCCTCCTGCAGGTCGACGCTCCAGTATTTCAACTCGTCGAGCGGGATCCGCACATCCGTGATGGCGCAGCGCACATAGGTTCCCGGCGAGATCACGCGGAAATCGCCGTCCAGATATTGCACCTGCGCTTCGCCATTCCCCGAGGGACCGAATTTATTCAGCACCGTCAAACTCTCCGATCGGCCGTCCCGCGAGGGGTCCAGCCAAGTGTATTTTCGGGATTCGATCTATCATAAATAGGTCGTACTGTCCGCCCCTGAAACCCACCTACTTGTGATGATTTTGGGGCCATCCCGCATGGTAAATTCATATCCATGGCTCGCTGCATCCGCAGCGCTATCATGATCCGACCGAGACCGATGCGCCCTTTGTCAGCAACGCTATTCCTGACGCTCCTTGCCGTGGCCGGTACCGCGAACGCGGCGCCGTTACCGGCCCCGCATCAGGTCGAGATATCGTCGGCGAACCTGACCCTGCATGCGCAGCTCTACAAGCCGGAGGGCGACGGACCGTTTCCCACCGTGATAGCGCTGCATGGCTGCGGCGGGCTGGGCGGACATTCCGAGCCGGTACTGCCGCGCTACCGCGACTGGGCGGAGCAGCTCCTGAAAACCGGTCATGCGGTGCTGTTGCCGGACAGTTTCGGCTCGCGCGAATTGGGGCCGCAATGCCGGGTCAAAGAGCGCCATGTGCTGGCCCGCCGCGAGCGGGTGGCCGACATCACCGCGGCGCGGCAATGGCTGTCGCAGCAGGCATGGGTCGCGCATGACCGCGTCAGCCTGATGGGTTGGGCGGGCGGCGGCAGCGCGTTGTTGTGGGCGGTGCGTCCGCAACTGTCGTCGCGCGGCACCGTTCCGGATTTTCGCTCCGCGATTGCGTTCTATCCGGATTGCCGCGTTTCCTCCGGCCTCGGCTGGAGCGCGCGGGTGCCGACGCTGTTGATGATCGGCGCCAAAGACGACGTCAGTTCGCCGTCCGCCTGCCGCCAGATGGTCGACGGCGCACGCGGCCGCAGTGCGCTGATCCGGATCGAGATCTATCCCGGCGCGTCGCATGACTTCGACCGCGCCAACCTGCCGCTGCACGCGATCGCCAGCACCGATGTCGCGTCGCCGGAACTCGGCCATATCGGCACCGACGCGGAAGCGCGTTCGGATTCGCAAGCGCGTGTCGCCGAATGGCTGGCGCGGTGATTTAGAACAAGCTGCCCTGATCGATCGGCTTGACCACGCGCTTGGCCGCCATCGTCTTCGCCTCGCGCGGGGCGGCCTGCGCCGGACTCGCGGGCGCGGATGTTGCGGGCGGGCGGTCGCCGTCCGCGGTGGCGCCAAAGCTGCCGTCGGCGAATTCGATCGACAGACGCGCGTTGGGTCCTACTGAACTTGCCGCACGCAAGGCATGGCCGTGTTCATCGCGCACCAAAGCAAAACCGCGCGCGAGCACGCCGCGATAGGACAGCGCCGACAGCAATTGCCCGCTCGATGCCACACGCGCCTCCAGCCGTTGTATCACCGTCACCAGCGCGCGGCGGGCGCGCTCGGCAAGGCGCTGCGTGCGCTCGCGATCGCGCGCGATCAGATTTCGCTGCGCCTGCGCGTTGGAAAGTTTCGAGGCCTTCAGCCGCACCTCCAGCCCGGCAAAGCGATCCCTACGCTGACGCAGCAGCGCGCGGGTGGACAGCTTGATGCGTTCGCCGGAGACCGTGAGGCGCTGCCGGGCGTGCGCGACCTGTCCGTGCAGCACTTTCAGCGTCAGGCCGGCGCTCAATTGCGCGAAGCGGCGATGATGCGCGTGGGTATTGGCCTTGAGGCCGCGGGGCAGGGCGCCGGAGGCGCTGTCGAGCCGCTGCCGGGGGATCGCGAGCAGTTCGGCCGCTCCCGGCAGCGCGCGAGCGGCGGCGCGCAATTCGTTGCGGCGGGCCTCCTGGCTGCGCTGCCAGCAGATCATCGTTCGCCGCGCCAGCGCCGTCACCTCGACGAACAACTCGCTACGCACCGGGACCGCCATTTCGGCGGCCGCCGTCGGTGTCGGCGCGCGCTTGTCGGCGGCAAAATCGATCAGGGTGATGTCGGTCTCGTGGCCGACCGCCGAGATCAGCGGGATCATGCTGTCGGCCGCGGCGCGCACCACGATTTCCTCGTTGAACGACCACAGGTCCTCCAGCGAGCCACCGCCGCGCGCGACGATCAGCAGATCCGGCCGTGGTATTTTGCCGCCCTCGGGCAGCGCGTTGAAGCCGCGGATCGCGGCGGCGACCTGCTCGGCCGACCCCTCGCCCTGAACCTTCACCGGCCACACCAGCACCCGGCGCGGAAAGCGGTCCTGCAGCCGGTGCAGGATGTCGCGAATGACCGCCCCCGTCGGTGAGGTGACGACACCGATCACTTCCGGCAGCCATGGCAGCAGTTGCTTGCGCGCCTCGTCGAACAGGCCCTCGGCGGCAAGCTTGCGCTTGCGCTCCTCCATCAGCGCCATCAGCGCGCCGACCCCGGCGGGCTCGATGGCCTCGATCACGATCTGGTATTTCGACGAGCCGGGATAGGTCGTGAGCTTGCCGGTCGCGATGACCTCGAGGCCCTCCTGCGGCTTGAACCGCATCCGCCCATGCACGCCCTTCCAGATCACCGCCTCGATCTTGGCGCTCTCGTCCTTGAGCGCGAAATAGCAGTGGCCGGACGAGTGCGGCCCGCGAAAGCCCGAGATTTCGCCGCGGACGCGGACATGCCCGTAGGTGTCCTCCACCGTCCGTTTCAGGGCCGAGGACAGCTCCGAGACGGTCAATTCAGGGGTGTTGGTCAGTTTCTCTGCAGCAGGCATGGACCATCGATTCGGGCATTTGGAGCGTCCGCGCAAGGTAAGGATTTTTCGCCATCCCCGCCAATTCGGCTTGCGAAAACGAATACTCTGTAGTACAGAGTTCTCTGTATTTAGAAAAATATTGGAGGCTGCCCGTGGTCGCGACCATTGTTTCCGGAAGCTTGAAAGCCATTCTCTGGGGCTTTGCCCTGATCGGTCTTATGGCACTCGTGCTGGGCGCGTTGATTGCCTCGCCGGTGAAGCGGCCGCCCGAACTGGCCTCGATTTCAAAGACCGCTGGCGCGGTGGATCGCAGCGATATGCCCGCCATCGAACGTTTCTACGGCCGTGACGGTACTCAGCTCGGCTACCGGCACTACCCGGCCCGCGCGCCGGCGAGCGGGCAGGTCGCCGTCGTCGTCCACGGCTCCTCTGGATCGAGCGTTGCCGTCCATGCACTGGCCAAGGGATTGGCGGCGCGGGGCGTCGAGACCTTTGCGCCTGATATGCGCGGCCACGGTGCGTCTGGTACGCGCGGCGACATTGCCTATCTCGGCCAGCTCGAGGATGACCTCGCCGATTTTGTCGGCGTGATCCGCACGTCCAGTCCGGCCGCGCCGCTGACGTTGGTGGGACATTCCTCCGGCGGCGGCTTTGCGTTGCGCGTCGCCGCCTCGCCAATCCAGAACCTGTTCGCGCGCACGGTGCTGCTGGCGCCCTATCTCGGTTACGATGCGCCGAGCAGCCGCAAGAACGCGGGCGGCTGGGCGAGCCCGGACATTCCGCGTTTCCTGGCGCTGTCGCTGTTGCACCGCTTCGGAATCGTTTGCTGCGAGTCGCTGCCGACGATCGCCTTCGCGGTCGCGCCCGCCAGCAGCCAGATCCTGGCGTCGACCTATTCATACCGGCTGATGCGCAATTTCGCTGCGTCCAGCAATTTTCGGGCCGACGTCGCCGCCGCCGGCAGGCCGCTCACGCTATTCGCAGGTGCTGCCGATGAGCTGATGTTCCCCGATAAATTTGGCGAGGCGGTCGGACCAAATATTCCCGTCAAGCTGATCGCCGGCGCCAATCACATGGAAATCGTCAGCGCACCCGCGGCGGTATCCGCGATCGCCGACGACATTGTCGCCCATCGCACGCCGGGGACCTGAACCATGATCGACAGCCTGCAGGCCTCCGAGGCGCTCAGCGACATCAATGCGATCGTGCAGCGGGTGCGTCAGTCCAGAATTTACAATCTCGCCAGCCTGCTGCTGATCCAGTGGGGTTCACTGGTGTTCGCCGGCAATATGTTGACCTACCTCTGGCCTCGCTATGGCGGCTGGATCTGGATTGCGATCGATGCCGTGGGCGTGCTCGGCTCGCTTGCCATCAGCACGTTCAATTATCCCAAGGCCGGCGTGCGCGCCTTTGGCGGGCGGATGCTGGTGGCGTTCCTGCTTTATTTTGCGTTCGGGTTTTTCTTCAGCAGCGTGCTCGGTCATTTCACGCCGCGCCAGCTCGCCACGTTCTGGTCGCTCTACGCCATGATGAGCTACACCATCGCCGGCCTCTGGTTCGGCTATGCCTTCGTCGCCCTCGGTCTCTCGATCACGGCGCTGACGCTGATCGGCTATTTCTTTGTAGGCAACTGGTTCGATCCGTGGATGGCCGTGGTCAATGGCGGCGGGATGATCCTGGGCGGGCTCTGGATGCGCCGGAGCTGACCGATGGCCGAACTCGACGATATCATTCACCAGCCGCTGCGCCTGCGAATCATGGCGGGGCTGAACGTGCTGCCACAGGGCGTCGGGCTCGAATTCTCCCGGCTGAAAAAGCTGACCGGCGCCACCGACGGCAATCTCGGCGCCCATATCGAGACGCTGTCGAAAGCGGGCTATGTCGCGGTCGAAAAGGCCTTTGTCGGCAAGAAACCGCAGACCACGGTGACAGCCACCGCGGCGGGGCGTGGCGCGTTCGCCCGCCATGTCGCGATGCTGCAGGAAATTATTGCGGGCTCGGGGCAGTAACCACTGTCATTGCGGGGCACGCGCAGCGTGAGCTACGAGGTGCAATTGCACCTCGGAGAATCCATAACCACGATCGGGAGTATGGATTCCGGGCTCGTGCTCCGCACGCCCTCAGCTGCGCAATTGCGCACCGGGGAATGACAACTTACCCCCTTGCGCCCTAAGCGGGACTCGTGCGACCGACTGCGCTTCGAAACCCCGCATCCGGTTCACCTCATGAACATCCTCCTGCTCGGTTCCGGCGGCCGCGAACACGCTCTGGCATGGAAGATCGCCGCTTCCCCGCTGCTGACCAAACTGTGGTGCGCGCCGGGCAATGCCGGCATCGCCAACGAGGCCGAATGCGTCGCGCTCAATGTTGCCGACCATGCCGCGGTGATCGATTTCTGCAGGCGCAACGCCGTTGATCTTGTCGTGGTCGGGCCGGAGACGCCGCTGGCGGCAGGGATCGTCGATGATCTCACGGCCGTCGGCATCAAGGCGTTCGGCCCCAGCAAGCTGGCCGCCCAGCTCGAGGGCTCCAAGGGCTTTACCAAAGACCTCTGCAACGAGTTCGATATTCCGACCGGCGCCTATCGCCGCTTCACCAACGCGAACGATGCGCTGGCTTACGTGCGCGCGCAGGGCGCGCCGATCGTAGTCAAGGCCGACGGGCTCGCCGCCGGCAAGGGTGTCGTCGTGGCGATGACCCTGCGCGAAGCCGAGGACGCCATTGCCATGATGTTCGAGGGCGGCTTTGGCGCCGCCGGCGCGGAAGTCGTGATCGAGGAATTTCTCACCGGCCGCGAGATCAGTTTCTTTGCGCTGTGCGACGGCGAAACAGCGATCCCGCTCGCCACCGCGCAAGACCACAAGCGCGTGTTCGACCACGATCAGGGACCGAACACCGGTGGCATGGGCGCCTATTCGCCGACGCCATTCGTGACGCCTGAAGTTCACGACCAGATCATGTCGCGCATCATCCTGCCGACGGTCGCCGGCATGAAAAAGCGTGGCATGCCGTTTCGCGGCATCCTGTACGCTGGCGTGATGGTAACGGCGCAGGGCCCAAAACTGTTCGAATACAATGTCCGCTTCGGCGATCCCGAATGCCAGGTGCTGATGATGCGGATGATGTCCGACATCGTGCCGGCGTTTCTGGCGTCCTGCGACGGGCAGTTGAAGAATTTTGATCTGCGCTGGTTTCCCGATCCGGCGCTGACGGTGGTGATGGCGGCAAAAGGCTATCCCGGCGATTACGCCAAGGGAACGCGCATCGAGGGACTCGATGACGCCGCCAAAATCGAGGGCGTCGAAATCTTCCACGCCGGTACGGTGGCGAAGGATGGTGCTGTATTGGCCAATGGTGGTCGCGTGCTGAACGTCTGCGCCATGGGCAAGACCGTGCTGGAGGCGCAACAGCGCGCCTATGCGGCGGTCGACCGCATCAAATGGCCGGATGGATTTTGCCGCCGCGACATTGCCTGGCAGGCGGTGGCGGAGGAGCGGGGCTAGGTTGTCGTTCCGGATCGACGCGCGATGCGCGTCGATCCGGAATCTCGACATGGTTTGCGCTTACTTACCTCTGGATTCCGGGTTCGGCGCGAAGCGCCGGCCCGAAATGACGAGCCAAGCCTTACAGCAAATCCCCGCCGCAGGCACCCGCCGTCGTGCCGTGCTCGCGGAACGCCTTGATGACGTTCTTGCCGATCTTCCACCTGTGCACTTCGTCAGGGCCGTCGACCAGCCGCTGCGCGCGGACCTGGGTGTACCATTTGGCGAGCGGCGTATCCTGGGAAAAGCCGAGTGCGCCGTGAAGCTGGATCGCGGTGTCGATCACCTTGTGCACCATGTGGGCATGGAAAATCTTGGCGATCGAATTCTCCTGCCGGATGTCGAGGCCCTTCTCGGCCTTGTAGGCGATATGCAAGAGCATGAGCCGGCCGATGTAGAGTTCGCTCGCGCAGTCCGCGAGCATGAACTGCACGCCCTGGCGGTCGGCGAGCAACTGACCGAAGGTCGAGCGCGAGGTGACATGGGCTGCCGCCATGTCGAGCGCACGCTGGGCCTTGGCGACATTGTGCATGCCGTGGCGCAACCGGCCGTAGGCGAGGCGATGCTGGCCCATGGCGAACCCGTTGCCTTCGCCGCCGACCAGAT
>JBBRSX010000173.1:0-13295 GCA_038244925.1 Hyphomicrobiales bacterium | reverse complement strand
GTCATGCCGAACTCTTCGTTGAGATCGACGATGTAGCGCGCCATGTCCTCCTTTTCCTCGAAGTTCATGCCGGCCATCGGCTCGTCGAGCAGAATCAGCTGCGGCTCCAGCGCCATCGCACGTGCCAATTCGACGCGCTTGCGAAGGCCGTAGGGAAGGGTACCGGCGGTGGCCTTGCGCACCGACTGCAGGTCGAGGAAGTCGATGATCTCTTCCACCTTGCGGCGGTGCTCGAGTTCCTCGCGCCGCGCGCCGGTCAGCCAGTACAGCGATCCCGTGATGAAGTTGTTTTTCAGGAGGTGGTGCCGCCCGACCATGATGTTGTCGAGCACGCTCATATGGTGGAACAGCGCGAGATTCTGAAAAGTGCGGCCGATTCCGAGCGAGGGCCTCGCGTTCGGATTGAGCGCGGTGATGTCGCGGCCTTGATAGAACAGCTGGCCCTCGGTCGGCTTGTAGCGGCCCGAGATGCAATTGACGATCGAGGTCTTGCCGGCACCGTTCGGCCCGATGATCGAGAACAGCTCGCCATCATTGACGCCGAAGCTGACTTCGGTCAGCGCACGGACGCCACCAAAGCGCAGTGACACCCCGCGCACTTCCAAAGAATAAGCCAACCCATTCCTCCAGATACGGCGCTTTGCGCGCTCTTTATCTATCTTTGCACTTGATGGTGCGATCCTACATCGGCGTCTACCGCTAGGCCATCCGACTATTGACGTCGGGCCGAACCCGCTGCGCGGTAACGCCGCACCCCGCACCTCCCGGCCGTTCCCCATGCCATCCGACGGGACCATCGGCGAGCCGGCACGAGGTGGCTCTCAATAAGGGAAAGCGATACGTTGAAATGTCTTCTGCCTGACAATTGGTCAGCAAATTTCGTGAAGCCGGATGCGGTCGTTGGGATGATTTGTTGCAGTGCAATATGAGGGCTGGGGTCATGGGCGACGGCGGTCGATGAAACAATGATTGCTCCGGATTACCTGAAACGCATCGCGGCCTGGTCGCGCGAACTCAGCGAGCGCGAGATCGAGATCGCGCGCGCCGGCATCGTCGAGAAATCCTACCGCGCCGATGAGTTCATCTTCATGCGCGGCGACCAGTTCGACTACTGGACCGGCGTCGTCACCGGGCTGGCGCGGATGGGCATCGTGTCCCGGGGCGGCAAGGCCGCGAGTTTTGCGGGTCTCACCGCCGGCGCCTGGTTCGGCGAGGGCACCGTGCTCAAGAACGAGCCGCGGCGCTACGACGTGGTGGCGTTGCGTGACACGCGGCTCGCCATGATGAACCGCAGCACGTTTGTGTGGCTGTTCGAGAACAGCGTCGGCTTCAACCGTTTTCTGGTCCGGCAGCTCAACGAGCGTCTCGGGCAGTTCATCGCGCTATTGGAATACGGCCGCACGCTCGATGCGACCGCGCGACTGGCTCGCTCGATCGCCTCACTGTTCAATCCCATTCTCTATCCGGACCTTACGCCGCATCTTGAGATCACGCAGGAGGAGATAGGGGCGCTCTCCGGCATCTCCCGGCAGAATGCCAACCAATGCCTGAAGCGGCTGGAGCAGCAGGGTTTGCTCCGGCTCGAATATGGCGGCGTCACCGTCCTCGATCTCGAACGCTTGCGCCACTACGGGGAGTAGGGAGGCAGCGCCTGCGGCGTCAGCACCGTTGGCGCGGCCCGTGAGTTGATCTAGCCTGCCTGCAAAGCCATCGGTGAATTAGGGAGGCGTCATGAAGCTTCAGCGTCGTCAATTCCTGCAACTGGCCGCCGGGGCTGCCGCGCTCCCTGTCACTTCCGGGGGTGCCAGCGCGCAGACCTATCCGGCGCGGTCGGTGCGGCTTGTGATCGGTTATACCCCGGGCGGTTCGGCGGATCTCACCGCGCGCCTGATGGGACAGTGGTTGTCGGAACGGCTCGGACAGTCGTTCGTGATCGAGAACCGGCCCGGTGGCGGCACCAATATCGCGACGGAAGCGGTGGTGCGCGCGGTGCCGGACGGTTACACCCTGTTGCTCGTCGCGCCTGCCAACGCCATCAACGCCACGCTCTATGACAAGCTCAATTTCGACTTCCTGCGCGACATGGAGCCGGTCGCGGGCATCATTCGCTTTCCCAATGTGGTGGTGGTGCATCCGTCGCTGCCGATCAATTCGATTCCCGAATTGATCGCGTATGCCAAGGCCAATCCGGGCAAGCTCAACATGGCGTCCTCCGGCAACGGGTCGACGATCCATATGTCGGGCGAACTGTTCAAGATGATGACCGGGACCAACATGGTTCATGTGCCCTACCGCGGCGGCGCGCCGGCGCTCACCGATCTGATCGCGGGGCAGGTGCAGGTGATGTTCGACAACATCCCGACCTGCGCCGAGCACGTCAAATCCGGCAAGCTGCGCGGTCTGGCCGTCACCAGCACGACGCGTTCCGAAGTGCTGCCGGATCTGCCTGTCGTCGCCGATTTCCTGCCCGGCTACGAGGCCAGCGCCTGGTATGGCATTGGCGCACCGAAAGGCACGCCGCCCGAAATCATCGAGCGCCTCAACAAGGCGGTCAACGAAGTCCTCGCCGATCCCAAGGCAAAGGCCCGCTTTGCCGAGCTCGGCGCCTTTCTGTTGCCGGGTTCGGCGGTGGATTTCGGAAAGCTGCTGGCAAATGAAACCGACAAATGGGGCAAGGTCGTCAAGTTTGCGGGCGCCAAGGTGGATTAGATCCGGCGCGCCGAGGCTCGCGGCGGCTTTTTCGCCAGCGCTGTGGCCAGCGCCGAGATCAGCGGGCGCATGAAGAAGGCGTCGTCGGCCGGATAGATGTCGGTACGCAAGCCCAGCGCCTTGAGTTCGTCAGAGACCGCCGGTCCGACCGAGGCGATCGGCGTTTGCCCCAGCCCTTGCCGCAACCGGTCCTCGCAGCCGCGCGCGCGCGCGACTTCGACCAGGCGGCGGACCTGCCCGAGATTGGTCAACGCGATCGCGTCGATCCGCCCCTCGGCCATTTCGTCTATGGCGGTCACGATATTGGCGTCGGCGGCCTGCGCGTCGTAGGCGTAGGGCAGCACGGTATCGACTTCCGAGGCGCCCTGCGCCCTGATGGCGCCGATCAGCACGCCGTGATACTTGTCCGGATAGAGCTGCAGGCCGACTCTGTGGCCGCGCAAGTCGACGCGCGACAGCATCTCGGCAACGCCTTCGGAGGTCGGCTTTTCCGTCGTCACCTGCGGCTCCAGCCCGATCTCGCGCAGCGCCTTGCCGGGCTTTGGGCCGCGGATGAATTTGCGCGCGCCTCCGAGAGCCGCAGTGAACTGCGGCTCGACGCCGATGCGCCGAACCACCTTCATCAGCCGGCGCAAGCCTTCGCCGGTCATCAGCAAAATGTCGTCGCAGGGTTTTGCGATGAAACGCCCGATCCAGGCCTCGATCGGCGCCGGATCGGGCGCGTCCTGAATTGTGAACATCGGGCATTGCAGCACGTCGGCGCCCTGTTCGGTGAGCAGGCGGGAAAACTCCGCTTCTTCGCGCGTTTCCAGGATCAGGATGCGGTAACCGTTCAGTCTGTCAGCCATGATCGAATCCTAACGCAAATCGTCCGCGATTTGTTCATCCTGACCCTCCTTTCGTGATTGGCGCAAGCGCAGCCGTGGTGATAGAGCAGGGCACAAATTTGCCGCCTCATCCTCCTGCCTGAATTGTAGCCAAGTCCGCCATGCCCGATCATCAATTCGTCCTGACCCTGTCCTGTCCGGACCGCCCCGGCATCGTTTCCGCGGTGTCGACCTTTCTCGCCCATAACGGGCAGAACATTCTCGACGCCCAGCAGTTCGACGACATGGAGACCAACAAGTTCTTCATGCGGGTGGTGTTCGCGCCCGCCGATCTCACGGTGGAATTGCAGGCGCTGCAGACCGGCTTTACCGCGATTGCCGATCGTTTTGCCATGGACTGGCAGATGCGCGACCGCGCCAGCCGCCGCCGCGTAATGCTGCTGGTGTCCAAATCCGATCACTGCCTGGTCGACATTCTCTACCGCTGGCGCACCGGCGAACTCCAGATGATCCCGACCGCGATCGTTTCAAACCATCCGCGCGAGGTTTATGGCGCGCTCGATTTCGGCGATATTCCGTTCCACCATCTGCCGGTCACCAAGGAGAACAAGCGCGAACAGGAACAGGCCGTCCTGAAGCTGGTGCGGGACAGCGGGACCGATCTCGCGGTGCTGGCGCGTTACATGCAGATTTTGTCGGACGAGATGTCGGCAAGCCTGTCGGGGCGCTGCATCAACATCCACCACTCGTTCCTGCCGGGCTTCAAGGGCGCGCGTCCCTATCACCAGGCACATGAGCGCGGCGTCAAGCTGATCGGCGCCACCGCGCATTACGTCACCCGCGATCTCGACGAGGGCCCGATCATCGACCAGGACGTCGAGCGCATCAGCCACCGCGACACGCCGGAGGATCTCTCGCGCAAGGGCCGCGACATCGAACGCCGCGTGCTGGCCCGCGCCATGCGGCATCATCTGGAGGATCGCGTCATCCTCAACGGTCGCAAGACCGTGGTGTTCATGGATTAGGATAGCGTTTTCGAGCGAAGTCGTGAAGAAAGCGCGTCAAAACTAATCGAACTCGGGATGAAAATCCCGCGGCTTCCAGCCAAGGTCCTCGATCGCGGGCGTGGCTTCGAAGGTCAGATCCTTCATCATGCGGATGCCCATCGCCACGTTGGATTCCGGAAACAGCGGTTTCGCCATTGCAAAGCCTGCGCGCCATAATACGGCCGGCACCGGAACGGTGCGGCGCGGCATCCGCAAGCCATCGAAGATACGCCCGATCATTTCCCGATAGGTCAGCGTCTCGCCGCCCGGCAGCGAATAGAACTTGTTGGCTGCGGCCGGGCTGGCGGCGGCCGCGATCGCAGCGATCGCGAGGTCTTCGGCGTGCACCGGTTGTCGCAAGCCGGTCGCGCCGCCGACCAGCGGCATGCAACCGAAGCGGCGGATCAAGCGCGACAAAGTCGTGATGTTGACGTCGCGGCCGGCGTCGTAGATCAAGGCCGGGCGCTGGATGGTCCAGTCGATGCCGGCTTGCGTGCAGGCCGTGACGATCTTTTGTTCGGCGTCCGTCAGCGACCGCAACAGTTAGCGTTCGGCGGCGACTTCGCTGTCGAGCTTGGTGATCACGCTGGTCGAACTGAAAACCACCACTCGCTTCAGCGACGGATTGAACGGGCGGGCAAGCACCGGTGCGAGCAGGATGGCATCAGCCGTGCAATAGAGCGTCGCGAAATCCGGAAATTTCAGCGTCTCCGGCTTCTCCATGTCGCCGGTGAACCAGTCGGCGTCCGCTCTGGTCTGCGGCGATCGAGACAACGCGAACGGGCGCTCGCCACGGCGCGCCAGTTGGTCGAGCAGATAGCTGCCGACCAGCCCGGTGCCGCCGATGACCAGACTTCCTCCATGCTGTGTGGCTGACTGCGCGTCCACCTTGCCCCGCTCTCGCAAAATCGCGGCGGTTGTGGACCAAATCTACTTGACCGGCAAGCTGGCGGCGAGCGTGCGAGCGATGGGTTTTGGCAGTTCGATACCGGAAAGCTTCCATTCGCCGCCGGTGAAGTGCAAGTCGATCGCAGCGTAACTTTCAGGATCGGATTTGTCGCTGACGCGGATACCGAGCAGCACCGGCTGGATGAAGTCGACGCGGCCGAGCAGCGACAGCCAGGTGCCGGTCTGCAAATCGCCCAAGGCCGGCAAGCCCGCAAACGACGGCAGTCCCTGCGAGGCATCGACCTTGCCGTTCTTCAGGATCTGCGTGAGGTTTTCGGCCGTCAGCATTCTGGCCGCCATCGCGTCCGCGATGCTCGCGCCATAGGTATTGATCAGCATCTTTTCCATTGCGCCGACCTGGCGGGTGGCGCCGATCCGGTCGAGATAGGCGTTGACGATCTGGTTGGCCAGCGACCGACTGACCGCCCTGGTGTCGGTCTTCTCAAGCACCTTTGCGATGTCGCCGGCGCGGGCGGCCGCCGCCAGCGTGGCAAGCGATGAGGCCGCCAGTCCGAGATAGATCGCAATCGCGATGATGAGGACGGCAATGGTGCCGAGAAACCAGCGCATCGAAAATCCCATTCGCCCGGCGCAGTGCCGTGCGATCTATTCAAATGTTGAAGGAGTGCCGCCTGGCCGCCGTCGTACTGCCATACGCGCTTGTGCAATGCCAGCGGCGATTTTGTAGGGATTATTGCGTGTTGTCCGCGGGAACCGGGTTCCTCGCGACGCTGGGGTCAGTGAATGGCGTCCTGCGCGGAAGACGCTGGTTTGGTTTCTCCGCTCCGTTCCGCGGCCGGCATCAGGCGCTGCTTCTCGCGTTCCCTCATGTATTCGTCATACTTCGCGGTGCCCGGACGCGGCGGCGCGTCGGCGGGCATGCCGCCGGCCCATACCGGAATGGCGTCGCTGACGCCGGCCGCGAGGTTGGAGTTGATGGTTCCGCAACCGCTCAAGCTGCAGCCCGCCAGGACTGCGGCGATGAGTGCGGCGATATGGCGGGCTCTGATCGGCATCGGCGGCAAGCTACAACCTTGACCTTTATGGATCGTGGACCACAGCGCCCGGGCGCCGGCCCAACGCTGGCGTTTGTGTTGACAGGACCATTTTATTTGTACGATCGTACAAATGTTACGGCGCTTATTTGGAAGCGGCCGGTCGAGCAGGTGGTGGCCGTGATAGTATCATAGTACCTAGCGTCGGCCTGTCGTTGCCACCGGGAGATAGGGATGTCTGTCGCCGAAGGCACGCCCTTCGTCCCGATTGACAACGCGCCGGCGGAAGACGCCATGTCGCCTCGCTACACGGCCGAAAAATCTGGGCTATGGTGAGGCAAGGGCCGGGGACTCGGTTCGAGGCACAAGACCGATCAGGGGAGGAACAATTTTCATGTCCATTCGCAGTCAAATATTGCTCGCCGCGGGCGCTGTCGCCGGCGTTCTGGCTCTCGCGCCGGCGCAAGCCGAGGACGCCGTCAAGATCGGCCTGATCCTGCCGATGACCGGCGGCCAGGCTTCGACCGGCAAGCAGATCGACAATGCCGTCAAGCTCTACATGCAGCAGAACGGCGATACCGTCGCCGGCAAGAAGATCGAAATCATCCTGAAGGACGACGCCGCGGTTCCCGACAATACCAAGCGTCTGGCCCAGGAACTGATCGTCAACGACAAGGTCAGTTTCATCGCCGGTTTCGGCGTGACACCGGCGGCGCTTGCGGCGGCGCCGCTGGCGACGCAGGCCAAGGTTCCCGAGATCGTGATGGCGGCGGGCACCTCGATCATTACCGAGCGCTCGCCCTATATCGTGCGCACCAGTTTCACGCTGGCGCAGTCCTCAACCATCATCGGCGACTGGGCCGCCAAGAACGGCATCAAGAAGGTCGCGATCCTGACGTCGGACTATGCGCCCGGCAATGACGCGCTGACCTTTTTCAAGCAGAACTTTACCGCCGGCGGCGGTGAAGTGGTCGAAGAGGTCAAGGTGCCGCTGGCCAATCCGGACTTCGCGCCGTTCCTGCAGCGCATGAAGGACTCAAAGCCCGACGCCGTGTTCGTGTTCGTGCCGGCGGGGCAGGGCGTCAACTTCATGAAACAGTATGCCGAGCGCGGGCTCGACAAGTCGGGCATCAAGGTGATCGGCCCCGGCGACGTGATGGACGACGATCTGCTCAACGGCATGGGCGATGCGGCGCTCGGCACCGTCACCGCGCATCTCTATTCGGCAGCGCATCCGTCGGCTGCGAACAAGGAATTTGTCGCCGCCTACAAGAAGGCGTTCGGCTCGCGCCCTGGCTTCATGGCGGTGAGCGGCTATGACGGCATTCGCCTGATCTATGAGGCGCTGAAGAAGACCAACGGCAAGACCGACGGCGATGCGCTGATCGAGGCGATGAAGGGCATGAAGTGGGAGAGCCCGCGCGGCCCGATCATGATCGATCCGGAAACCCGCGACATCGTCCAGAACATCTACATCCGCAAGGTCGAGAAGGTCGACGGCGAACTCTACAACGTCGAATTCGCGACCTTCGAAGCGGTCAAGGACTCCGGCAAGACGAAGAAGTGACGGGTCCGTGCTTGTGGCTTGCCCCTCACCCCAACCCTCTCCCCGCAAGAGCGGGGCGAGGGAGTCGAGCGGCATTCGTGGCGGGAACGTCGTTTCGCTAGCGAGACGAACTAAACACGCGACATTTGAGCGTTCAACCTCGCCCCACTCTTGCGGGGAGAGGTCGGATCGCGCAGCGATCCGGGTGAGGGGCTCTTGCTTCTACTTCGGATCAGCGAGCTAGATTATGACCACGCTGTTCACCATCCTGTTCGACGGTGTCGCCTACGGCATGCTGCTGTTCGTGCTCGCCTGCGGGCTTGCGGTGACGCTCGGGCTGATGAACTTCGTCAACCTCGCCCATGGCGCGTTCGCGATGACCGGCGGCTATGTCTGCGCCGTGCTGGTCAACCAGTCCGGCTGGCCGTTCTTTGCCGCGCTGCCGATGGCCTTTGTCGCCAGTGCCCTGATCGGCGTGGTGCTGGAGCGCGCGCTGTACCGCCACCTCTACACCCGCAGCCATCTCGACCAGGTGCTGTTCTCGGTCGGCCTTGTCTTCATGTCGGTGGCGGCGGTCGACTACATCATGGGGTCGTCGCGGATATTCATCAAGCTGCCGGCGGCGCTGGAGGGCCAGTTCGATTTCGTCGGCGTCGGCATCGGCCGCTACCGCCTGATGATCGTTGTGATCTGCGGTCTGCTCACGCTGGCGCTGCAACTGATCCTGGCGCGCACCCGCTTCGGCAGCCGCCTGCGGGCTGCGGTTGACGACCCGCGCGCGGCATCTGGGCTTGGCATCAACGTGCCGCAGGTATTTGCGTTCACCTTTGCGTTCGGATGCGGCCTGGCCGGTCTCGGCGGCGCGCTGAGCGCCGAGATTTTGGGACTTGACCCGTATTTCCCGCTGAAGTTCATGATCTACTTCCTGATCGTGGTCACCGTCGGCGGCTCCTCCAGCATCACGGGACCGTTTCTCGCCTCGCTGCTGCTCGGCATCGGCGACGTCGCCGGCAAATATTACGTCCCGAAAATGGGACCGTTCGTGATTTACACCATGATGATCGTGATCCTGATCTGGCGCCCCAACGGCCTGTTCGGCCGCGCCGCCGCGCGGTGAGCCCTTCGATGACCGCGCTTCCCGACGTCTCATCCCACGCCATGGCCGGCGCCCGCTGGCGCCCGGCCGAGATCGCGTTCTGGATTCTGGCGCTTGCCTGCGCGTTCCTGTTTCCGTCGCGCTATTTGATCATGACCGACATCGTGCGGCTGGCGCTGTTCACGCTCTCGCTCGACCTGATCCTCGGCTACGCCGGCATCGTCTCGCTCGGCCATGCCGCTTTCTTCGGCGTTGGCGCCTATTCGGCCGGGCTGATGGCGCTGCATGGCATCATCACCGAGCCGGTGATCGCGCTGGTCGCGGCCGGGCTCGTCGCCACGGTGCTCGGCTTCTTCACCAGCTTTCTGGTGATCCGGGGCGTCGATCTGACCCGGCTGATGGTGACGCTCGGCGTCGCGCTGCTGCTAGAAGCGCTGGCCGAACGGTTCTCCAATATCACCGGTGGCTCCGACGGCCTGCAGGGCATCGAGATGGCGCCGATCCTCGGCGTGTTTGCGTTCGACATGTTCGGCAAGACCGGCTTCTTCTACTCGCTGATTGTCTTGTTCCTGATGTTCCTGCTGGCGCGGCGGATCGTGCACTCGCCGTTCGGCCTGTCGCTGCGCGCGATCCGGAACAATCCGCTGCGGGCCTCTGCGATCGGTGTGCCGGTCAATCGCCGGCTGATCGCGATCTACACCGTGGCGGCGTTCTATGCCGGCATCGCCGGCGCGCTGTTCACCCAGACCACGGCGCTGGCGTCGCTCGACGTGTTCTCGTTCGAGCGCTCCGCCGACCTGATGCTGGTGCTCGTGATCGGCGGCGCCGGCTATCTCTATGGCGGGCTGATCGGCGCCGTCGTGTTCAAGATGCTGCAGGAATTCTTCTCGACCATCACGCCGCAATACTGGCAGTTCTGGATTGGCCTGGTGCTGGTCGTGATCGTGCTGGTCGGCCGGGACCGCATCCATCGCGGGGCGTTGTGGTTGCCTAACCTCGTGATCAGGCAGTTCGCCGGACGCAAAGCCGTCATTGCCGTTCCCGAAAGCGACACGCGATGAAGATCTCTCTGGAAACCAGGGGACTGGAAAAATCCTTCGGCGGTCTTCGGGTCACATGCGACCTATCGCTCCGGATAGAGCAGGGCGCCCGCCATGCCCTGATCGGACCGAACGGCGCCGGCAAGACCACCGTCATCAACCTGCTGACTGGCGTCCTGAAGCCCAATGCCGGGCGGATATTGCTCGAGGGCAACGACATCACCGATCTGGCGGTTCACACCAGGGTGCTGCGCGGGCTATCCCGCACCTTCCAGATCAACCAGCTCTATGCCGACCTGACCCCGCTCGAAACCGTAGGCCTCGCGGTCTCCGAACGGCTGGGCCGCGGCGGCGACTGGTGGCGGCGGATGGGAACGCGTAGCGACGTCAATCAGGAGATCGCAGAGACGCTTTCGCGCTTTCATCTGCTCGATGTGATGAACGAGCTCACTGCGACGCTGCCTTACGGCAAGCAGCGCCTGCTCGAGATCGCGGTCGCGATTGCGACCAAACCGCGCGTACTGCTGCTCGACGAGCCCGCCGCCGGTGTCCCCGAAAGCGAGCGCCACGATATCCTGGCGGCCGTTGCCGCGCTGCCGCGCGACGTCACGGTGCTCTTGATCGAGCACGACATGGACCTGGTGTTCTCGTTCGCCGACCGCATCTCGGTGCTGGTCAACGGCGCCATGCTGGTGGAAGGCCCACCGGACCAGGTGGCGCGGGATCCCCAAGTCAAGGCGGTCTATCTCGGTGAGGCTGCCGATGTCTGATCTTTTGGCCATCAACAGCCTCCGCGCCGGCTACGGCGAGGCCGTGGTGCTGCCCTCGATATCGCTGACGCTGGGCGAAGGCCAGGTGCTGGCGCTGCTGGGGCGCAACGGCACCGGCAAGACCACGTTGATCAATTCGATCGTGGGCGTCACCCGCCGCTTCGGCGGCACACTTTCGCTGGGTGGGCTGGATATCACGGCGATGCGGCCGGACCAGCGGGCTCGGGCGGGGATCGGCTGGGTGCCGCAGGAGCGCAACATCTTCCGCTCGCTGACGGTGGAAGAGAACATGACGGCCGTGGCCCAGCCGGGGCCCTGGACGGTCGAAAGGGTCTACGAGATGTTCCCGCGGCTCAGGGAGCGGCGTGGCAATTTCGGCAACCAGCTCTCCGGCGGCGAGCAGCAGATGCTGGCGATCGGCCGCGCGCTGACCTTGAACCCCAGGGTGCTGCTGCTGGACGAGCCGACCGAAGGGCTGGCGCCGATCATCGTCGAGGAGCTGCTGCGGGCACTCGGCACCATTACCCGGGCAGGTGGTATCTGCTCTATCATCGTCGAGCAGAATGCCCAAAAGATTCTGGGGTTGGCGGATCGAGTTGTGATATTGGAGCGCGGCGCGATCGTTCACGATGCGGATAGCCGCTCGCTGAAGGCCGATCCCACGGTGCTCGAACGCTATCTCGGCGTCGCGGGCGCCGCAGCACATTAAATTCTCGGGAGTTGAGACCATGCAGAGAACCAAAGCCCCGTTCCGTGCCGACGAAGTCGGCAGCCTGTTGCGGCCGCAGCGCATCAAGGAAGCGCGCGCCAGGCTCGAGAAGGGCGAGATTACGGCTGACGATCTGCGCAAGGCCGAGGACATCGAGATCGAGAAGGTCGTGCACCGGCAGGCCTCGACCGGCCTCCAGCTCGCCACCGACGGCGAATTCCGCCGCTCCTGGTGGCATTTCGATTTCCTGAAGGATCTGACGGGTTGCGAGCTCTACCATCCCGATTCGGGCATCCAGTTCACCGGCGTGCAGACCCGGCATGACGCCATCCGCGTCATCGGCAAGCTCGATTTCCCCGACAACCATCCGATGCTGGATCATTTCCGCTTCCTGAAGAAGCAGTGCGACACCGCCCATGTCACGGCGAAGATGACCATTCCGTCGCCGGCCGTGCTGCATTTCCGCGGCGGCCGCAAGGCGATCTCGAAAGCGGTCTATCCCGACCTCGAAGCGTTCTACATGGATCTCGGCAAGACCTATCGCAAGGCGGTGAAGGCATTCTACGACGCAGGCTGCCGCTATTTGCAGTTCGACGATACGGTCTGGGCCTATCTCTGCTCGCAGGAAGAGTTGCAGAAGGCGCGCGAGCGTGGCGACAATCCGGACGGCCTGCAGGAGATCTACGCCCGCGTCATCAACTACGCGCTGGCCGAGCGGCCGGCCGACATGGTGGTGACGACGCATGTTTGCCGCGGCAACTTCCGCTCGACCTGGATTTCGTCCGGCGGCTACGAGCCGGTGGCCGAGACCATGCTGGCCGGAACCAATTACGACGGTTACTTCCTCGAATATGATTCCGACCGCGCCGGCGGCTTCGAGCCGCTGCGCTACCTGCCGAAGGGCAACAAGGTCGTGGTGGTGGGCGTCATCACCTCGAAGTTCGGCGAGCTCGAGAAGAAGGACGACATCAAGCGGCGCCTGGAAGAGGCTTCCAAGTTCGTGCCGCTCGACCAGCTCGCGGTGTCGCCGCAATGCGGCTTCGCCTCGACCGAGGAAGGCAACATCCTGTCCGAGGAAGAACAGTGGGCCAAGCTGCGCCTCGCGGTTGAGGTGGCGAACGAGGTGTGGGGGAAGTAGGTCTTTCCCCGTCATTACGAGACAACGGGTCGGCGCGAAGCGCCGCCCGATGACGGGCTCTGCGAAGCAATTCGTGATGCGGCACAACGGATGGCCTGGATTGTTTCGTTGGCAATTTCTTTTGACTTCGTAGACCATGTTCTCGGACATGCCACTGCGGTGATGTCGATAAAAATTGCAACAAAACCGGTACCTTAACCTGCCGTTCAACCTTCCGGCAGAAGCTTCGCGCAATGGTGCGGCGTCGCCCCTTCGCGGCCGACGCTCGCCCGCGTATGCCTCCGGTGCGTTTGAAGTGTGAGAGCGATCGTGATCAGCCTCGGTGATCAACTAGTACCTCGCCACTGTGATTATGACTCTTTGGACGCGTTGGGATAGGCGCGGCCCATTTTGGCGCGGGCTTTTTCGGTTGTGAACATCCATTTAATGCGTGCGCAAGCGGCGTTGCGCTGCCGTTGCCATGCGCCGATT